>NZ_VFTW01000010.1:0-183815 GCF_006440815.1 Mesorhizobium sp. B2-8-3
CGCCAACTTCATGGGCTTCGTCAAACTCGCCGCTATCGCCATCTGGCTCAAATAGTTAAATCGTCACCACCGCCTAGAGCACCGCAAGATATTTGAGCAGCGAAATGATGCCGATGATGATGACGATGATCTGCGCGATCTGCCGCGCGCGGGCATCGAGCGGCAGCCGTTGCACAAGGTAGAGCACCAGGATCACCACCAGGAAGGTGATCAATATGCCGATGAGAACCGATGCGCCCATATGCCTGCCTCCGTTTTATCCCAAGGTTGCCCAGATCGGGCTGCCTCAAACGTTGCGGACGGGAGAATGGTTCCACGAAGGTCAAGTGGAACAGGAGACTTGGCGAAGGCGTTGTTCAGCATCTTTGAATATTAAAGGATGGGAACGTGAAAGACGTATTCAGCACCGCTACCGTTATCGCCTCGATCGCGATCGCCATCGCGCTTATGTTTTTGGTTCCCATCAAACTTGAGGCCAACCCCGGGCAGCCAATGGTGTCGGCTCACTCGGCCAGTCCTGAATAGCATCGGCCCGGAGGTGAGCGGAACATGCGTGCCGCTTGCGAGTTGACTTGGTCATAACGGCGCTGGGTTCGCGCTTCAGAAAGAGGAAAAGTCCATGGGCCTCGGCACAATTCTTATAATCATTCTTATCCTTGCCCTGCTGGGCGGCTTCAGTGGCTTGGGCGGCGGGCCGTTCTACGGCACGGGCTACTATGGCGGCGGTGGTCTGGGGCTGGTTCTTGTCATTGTCATCATTCTGGTTGTGCTCGGACGGATCTGATAGCCGCCCAGCAATCAAGCCAGCGCATCCCTCAGCTTCGCCGCCAGTTGTTCCAGCGTGAACGGCTTGGCGATGAAGTGCACATCGTGGTCGAGCACGCCATTGTGCACGACCGCGTTGCGGGTGAAGCCGGTCATGAACACCACTTTCAGCGATTGGGAATGCCCGCGTGCCTGTTCGGCCAACTGACGGCCGTTCATGCCCGGCATAACGATATCCGTCAGCATCAGTGCGATGGCCGCATTCTCGGCGAGCGTGCGCAGCGCCTCCTCACCGCTGGCGGCCTCGACGACCGTGTAGCCGAGCTCCAGCAGCGTAGCGGCCGTCGAAAAGCGCACGCGGGCGTCATCCTCGACGAGCAGGACGGTTTCGGTGGCCGGGACATCGCTCCTGCCACTTGCTTTTGGCGGCGCTGCCGTCTCTTCCGGGCCTGTGAAACGTGGAAGATAGATCTTGATCGTCGTGCCTTCGCCGGGCTCCGAATAGATTTTGACGTGTCCGCCCGATTGCTTGACGAAGCCGAACACTTGGCTGAGCCCGAGCCCCGTTCCCTTGGTTGCAGGCTTGGTGGTGAAGAACGGCTCGAAAGCCTTGGCCATGATGTCGGGTGACATGCCAGCGCCGGTGTCGGTCACCGCGATCATGACATACTGGCCAGCCTTCACCTCCGGATGCCCCACCGCATAGGCTTCATCGAGATAGCAATTGGCCGTCTCGATGGTGAGCTTGCCCTTTTCGTCCATCGCGTCGCGCGCGTTGACCGCCAGGTTGATGATCGCGTTCTCGACCTGGCTCGGGTCGGCATGCGTTTTCCAGAGTCCGCCCGCCAGCACCGTTTCGATCTCGACCGCATGGCCGAGCGCGCGGCGCAAAAGGTCCGACATGCCGGCGACGAGGCGATTGGCGTCGACGATCTGTGGCGCCAGTGGCTGCTGCCTGGAAAAGGCAAGCAGCCTGGCCGTGAGATTGGCGGCGCGCGCCGCCGCGTCGGCGGCCGCCTCGACGAAGCTCTGCACGTCATGTTCGCCGCGAGCTAGCTTGCGCTGCGCGATGTTCATGGCGCTGGTGATAACGGCCAGCATATTGTTGAAATCATGCGCGATGCCGCCCGTGAGCTGGCCAACCGCTTCCATCTTCTGCACCTGGCGAAGTTGCGACTCCGCTTTTTCACGCGTCTCGATCTCGTTGAGCAGCGCAGCGTTCTTCGCGCTCAAGGCGTCTTGCGCCGTAGCCACCTCGTGGAAGCGGCGGCTGGATTGGCGGATCGTGTAGATGCCGAGCAGGAAGATGCCCAGCAGCGCGGCGAACGAGCCGGCGCGCAACCAGCCTTCGATTTGCTCCATGCGCTCCGCGCGGGAAGCGAGGCTCGCGCCGTCGATGCGCCGGATTGCGTCGATATTGGCGCGGATCTGGTCCATATCCAGCTTGCCTCGGCCGCCGCGCACGATGTCCAGGGCCTTGGCCGTGTTGCCCGTGTCGTAGAGCCTGATCGTGTCCGCGAGTTCGGCCTGCTTGCGGGTAATCGCATCTTTGATGCCGACGGCCTGCTGCGCCCTGTCGCTGGCGGCCGGAAACATCTCGTCGATGCGCCTGAGCAGCGCCGGCAGCGCATCGACCGCATGCTGATATGGCAGCAGGTAGTTCTTCTCGCCTGTCAGCAGATAGCCGCGCTGGCCGGTCTCGGCGTCCTGGGCGAGCGATAGCAGGCTCGATAGCAACTGCTGGGCTTCGAACGCTTCGCGGCTGGCGTCGCGATCCGCGATCTGCGCTTCGGCGAGGATGGCGCGTGCGCCAATGATCAGTGCGACAGTGGCAAAGCCGGCAAGGAGCGGAAGCGCTTGCCATCGCAGGGCGCGTCGCAGTCGGACGATCATTGCTTTGTCAGCCCTGAGGAAATCATGAAATTCGCCAAGTCGTAGGCGGCGGCAAAGCGCAAGGCAATAGCCAAGTCCATCAGGCAATGAATGCAGCAAGTTAGCCAGGTCTGGCTACGTCAAACTTTAACGACAGCGTGCTCAGCCGATGCCAAAAGGAAGATTCCGCCGCGGCTGCGTTTGGCGGTCGACCGGCACTCCTCCACGGATCTCGTTAGCTCTGGCGTCCGCTGCATTCGAGGCAGACAATGCTGTGTCCAGGACAACTCAGCCGATGCGTGCCTCCTGGGCAGCAATGGCCATTTGAGCTCAGCCAGCGCGCGCAAACGAAAACTTTCTTGGCCCCATGACAACGGGAGCATTCCTGCGGACGCATCAATTCCTCCCGTGGCGGGACGCGATGTTCCGCTTCAACGACCGTATTCATCCGTTTAGTCCCCAACGCCTGGATATCGGTCACATATGTTAATTCACTATTCTTTACATTAGGGTTTATGAACGTGAAAGGCATGAAAGCGGGACAAGGCTTTCATGCGCTTGCGCGCTTTCCCTTTGCGCTGGCCTTGTTAAATGTGGTGCCGCCCGATGCGTCGACGGATTCTGGCGGGGGCAGGGCAGGCAACGGGAACCTTCTTGCAATGACTTGGACTGGCGCCGGCGCGCTTTTCATCCTCGTGCTCACCTATGCTGGCGTCGCCGTCGGCCGTATCCCGGGCCTGCGCCTCGACCGCGCCGGCATTGCGCTGCTGGGCGGCGCCGCCATGATCGCCATCGGCGCGATCGGCATCGATGATGCCTACAAAGCCATCAATTTCGACACCATCACGTTGCTGCTCGGCATGATGATCGTCGTGGCGCATCTGAAGGTCTCGGGCGCGTTTCGGGCGCTCGGCGGCTTTGCCATCGAGCATGCCCATGCGCCCTTCATGCTTTTGGTGATGGTGACGCTGTTGACCGGCTTGCTCTCGGCCTTCCTGGTCAACGACGCGATCTGCCTGGTGATGGCGCCGATCGTCGTCCACGTCACACGGGTCATCAACCGCAACCCGGTGCCTTACCTCATCGCCACCTGCACGGCCTCGAACTGCGGCAGCGTCGCCACCATCACGGGCAATCCGCAGAACATGGTGATCGGCGCGCTGTCTGGCATTTCTTATCCGGCTTTCACGCTGGCGCTCGCGCCGGTGGCGCTGTTCGGCCTGCTCTGCGTCATCGTCATCGTGCGCATCGTCTACCGCACCGAATTCTCCCGCCCCGCCGAACTCAGCCCGGAAGTCTATCGCGGCCGCATGCTGCCCGGGCAGGTGTTGAAGGCCACCATCGTCTGCGTGCTGCTGGCGCTCGCCTTCTTTGCCGGCGTTCCCGTCGCCAAGGCAGCACTGATTGCCGGCGCCTTCCTGCTGGTCACCCGGGCAATCAAGCCGCGGCGCATCTACCGCGAGATCGACGGGCCGCTGCTCTTCATGTTCGCCGGGCTGTTCGTGGTGGTGGCCGGAGCCGAGCGCACGCTGCTCACGCCCGATATGATCGCTTGGGCGAAGAACATCGGCCTCGACGATGTCTGGCGGCTCTCTGGCTTCACCGCGGTGCTTTCAAACATCATGAGCAATGTGCCGGCGGTACTGGCGCTCCGGCCCTTCATCCCTGGGTTGGAAAACCCGGAGCGCGCCTGGCTTGTTGTGGCAATGAGCTCGACGCTTGCCGGTAATTTCACGCTGCTCGGCTCGGTCGCCAATCTGATTGTCGCCGAGCAGGCAAAGGCGGCCGGCAAGGAGCTTTCCTTCTCCGCCTTCTTCAAGGTGGGCCTGCCGCTGACGCTGGTGACGCTTCTGGTCGGTACGGCCTGGCTGGCCTGGTCCTGAGGATGCGGTCCTTTCGGACCGCTCTATTCGGAGCGCAGGGAGCGCTACGATCCGGCTTAGCCTTTGCCCGTCATCCTTGCCCGTATCAGCGTCGCGGCGGCGTGGCCGGCGGCGGCGACGTAGTCGGGGTCGTGATGGATCAGCATGCTGGAAAAGGCGCCGTCCATCAGAAGCACGATCTCGCGCGCCAGCATTTTCGCCTCGGCGACATCGTGGCTTGAAAGCGCGCTTGCCAGCCATTTTTCGAAATTGGTCTTGTGGCGCGCTCCAGCCTTCACCGCCGGATGCCCCGGCGTCGCGGCCAACTCTGCCGCCGTGCGCAGGAAGCCGCAGCCCTTCCATTTGGGGTGGCGCGCCACCCGCGCCAGGTTGGTGAAGATTGCTTCCACCTTTTTATCCGCGCCGCCCTCCGACGCCTCGAACCAGCCGGCCATCTGTTCGAGATTGGGCTGGTCGCGGCCGTCGAGATAGGCCGCGATCAGGTCGTCCTTGCTCTTGAAGTGATAGTAGAGCGTGCGCTTGGTGAGCCCCGCTTTTTCGGCCACCGCATCGACGCTGACGCGGCCGATGCCTTCGGCATAGAACAGCTTGGTCGCCGCATCGACGAGGCGCTTTCGGGTGGGATTGGCCTTTTCGCTCATGTTCGTAGTATACTGACTAGTGAATATACAAGCAATCGAAAGCCTGCTCCTATCCCGCCGAACTGCCGGAAAGGAAAAGTCATGACCGACCTTGTACTGAGCGAGACGCGCGACGACGTCGTCATCCTCACCCTCAACCGCCCCGACAAGCTGAACGCGCTGAATTACGCGCTGATCGACCGGCTGCTTTCGCTTCTCGACCTGATCGAGACGGACGATGGCGTGCGCGCCGTCATCCTTACCGGGGCAGGGGAGCGCGCCTTCTCCGCCGGCGCCGATATCCGTGAATTCTCGTTGAGCGTGGCCGAAGGCGCCGATGTCGCGCTGCGCGATTTCGTGGCGCGCGGCCAGCGCCTGACGGCCCGGCTGGAGGCCTTCCGCAAGCCGGTGATCGCCGCCGTCAACGGCCTCGCCTTTGGCGGCGGCTGCGAAATCACCGAAGCGGTGCCGCTGGCGATCGCCAATGATCGCGCGCTGTTTGCAAAGCCCGAGATAAAACTCGCCATGCCGCCGACATTCGGCGGCACGCAGCGCCTGCCGAGACTGGCCGGCCGCAAGCGCGCGCTGGAGCTGCTGCTCACCGGGGATGCGTTCTCACCCGCCCGGGCGCTGGAGCTCGGCCTCGTCAATCAGGTCGTGCCGCACGGTCAGTTGATGCCGGCCGCGCTCGACCTCGCGCGGCGCATCGTCAGCCACTCGCAGGCGGCGGTGGCGAGCATCCTCACCGCTGTCGCGCGCGGCCTCAACCAGAGCACCGCCGAAGGCCTGCTCGTCGAGGCAGAGCAATTCGCGCGCATGGCTCCCACGGCCGATCTGCGCGAAGGCCTGAGTGCCTGGATGGAACGACGCAAGCCGATCTATGACGGCACATGGATGCATATCACCCGGCCGGCCGGGACAAGACGAGCGGCGCGGTAGCGCAATCGAACGGCGAGCGGGGGCATGCCAGGTGATTGGTCCAGCACTATGCCACCGCTTTGAGCTGCGCCGGCGCCTGTACGCGCGCGGCTGCCGCCAGCATGTCGGTCTGAGTGATCAGGCCGAGTATATGCCGCTCGCTATCGACGATCACCACGGCATGGCTGCGCCCGTCGGTCAGCACGGGCAGCAGGCTCATCGCCGGCGTGTCGGGTAAGGCGGTGCCGGCCTTCGACATCACCCCTTTCACCGTATCGGTGGCTCTCGTCAGCTCGCGCAGGCCTACCGCGCCGGTGAGTTTGCCGTCCGTGTCGACCACCGGCAGAGTGCGGATGTTGTGATCGATCAGCTGTTTGCGTGCTTCGTCGGCCAAGGCGGTTTCCGGCACCGAGATCACATCGCGGGACATGATATCTTTGCACAGGAGCGTGCGCTGCGAGCGCACCATCGCCTGCAACTCGACCTGGCGCAGCAGGCGCTCCAGGTCGTCGCGGTCGATGTCGAAAGTCTCGTCCAGCGCGGACAGCGCCGCATCGACATCCTCGGGCCGGAAACCGACACGCTCGGCCGGCGGCCGGTCGGCGGTGCCGTGGCCGCCCGCGGGTTGATGCACGTGCGGATAGCTGCGTCGTGACAGCTTGTGGAACAGAAAACCGAGCGTCACCAATATGATTGAGTTCAGCGCCACCGGCAAAAAAGGAAACAGGAAGCCAGCGGCGGCAATGGCCGGCCCCCCGAGTACGCCGGTAAGCGCTGCTGCGCCGCCCGGCGGATGCAATGAGCGCGAGAATGACATGGCGGCGATTGCCAGCGCCACCGCAAGGCCAGAGGCGATCACCGTGTCGTGCACAAAATGCGCCACCGTCACGCCGACCAGCGCCGAGATCGTGTTGCCGCCGATGATCGACCAGGGCTGCGCCAACGGGCTCGAGGGAACGGCAAAGAGCAACACCGCCGAAGCACCCATCGGCGCCACCAGCATTGCTACATCCGCGCCCTTGCCCATCGCAAGCCCGCTGATCACGCCGGTCAGCGCGATGCCGATCACGGCACCGATGCAGGCGATCAGCCGTTCGCGCAGCGTGGCGCCGGCTAGGATCGGAACAAAGAGGCGGAACGCCATGGCAGGTCCTGGATCGATTGGGGTGGAATTGCGTTGCTCGCAATGCCGTTGAAACCACGGATTTGGAAGCCAAACCAATCCGTATATTCGCAGCCTGGGAGAATATTATTGCGCCGCCAGCTGAGTAGGACATGCCGCCAGCGGCCTCGGCTTTCTCAATCGCGCCAAGGCGTTACGGCCGTTTGCGGAATCGGCCCTGCAATCGCCGGCCACCCCTACCTTTGCTTTGGCCGGGCGTTGAATCCCAGCGCGCCGAGCACCTTCACCGCACCACTCTTGCCCCCTTTGAAATCGCCAGAGGCTAGCCGCGCACCCGTAGCGAACTCATAGGCGGTGCCGAGGATCGCCTTTGGTGGATAAAGACGGTCTTCCCAGGCCAATTCATAGGTCGTGGTCGGCGCAAAGCCGTGCTCGGCGAAAAATCGGTCAGGCCCCAGCCGGTCGTAGTCCTCTATCGCGCGCAAGATATGCGCGCGCGTCACGCGATCCCAGGCAATCATTGCATTGTCCTCCTTCGGACAGACTTCACCTCACCGCCGTCCATGCGCAGCGTCGAGCCGGTCATCCAGCGTGCCGCGGCGAGACGAGGCAGGCCATCAGCTCGGCGATCTCCTCCGGGTCTCCATATCGGGCGATGCCGGCTTCTTTCGGAAAATTCGCCGCCGCATCCTTGACGCTCATCTTGTGCAGCGGTGCCCAGTGCTCGAGATAGGAGCGTCGCCGGCCGGTCATCACCGGTCCCGGCACACGCTGTTGACCTGCACGCCATCGGCAATGTGAAGGCTTGTGAAGGTTCCGCCTGGACGTTGCTTTTCGCCGACCATACGCGCGGTCACAGACGCCGCTGGTGCAGCATGGCCGCCTGTGGCAACCGGGCAAAGCAGGCCGCGCACCGGCACAGGCAAAAGGATCATGACCACAACTAAATCGGGCGAGGCGCGGCGCGCCTCGCTCGATTGGTAGGTCGGATCAAGGGGCTACCTCGATACGGCCCTTCATGTTGGGATGGAAGCGGCAGAAATAGTCGACCGCTCCCGCCGCCTTCAGCGTGACCTTGCCCTTCGACTTTGTCGGGATCATCACATCCCAGCCGCCTTTGACCGTGGCGGTGTGGGCGAGAATATCGTTGTTCGTCCACTCGATCGTATCGCCGACCTTGGCCTGAATGCTTGCCGGCGAGAAGACCAGCTTGTCGATCGTCACCTTGATCGTGGTCGAAAGCGCCGGCGAAGCGATGAGCGTCAGCGCCATGGCAAGAAGCAGCGATCTCATTTCAGCATGCCGGCGACATGTTCGGCATGCTGCTCGTGTCCCTGGAAGATCTTGAGACCAGTCTCCAGCAGGCTCTTCAGTTCGGCATTGCTGGCCGATGGGATTAGTAGGGTTTCGAGCGCGCCGTTGACCTGCTTGTGATAGGCGACTTCGTTGTCGATATAGGCCTTGTCGAAGGCAGCCCCTTTCAACTTCGCCAGCTTGGCGCGTTCTTCCTCCGCCGCCTTGGCCAGCGCCTTGCTGGTGTCATTGTCCTCGGGGGTGACCTTCAGCTTCTTCACCAGGTCGAGCGCCTGCTTGTTCACCGCCTCATGGTCGCGCGCCATGTCCTTGGCGAAGTCGACGACCGCCTTGTTCTTGGACTTCTTGATGGCCAGCTTGGCCGCTTCGATGTCGATCGCGTCGGCCGTATAGGCGATGTGGGCGATCTGCGGGTCGGTGGGCTTTTCGGCGGCTAGCGCCAGCGGCGCGGTGCTGACGAAGAAAAGGGCTGCGAGGGCGGCGGTCGGTCGCATGAACATGATATCTCCTTCGCCCGGCGCGCATGGCCCTGGGCTCATCTGGTGTTGACGGCCATTGGATGCGGGCGAGAACGAAATGTTCCCGGGAAAAGACCGAAATCAGTGCTCGAATCCGAGCCCTGTCATCACCGCCTGTGTCAGCCGATCGCAGCGCCGGCCGGCGAAGGGGAAGGCGTCGAGCAGCACCGGGCCGATCTCGTCATCGAGCGCCTTGCGCACGAGGGCACGCGCCCGGTGCAGCCTCGTCTTCACCGTTTCCTGCCGGATACCCAAAAGCTCGGCGGTTTCCTCGATGCTCAGGCCCTCGATGACACGGGCTACGAAGACGGTGCGATAGACATCGGGAAGGCTGTCGGTCGCCCGTTCGACGAGTCCCAGAATCTGCCGCTGCGCCATCGTCCGCTCCGGATCGTCACCTGGATTCAAGTCGTTTTGGTTCAAGGGAAACCGGATGATCTGCGCCTCCGGGTTTTCGGGCATCGCTACGACGCGCTTGCGCTTGCGCAGCCGGCCGAGCGCTTCGTTGATGACGATGCGTGACAGCCAGGTGGAAAGCGAAGCCTCGCCGCGAAAGGCACCGAGATTGGCGAAGGCGCGCATATAGGCCTCCTGCACGACGTCTTCGGCCTCGGCGTCGTTGCCCACGACGCCGCGCGCGATGCGGTAGAGCCGCTGGTTGTGCGTCTTGATGATAGTGCGGAACGCACCCGGATCGCGCGAAAGCGCCCGTCTGACCAATGCCATGTCGCCGGCCCTGGCCGCACCGATTTCGGCGGCTTCAATAGCAGGCTGTCTCATCTCGCCCCGATCTCCCGGCAACGTTACATCCGCGATTGGATGCGCCTGCCGACAAAAGGTTCCCGAGTGTAGCATCGGCAATGCTACTTCTTCGACCGAGGCTTGTCTGCCGGTCGGAATCTTGCGCCGATTAGCCTGTCACCCGGCCGCGGCTGCCGCTGCCAGCCCGCGCAGAATATCGGCCTTGAGGTCCTCGACATCTTCCAGCCCGACCTGCAGCCGGATCAGCGAGCCGGCATACGAACCCCTGGCAAGTATGCGGTCGCCGAGGAAGACCGGAACGGCGAGGCTCTCATAGCCGCCCCAGGAATAGCCGAGACCGAAGATCTTGAGCGCATCGAGGAAGGCGTGCTGCGCCTTCTGCCCGCCGCCGTTGAGCACGATCGAGAAAATGCCGCTGGAGCCGCAGAAATCGCGCTTCCAGAGCGCATGGTCGGGATGGCTTTCCAGAGCCGGGTGCAGCACCTGCGCGACGCCGGGCTGCTCTTCCAGCCAGCCCGCGATCTCGAGCGCGCTCTTGCGGTGATGGTCGAGCCGCACTCCCATCGTGCGCAAGCCGCGCAGCACCTGGTAAATGTCGTCGGGTCCCGAACAGCAGCCGAGCGTGCAGAAGCCATCATAAAGCTGCTTCCAATGGGTCTCGTTGGCCGACACCGTGCCGAGCAGCACGTCGGAATGGCCGGCCGGATATTTCGTCGCCGCATGGATCGAGATGTCGACGCCATGGTCGAGCGGCTTGAAATAGAGCGGCGTCGCCCAGGTGTTGTCCATCATCACGATAGCGCCGGCAGCATGCGCAGCCTTGGCGATAGCCGGGATGTCCTGCACCTCGTAGGTGTTCGATCCCGGCGATTCGGTGAACACCACCTTTGTGTTCGGCTTGATCAGCGATGCGATGCCGGCGCCGATGCGCGGCTCGTAGTATTCGACCTCGACGCCGAGCCGCTTCAGCATCGTATCAGCGAAGTGGCGCGTCGGGTGGTAGACGCTGTCGACGATCAACAGGTGGTCGCCGGCGGCAAGGAAGGTGAGTAGTGGTATCGTCACCGCCGCCAGCCCGGAAGGCACCGCGATCGTGCCGGCCGAGCCTTCCAGCGCATCGACGGCGAGCGTCAGCGCGTCCATCGTCGGCGTGCCGCGCGTGCCGTAAGTGTATTTCTGGCTGCGCCTGGCCATCGAAGCGGCGTCGGGATAGAGCACCGTCGAGGCATGCACGACCGGCGGGTTGACGAAGCCGAAATAGTCGTGCGGGTTGTTGCCCGAATGGGCAAGCAGCGTGTTGATGCCCATTTCGATGCCGTTTCTAGCCATGGTTCGTCGCCTGTCGAATGATGTCAGCGGACCAGCCATAAAGCGGCGGCAATGCCGGCGCAACCGCGCCGAGCCCGCCAAAAGCCGATCTTCCGCTGGGCCAATGCAAAGGCGCGCAAGCCCAGTAAAGCACCGCTATTGCCGCTGCGGATTCTGGCGCCGGACCACCGATTCGCGGCGGCGCAACTTGGCTGATTTGTTCGCATCGCCTGCCGGTTTCATGTGCTCTTGTCCGTAATTCAGGCATTTGCGGCAATTGCTTTTCAAACCTCTCTGGAATCGGTCATTTCCCTTGACCTCACAGGAATAATCGCCTTCGATGCGTTTCGTGAATGGGAGGCAGCGCATCGGCAACCGATGCGGGTCCGGGAGTGGGCCTTGAAGTGGGAGCTGCGTTCACAAACGAAAAAAGATCAAGCGTCGCCTGGCGATAGGGGCGCCTGTAACAGAAAAGGGTCTGTGGGTCATGAAACACATTGCAATCGGCATTCTTGGCGCCGCCGCGCTCGGGTTCATGGCGTCCGCCGCTTCGGCCGGCACGCTCGATACCGTGAAGCAGAAGGGCTTTATCCAGTGCGGCGTCTCGACCGGCCTCGCCGGCTTCTCGGCGCCGGACGACAAGGGTGACTGGAAGGGCATCGACGCGGACTTCTGTCGCGCCGTTGCGGCCGCTGTCTTCGGTGACGGCTCCAAGGTCAAGTTCACGCCGCTCAGCGCCAAGGAGCGTTTCACCGCCCTGCAGTCAGGCGAGATCGACATCCTGTCGCGCAACACCACCTGGACCAGCAACCGCGACAGCGCGCTCGGCCTCGATTTTGTCGGCATCACCTACTATGACGGTCAGGGCTTCATGATCAACGCCAAGAAGCTGCCCGGCGTGAACTCAGCGCTGCAGCTTTCTGGCGCGGCCGTCTGCGTGCAGAGCGGCACCACAACCGAGCTCAACCTCGCCGACTACTTCAAGAAGAACAAGATGGAGTACAACCCCGTCGTGTTCGAGAAGCTCGAAGAGGTCAACGCCGCCTATGACGCCGGCCGCTGCGATGCTTACACCACCGATCAGTCCGGCCTCTATGGCATCCGTCTGACGCTCTCCTCGCCGGCCGACCATGTCGTGCTGCCTGAGATCATCTCCAAAGAGCCGCTCGGCCCGGCCGTGCGCCAGGGCGACGACCAGTGGGCGCATATCGCGCGCTGGACCTATTTTGCGCTGCTCAACGCCGAGGAAGCCGGCATCACGCAGGCCAATGTCGACGAGATGAAGACGTCGACCGACCCGAACATCCAGCGCCTTCTCGGCACTGAACCCGACGGCAAATACGGTGCCGATCTCGGCCTCTCCAACGACTTCGTTGTCAACATCGTCAAGGCGGTCGGCAATTACGGCGAAATGTTCGAGCGCAATGTCGGCTCGGGCAGCCCGCTCAAGATCGCGCGCGGCATCAACGCGCTGTGGACCAAGGGCGGCCTGCAATACGGTCCGCCGATCCGCTGATTGAAACGTGATCCGGGAGGCAGATCGTCTGCCTCCCGGTTTCTCTTTCCAGGGGACGGTCCATGGCTTCGCAGGAAATTCTTCGCGGGGAGCCGAGTCGCGGCTCCTTCATCAATGACCCGAGAATACGCAGCCTGTTCTTTCAGACGCTGGTCGTGATCCTCCTCTTTGGCTCGATCTGGTGGATCGTCAACAACGTCATCGAGAACCTTCAGCGCCTGCACATCGCTTCAGGCTTCCAATTCCTCAGAAGCAGGGCCGGCTTCGACATTTCCGACACGCCGATCGCTTATACGTCTGACTCGACCTATTTCCGCGCGCTGGTCGTCGGTTTGCTCAACACGATCATCGTTGCCGTCGCCGGCATCGTGCTTGCGACCATCGTGGGCTTCGCCATCGGCATCGGCCGCCTGTCGCAGAACTGGCTGATCCGCAAGATCTGCACCGTCTATGTCGAGATATTCCGCAACATCCCGCCGCTGCTGGTCATCTTCTTCTGGTATTCCGGCGTGCTGGCCGTGCTGCCGCCGCCACGCGAGAGCATCCACCTGCCTTTCGGCTCCTTCCTCAACCAGCGCGGCTTCTATTTTCCGCGCGCCGTTTGGGGGGATGGCTCCTGGCTGATCGGCGTCGCACTGCTGCTCGCCATTGCAATGGCCTGGTTCGTCGCCCACAGGGCGCGACAGCGGCAGAAGGCGACCGGTCAGCAATTTCCGGTCTTCTGGACATCGGTCACGCTTATCGTCGGCCTGCCGGTGCTGGCCTACCTGCTTAGCGGCATGCCGCTCACGTTCGATTTTCCGAAGCAGTCGACCTTCAACCTGACCGGTGGCTTCTGGGTCAAGCCGGAATTCCTGTCGCTGTTGCTGGCGCTCTCCTTCTACACGGCGGCCTTCATCGCCGAGATCGTGCGCGCCGGCATCAGGGGCGTCAGCAAAGGCCAGAGCGAAGCAGCGGCGGCACTCGGCCTCCGCTCCGGTCCGATCCTGCGGCTTGTGGTCATCCCGCAGGCGATGCGCATCGTCATCCCGCCGCTCACCAGCCAGTATCTCAACCTGACCAAGAACTCCTCGCTGGCGATCGCCATCGGCTATCCGGACCTCACCGCGACCGCCGGCACGGTCCTCAACCAGACCGGCCAGGCGGTGGAGGGCGTGTTCATCATGATGATCGCCTATCTGGTGCTGAGCCTGGTGACGTCCTTTGTCATGAACATCGTCAACGCCAGAATGGCGCTGGTGGAGAGGTAGGGGCCATGCAGGAACACGACATGTCCTGGGTGCGCACCGAGATGGCGCTTGCGCAGCCGGCCCCGCCTACCGAACGCGGCGCCTATGCCTGGGTGCGCAAGAACCTGGTCGGTTCGATCGGC
The DNA here is from genome assembly GCF_006440815.1 of Mesorhizobium sp. B2-8-3. Taxonomy (NCBI): domain Bacteria; kingdom Pseudomonadati; phylum Pseudomonadota; class Alphaproteobacteria; order Hyphomicrobiales; family Phyllobacteriaceae; genus Mesorhizobium; species Mesorhizobium sp. B2-8-3. Next base: position 13,972 of record NZ_VFTW01000010.1, read on the forward strand.
GACACCGTCCTCACAATTCTCGGCATCGCCATCGTGCTGTGGATACTGCCGCAGGTCATCAGCTGGGCTTTCCTCAATGCCCAGTGGACCGGGCCGGACCGCACCGTCTGCACCACCGTCACACAAGGTGGCATCCAACCCGACGGTTGGACCGGCGCCTGCTGGGCCTTCGTCAACGCCAAGTTCGGCCAGTTCATGTTCGGCACCTATCCGATCGAGGAGCGCTGGCGGCCGATCCTGGTCGCCATCCTGTTCGTGGTGCTGTTGGTGCCGATGCTGATCCCGCGCGTGCCGGGCAAAAGACTGAACGCGATCCTGCTTTTCGCGGGATTGCCGGTCGTCGCCTTCTTCCTGCTGCTCGGCGGCGTGTTCGGCCTGCCGGCCGTCGAGACTGCGCGCTGGGGTGGGTTGCTGGTCACGCTCAGCCTTTCTTTTGTCGGCATTGCGGTGTCGTTGCCGCTCGGTGTGATCCTGGCGCTCGGCCGGCGCTCGAAGATGCCGATCATCAAGGTGCTTAGTGTCATATTTATCGAGACGGTGCGTGGCATCCCGTTGATCGTGGTGCTGTTCTTCGCCAGCGTCATGCTGCCGCTGTTCCTGCCCGTGGGCGTCACCTTCGACAAATATCTGCGTGCGTTGATCGGCGTGTCGCTGTTTGCCGCCGCCTATATGGCCGAAGTGATTCGTGGTGGCCTGCAGGCGATCCCGAAGGGCCAGTATGAGGGCGCCGACTCGCTCGGCCTCGGCTACTGGCAGAAAATGGGCCTGATCGTGCTGCCGCAGGCGCTGAAGCTGGTCATCCCCGGCATCGTCAACACCTTCATCGGCATGTTCAAGGACACCAGCCTGGTGCTGATCATCTCGATGTTCGACCTGCTCGGCGTGGTGAAGCAGAATTTCGCCGATGCCAACTGGGCGACGCCACAGACCGCGAAGTCCGGCCTGATCTTTGCCGCCTTCGTATTCTGGCTGTTCTGCTTCGGCATGTCGCGCTATTCAATGTACACCGAACGCCGGCTCGACACCGGCTATAAACGATAAAAAGGGAACAGGTTATGGCCACCGAAAACGCCGTCAGCGCGGAAGAAATCAAGGTCAACGCCGCCAAGATGCACATCTCCACTACCGATGTCGCCATCGACATCGTCGGCATGCACAAATGGTATGGCGAGTTCCATGTGCTGAAGGATATCAACCTCAAGGTGATGCGCGGCGAGCGCATCGTCATCTGCGGTCCGTCCGGTTCCGGCAAGTCGACCATGATCCGCTGCATAAATCGGCTGGAGGAGCACCAGAAGGGCAAGATCATTGTCGACGGCAAGGAACTCACCAACGATCTGAAGAAGATCGACGAAGTGCGCCGCGAGGTCGGCATGGTGTTCCAGCATTTCAACCTGTTCCCGCATCTCACCATCCTCGAGAACTGCACGCTGGCGCCGATCTGGGTGCGCAAGATGCCGAAGAAGCAGGCCGAGGAGATCGCCATGCATTTCCTCAAGCGCGTCAAGATCCCGGAGCAGGCCAACAAGTATCCGGGCCAGCTCTCGGGCGGTCAGCAGCAGCGCGTGGCGATCGCGCGCTCGCTGTGCATGAACCCGCGCATCATGCTCTTCGACGAGCCGACCTCGGCGCTCGATCCGGAGATGATCAAGGAAGTGCTGGAGACGATGGTGGGGCTGGCGGAAGAGGGCATGACCATGCTGTGCGTGACCCACGAGATGGGCTTTGCCCGCAAGGTTGCCAATCGCGTGATCTTCATGGATCAGGGCCAGATCGTCGAGCAGAACACGCCGGCCGAGTTCTTCGACCATCCGCGCCATGAGCGCACGAAGCTCTTCCTCAGCCAGATCCTGCACTGAGGCGGAGCCCGGTAACAGGTTGCTCGAACCACCCCTCGGCTTCGTCATTCTAGGGCGAAGCAAGGAGCGAAGCGACGCGGCGCAGACCCAAGAATCGATGCCGTGACATCGAGGTGTTGCTGCGGTTCAGAATTCTGCACCGTCGCGCCCTACGGCAGAGGTCCTCGGGTCAAGCCCGAGGATGGCGAAGTCACGAACGGGTTCGGCCAATCTCGAGAGCTGCGACAAATGTGGCCGACTTACCGCGCCTGATGCGAAAATTCCTGCGATATCTGGCAATGTTCGTCGCAGCGGTGGTGCTTGCCACCGCGCTCGGCACGCTGGTGCCGCGCCCGCTCTGGCCGGCTGCCGCCGAAGGCGGGGGGACGCGGCACATATTGGTGCTGAGGAACCCGATCCACACCGACATCGCCGTGCCCCTCGATGATGGCGTGCGCCGGCGCTTTGCCTTTCTCGCCGACGCCGGTCTGCCGATCGAGGCGCCGGGCGCGCGCTACATCGTCTTCGGTTGGGGCGGCCGCGCCTTCTATCTGGAGACCCCGACATGGTCGCAGCTGAAGGCCGCGCCGGTGTTGAAAGCGCTCACCATCGACGCTTCGGTGATGCATGTCGATGTCGCCGGCGCGATCAAGGAGCAGCATCCCGCCGTCGCCGGCTTCGACATCGACGAAGCGCATTTTGCGGCGCTGCTCGACCATATAGCGGCGAGTTTTCGGCAGGGGCCGGGTGGCCCGATGGCGATCGAGAATGCTGGGTATTCAACCTTCGACCGCTTCTACGAAGCCAATGGCCATTTCAACGCCCTGGTCGGCTGCAACACCTGGACGGCGGCTGCGCTGCGCACCGCCGGCCTGCGCACGGGATGGTGGAACCCGCTGCCGGTGACGCTGTGGTGGTCGTTGCGGTTGTATGATTAATGCATGTCGCGCAAAAGTGTGCAGCGGTTTTGCGATAACGACATGCATGAAAACAAAGGCTGAAGCGCGTCGCCTGAATCCGCTTCAGCGCGACGCGCTTTGGTAGCAATTGGCGAGCGCCTCGTTCCTTTGCGCCGCCTATTCGGTCGTCTGCCGCTCTACCGCCTGACCACCTTCCGCTCCTCCCAGCCATAGAGCCAGTCCAAGTCCGCGGCGAGCTTCTCCGCCGGCCGCGTCGCCAGCACCAGGTTGCGGACGATCGCCACCGGTCCCCTGGCATGCCAGGCCAAGCGATTGAGCGCGCCGCGTTTCAGCACTTTTTCGACGCGCGGCCGTCTGAGATTCTCCCAAACCGTCAGGCTCTGCCTTGGATCGCCCGGAAAATCGGCGACCAGATTGGCGAGCATCGAGGCGTCCTCGATTCCCATCGCCGCGCCTTGGGCCGCGAACGGCGTCATGGCATGCGCGGCGTCACCGATCAGCGCGATGCCGTCCGGCGTTGCCCAGCGGCGCTGCTCGACCGTGTGAATGGGGAACGCCGTCCAGGGGCCGGCGAGTGCCACCAGCCTCGACAGTGCCGCCGCTGTGCCTCGGATGGCGCCTGAGAGGATCGCAGGGTCCGCATGACCGGACCAGCCTTCGGCGATGCGCTCGCCCTTGGTGAAGGCCGCAAGGTTGAAGGCGCGGCCCTTGCTCACCGGATAGGCGACCATGTGGAAGCCGGGATGCAGGAAGGTGGTGACGCAGTTTGCGGCGCCGATTTGCGCAAAGGCCTGGCCGGCGGCACTTTCCGCAGGGACCGTCGCGCGCCAGGCGAGCTCACCCGAAAAGCGACTCGCCGCAAAGCCGGCCGTCCTGGCAAGCCCCGCGCGAAGCGAAGACCAGACACCGTCCGCTCCGATCAGCAGGCCGCCCGTGACACTCGTCGCTTTGCCGTCGATCTCGACCGTCGCGGTCACGCTTTGCGGGTCGAGGGCGATGCCGCTCACGCGCGCCCCGGTGACAAGCTCTATATCTGGCCAGTCCGCAGCCGTGGCCATCAGCGCTGCCTGCAGGTCGGCGCGGTGCGCCACCAGATAGGGCGCGCCCCAGCGTTTTTCTCCGGCTTCCCCAAGCGGCACACGCGCCAGCTCGCGCAGGCTTCCCGCGTCCTTCAGCACCACCGCTTGCGGCCGGATCGCGTTGGGCAGCAGGCGGTCGAGCACGCCGAGCCGGCGCAGGATGCGGGTCGCGTTGGGGGAAAGCTGGAGGCCGGCCCCGGCCGCTTCGAGTTGCTTTGCCTGCTCGAACAATTTTACCGGGAAGCCGCGCTCGGCAAAGGCAAGCGCCGCCGTCAGCCCGGCGATGCCAGCCCCGGCGATGACGATTTGCCGGGACCGTGTTTCAGCCATGATCTAGCAGTCGTTCATGATCTGCAGGGTCAGGCGGCCTGGTCGACATAGAGGCAGCCGGCCGGCTGCGTTTCCGTCGCCTTCAGCGACGGCGAATAGCGATAGAGCGTCGAGCAGTAGGGGCAGACCTTCTCATTGTCGTCGCCCATGTCGAGGAACACATGCGGATGGTCGAAAGGCGGATTGGCGCCGGTGCACATGAATTCCTTGACGCCGATCTCGATGACCGGGTGGCCCGCGTCGTTCTGGAAATGGGGAATGCTGCCGCCTGCCATCGTCGTCTCCAATTGGGTTCGGCCAGTGGGTGTGACCAGTCTGCATCTGGAGCATAACAGGTCCGTTTGCAAGATCGATGAAATCAAACTGTCGCAAAAGGCTGGCAGAGGATAAGTTGAGCCGGTTAAGCGCATGGGGCCGGTGTCGGAGCGATTCCGTGACGATCATGCGTCACAAAGACATGTTAGAGCGTCGTTGAACGGCAATATGCGGCGCCTCCTAGGGACGGCTGCGGCCAAGAGCGGGAAACCATGAACGAACTGAAGCCTGTGCAGAGCGAGTTCATCACCGTCGAGGCGGCAAGCCCGGACGGCGGCAATCCCGACCGTTTCGTCAACCGCGAATTTTCCTGGCTGCAATTCAACCGCCGCGTGCTGGAGGAATCGCTGAACGAGCATCATCCGCTGCTCGAACGCGTCCGCTTCCTGTCGATCTCGGCCGCCAATCTCGACGAATTCTTCATGGTCCGCGTCGCCGGCCTTGCCGGCCAGGTGCGCGAGGGCATCGCGCTGAAGAGCCCCGACGGCCGCACGCCCGAGCAGCAGCTCGAGCAATTGCTGCGCGAGGTCGAGCGTCTGCAGGAGGACCAGCAGAAGAGCCTCTCGGCGCTGATGGTCCTGCTCAACAAGGAAGGCATCGAAAGCATCACCCGCGATGCGCTGACCAAGGACGAGAAGGCCTGGCTGGAGGAGCATTTCCAGGAACAGGTTTTCCCGGTGCTGACGCCGCTGTCGATCGACCCGGCGCATCCGTTTCCGTTCATTCCCAATCTCGGTTTTTCCATCGCCCTGCAGTTGCGCCATCGCAAGAATGGCGAGGAGATGAGCGCGCTGCTGCGCTTGCCGGTGGCGCTCAAGCGTTTCATCCGCCTGCCCGACCGCAAGAACCATGTCCGCTTCATTCCGCTGGAGGAAGTGGTCGGTATCTATATCGGCAAGCTTTTCCCCGGCTACGAGGTCAAGGGCTCCGGCACGTTCCGCATCATCCGCGACAGCGACATCGAGGTCGAGGAAGAGTCGGAAGACCTGGTGCGCCTGTTCGAAACGGCGCTGAAGCGACGCCGCCGCGGCTCGGTGATCCGCATCGAGTTCGACACGCTGATGCCGGCCGCGTTGCGGGACTTCGTCGCCGGCGAGCTCGGCGTCTCGTCGAGCCGCATCAGCGTGCTCACCGGTCCACTGGCGCTCAACCAGATCTCCGAGATCGTCGCCATTCCGCGCGACGACCTCAAATTCACGCCCTACAATCCGCGCTTTCCCGAGCGCATCCGCGAGCATGGCGGCGACTGCTTCGCCGCCATCCGCGAGAAGGACATCGTCGTCCATCACCCATACGAGTCCTTCGACGTGGTGGTGCAGTTCCTGCGCCAGGCCGCCGCCGACCCGGAAGTGGTGGCGATCAAGCAGACGCTCTACCGCACCTCCAACGACAGCCCGATCGTGCGCGCTCTGATCGACGCCGCCGAGGCCGGCAAGTCGGTCACGGCGCTTGTCGAGCTCAAGGCGCGCTTTGACGAGGAAGCCAACATCCGCTGGGCGCGCGACCTCGAACGCGCCGGCGTGCAGGTCGTGTTCGGCTTCCTGGAGCTGAAGACCCACGCCAAGATGTCTTTGATCGTGCGCCGCGAGGATGGCCGGCTGCGCAACTACGTGCATCTCGGCACCGGCAACTACCACCCGGTTACCGCCCGCATCTACACCGACCTGTCCTTCTTCACCACCGACCCGACGATCGCGCGCGATGTCGCGCAGCTCTTCAATTTCATCACCGGCTATGCCGAGCCCGCCGAGGAGATGCGCCTTGCCGTATCGCCCTTCACGCTGCGCAACCGCATCCTGAAACACATCTCGGACGAGATCGTCCATGCCCGCGAAGGCCGACCGGCGCGCATTTGGATGAAGATGAACGCGCTGGTCGATCCGACCATCATCGACGCGCTTTACGACGCCAGCCGCGCCGGCGTCGAGGTCGACCTCGTCGTGCGCGGCATCTGTTGTCTGCGGCCGCAGGTGCCGGGTCTTTCCGAGAATATCAGGGTGAAATCGATCGTCGGCCGCTTCCTCGAGCACAGCCGCATCTTCTGCTTCGGCAACGGCCACGGCCTGCCGTCGGACGAGGCGGTCGTCTACATCTCGTCGGCCGACATGATGCCGCGCAATCTCGACCGCCGCGTCGAGACCCTGGTGCCCATCACCAATCCAACTGTGCATGAACAGGTGCTTGGCCAGATCATGCTGGGCAACATCATGGACAACCAGCAAAGTTTCGACGTATTGGCTGACGGCACCTCCCGGCGCGTTGTGCTGGAGGAAGGCGAAGAACCGTTCAACGCGCAGGAATATTTCATGACCAATCCGAGCCTCTCCGGACGGGGCGACGCGCTGAAATCGCATGCGCCCAAGCGCATCGCCCAGTTCAAGCGCCGCAAGAAGAACGGCGCCGCGTGATTGCAGTTTCCCAGGGCCGGCTTCAGGACCGGCGGCCGCTGTCGATCATCGACATCGGATCGAACTCGATCCGCCTCGTCGTCTATGAGGGGCTGGCACGCTCGCCCACGCTTCTGTTCAACGAAAAGATGCTGGCCGGCCTCGGGCGCGGCATCGTTTCGACGGGCAAGCTCGACCCCGAGGCGGTGACGCGGTCGATGGAGGAATTCCGCCGTTTTCGCGCGCTTTCCGATCAAGCCGGCGCCGAGCATATGTATGTGCTGGCCACCGCGGCGGCGCGCGAGGCAGGCAACGGCCCCGATTTCATCCATCGCGCCGAGGACGTTCTGAAAACCGAGATCCGCGTGCTCACCGGTCGTCAGGAAGCCTATTATTCGGCGCTCGGCGTCATTTCCGGCTTCCATCCGGCCAACGGCATCGCCGGCGACCTTGGCGGCGGCAGCCTCGAACTGATCGACATCAATCGCGAAACGATCGGCGAGGGCATCACGCTGCCGCTCGGCGGCCTGCGCCTGCAGGATATGGCGAAGAACTCGCTCGTCCAGGCGCAGAAGATCGCGCGCCAGGAACTGGCGCGGGCAAAGCTGCTCAAGGGCGGGCAGGGCAGGGTCTTCTACGCCGTCGGCGGCACCTGGCGAAACCTCGCCAGGTTGCACATGGAGATGACCAACTACCCGCTTGGCGTCATGCACAACTACGAGATTTCGGCCGACAGCGCGCAGGCTTTCCTGAAGCAGGTGGCCAAGGGCGAGGTCGAGAAGGTGAGGGGCATCGAGGGCGTCTCCAAGAACCGCCGCTCGCTCTTGCCCTACGGCGCGGTCGTGCTGCAGGAGATCATGACGGCGATGCAGCCCTCGAAGATCGTCGTCTCGGCGCAAGGCGTGCGCGAGGGGTTCCTCTATTCGCTGCTCGACGCCGAGGAGCAGAAATCCGATCCGCTGATCTCGGCCGCGGAGGAACTGGCGCTCTTACGCTCGCGCTCGGTGCACCATGCGCATGACCTGGTCGAATGGACCGGCAAGGCGTTCAAGGCCTTCGGCATCGACGAGACGGAGGACGAGGCGCGCTACCGCCACGCCGCCTGCCTGCTCGCCGACATCGGCTGGCGCGCGCATCCCGAATATCGCGGCAGGCAGTCGCTCAACATCATCGCGCATGCTTCCTTCATCGGCGTCGACCATCCCGGCCGTGCCTATCTGGCCCTGGCCAACGCCTACCGCCATGACGGCATCTTCAACGACGGCATCGCGCCGGAGATCAAGGCGCTGGCGCCGCCCAGGCTGCTCGAGCGCGCCCGCGTCCTGGCGGCGATGATGCGCGTGGTCTATCTGCTCACCGCGGCGATGCCCGGCGTAATGCCGCGGCTGAAATGGGAAAGCCGCGGCAACGGCGCGCTGGCCCTGGTGCTGCCGGCCTCGCTCGCCGACCTCTATGGCGAGCGCCCAGCCGGCCGGCTGGCGCAACTGGCACGTATCACCAACCGCCGCCTCATGCTGGCGGTCGAGGGCGGGCCGAGCGTTTCGGTGAAGTAACGGATCAGGTGACGTCGGCGCCGATCCCGAACCCACGCCCGTCCGCCGACCATGCGCCGGCGCCGGCCATGGCGAGCGCCAGGAAGCCGCCGGCAATGGCGATGTCCTTCATCAGCATCTGCTGGTGCAGGAAGGCGAGGGTCGCATCTTCACCACCTTGGCCGTAATGGCCGATGAAACCTGCAACCACACAGAAGGCGGCAAGCAAAAGCGCCACGATCCGCGTCTGGAAACCGACAAGGATCAAAAGCCCGGCAATCAGCTCGAACAGGCCTGTGCCCCAAGCGGCCAAGGTCGGCAGCGGCAGGCCGAGGCCCGTGAAATAGCTGATCGTGCCGCCGATATTGGTGAGCGCCTGGAAGCCCGACGGCACAAAGAGCGCGGCCAACAGAAGCCGTGAGACCAGAAGCAACGCGTTGCGAAACATGGCCGACCTCCCTTGCCGGCGTATGAGGCCGGCTGCCGCTGCAGTCTACGCCTGCAACGAAAAAGCGGCGCGGAAAATTCCGCGCCGCTCGCGTTTAAGGCTTGGGAGGGGAGCAATTCCAGGAAAAGTGCGAAGCGGTTTTCCGTCTGGAATTGCGTCAAACAACAGTGCCTCAGGCGCGCTTTGCGTCGATCGAATAAGCGCCGGCGCCGGACGAGGCGAGCAGCAGGAAACCGCCGGTGATGGCGAGGTTCTTCATGAAATGGATCATCTGGTTCTGATCGGCCCAACCGGTGTGGGCGACAAGAGCGGTCGCAATGGTGAAGATCGCAAGCACCCAAGCGGCGATCCGGGTCTGAAAACCGAGCAGGACAGCGAGCCCGCCAAGCAATTCGATCAGGCCGACGACAACGGCCGTCACGGTCGGCACCGGCAGACCCATCGCGCCGAAATAGCCGGCGGTGCCGGAAATGGCGGTGAGCTTGCCGAAGCCGGAAAGCAGGAAGATGGCCGCGAGCAGGATGCGGCCGAGCAGGATCGTCGTGGAACTGTTGGACTGGGCGCCGGTACCGGCGACGGAAGAGTTGATGGACATGGCGGTTCTCCGAATGGGTTGAATACCCAGTCAAATAGACGATGTGGACTGTTCACTAAAAGTCGCCTATGTGGCGACACATTGTTCACAGAAAGATGTTTCGACATCCGCCGGGCGGGCGCGAAAATCATGTCGTCGGATTGGTTTGAGGGAGTAAACTGTGCTGCCGCAAAATCCCTATCGCTTCGTCATCCACGGGCGAAGCAAGGAGCGAAGCGACGCGGCGCAGACCCGAGGATCCATTCCGTGACTTCAAAGCAGCCGCCGCGGTGGAGATTCTGCTCATGGATTCCAGGGTCTCCGCGACGGAACTTTGCTTTTGCTTCGCCCTGGAATGACAACATCGGCTGCGGCAGCCTGCAACTGTCGAATGGGGGAGCTGTGCTTACCCCGGATGCGTCATGTCCTCCGGCCGCACCAGCCGATCGTAATCGGCTTCGCTGACCAAGCCGGTGGCCAAGGCCTCCTCACGCAAGGTCGTGCCGTTCTTGTGCGCGGTCTTGGCGATCTTGGCGGCGTTGTCGTAGCCAATGGTCGGCGCCAGCGCCGTCACCAGCATCAGCGAGCGCTTGAGTGCTGCCTTGATGTTGTCCTCGCGCGCCTCGATGCCCACCACGCAATTGTCGGTGAAGGACACGGAGGCGTCGGCCAGCAACTGCACCGACTGCAGGAAGTTGTAGGCCATCAGCGGGTTGTAGACATTGAGCTCGAAATGGCCCTGGCTGCCGGCGAAGGTGAGCGCTGCATTGTTGCCGAACACCTGCACGCAGACCTGCGTCAGCGCCTCGCACTGGGTCGGGTTGACCTTGCCCGGCATGATCGAGGAACCCGGCTCGTTTTCCGGCAGCGACAGCTCGCCGAGACCCGAGCGCGGTCCGGAGCCGAGCAGGCGGATGTCGTTGGCGATCTTGAAGAGGGCCGCGGCCGCCGCGTTGATCGCGCCATGCGAGAACACCATGGAATCGTGTGCCGCGAGCGCCTCGAACTTGTTCGGTGCGGTCACGAAAGAAATGCCGGTGATCGAAGCGATGCGGTCCGCCACCTTTTCCGCGAAGCCGACCGGCGCGTTGAGGCCGGTGCCGACGGCGGTGCCGCCCTGCGCCAGTTCCTGCAGCCCGGGCAGCGTCTGCTCGATGCGCTTGATCGAGGAGGCAACCTGCGCGGCATAGCCGGAAAATTCCTGGCCAAGGGTCAGCGGCGTGGCGTCCTGCGTGTGCGTGCGGCCGATCTTGATGATGTGATTGAAGGCGCGGGCCTTGGCGTCGAGCGCCTTGTGCAGATGATGCAGCGCAGGGATCAGGTGATGCACGACCCGCTCGGCGCAGGCGATGTGCATGGCCGTCGGATAGGTGTCGTTCGACGACTGGCTCATGTTGACGTGGTCATTGGGGTGCACCGGCTTCTTCGTACCCATCATACCGCCGAGCATCTCGATCGCCCGGTTGGAAATCACCTCGTTGGCGTTCATGTTGGACTGCGTGCCCGAACCCGTCTGCCACACGACCAGCGGGAAATGCTCGTCGAGCTTGCCTTCGATGACTTCCTGCGCAGCGTCGACGATCGCCTTGCCGATCGCGGGATCGAGCCGTTTCATCTCCATGTTCACTTCAGCCGCGGCACGCTTGACGATGCCGAGCGCGCGCACGATCGAGGCCGGCTGCTTCTCCCAGCCGATCTTGAAATTGCCCAGCGAACGCTGCGCCTGCGCGCCCCAATAGCGGTCGGCCGCGACCTCAATGGGACCGAACGTATCGGTTTCGGTTCTGGTCTTTTCAGCGCTCACGGTAAGTCTCCGTCTGTCGATTTGGGCAAGGGCGTATCGCGTTGCACAAACCGCATCAAGCGGAGATTGCGGGCGGGGAAGATGCAAATCGGTTGAAGGGCGCGCCTCTTCCTTCTCGCTTTGGGCGAGACGGCGGTGACGGCCAATCTCCCCCTCGTGGGAGATGCCCGGCAGGTCAGAGGGGGGCGCGAAGGATCACGGCGTTTGGAAATCCTTCGGGCTGTTTCGAACAGGAGCGAAGGGCTGGCGGGACAGCGCCCTCTCTGGCCTGCCGGCCATCTCCCCCACAAGGGGGGAGATCAGCACCCCAGCGGCGGCCCGACAATATCGATGCCGTTCTCGGCGCACAGGCTCGTCAACACCTCAATCATCTCCGGCGTCGGCGCTGCCGCCGGCGGCAGTTCGGCTCGCTCCGCAGGGCGGCTAGCCTTGCGCACCATCGTCTCGAAATCCGAACCGCGCGTGACGGTGAGCGTATGGGCGCCTTCGAGAGACTCGACCTTGTAAGTGTGCGGCAGGCCTTTCGGAGCGAGCACCGTTTCGCCGGCGCCGGCAAGCCGCTCGCGACCGTCGACGACAAAACGTATCCGGCCTTCGAGGATATGAAACACCTCGTCCTCATTGCGGTGCACGTGCAGCGGCGCGGAATCGCCGTAGGGCTGGCGGTGCTCGATGATGCAGATGCCGTCCTCGCCGTCGGCCGACGAAACCTGGATGGCAACGAGCGTGTTGTTGAACCAGAGGAGTTCCTTGCCTGCGATCGTCGTGTTGATCATTGTCATCATTGCTCTCCCTTGTTGAGTGCCGACAAAGCGGCTTCGACGGCGACCTAAGCAAGGACGAGCCGGTGATGGAAATCGAATGATCGTATGGGGGGGATTGATGCGATGAATTTGAACGCGCTCGACCTCAATCTGGCGAGGGTGCTCGACGCGCTGCTGCGCGAGAAGAGCGTGACGCGCGCCGGCGAGCAGATCGGCCTCAGCCAGCCGGCTGTGAGCGCCGCGCTCAACCGCCTGCGCCATGCGCTCAACGACCAGCTCTTCGTGCGCCGCGGCAACGACATGGTGCCGACGCCTCGCGCCGAAAGCCTGGCGGAGCCGGTGCGCGCGGCGCTGCGCGAGATCGAGCGCGCCTTTCAGCCGGCGACCGATTTCGATCCGGCAAGGCTGGAACGGACATTCACCTTCATGGGCGCGGATTTCTTCTCCATGCTTCTTATGCCGCCCTTCGCCGCGCGCATTGCGGCGGTGGCGCCCGGCGTATCGTTCCGTTTCCTCGACAGCGCCATCGGCGACGTCTCGAAGCTGTTGCAGGACGATCGGATCGACCTTGCGCTGGAGCGCCCGCTGGAGGTCGCGGAGTGGGTCTCAAGCGTGGCGCTGTTCGGCTCGCCTTTCGCCATTGTCGCGGCGAAGGACAACGCCGCGCTCGGCCAGGCCAGCATCGCCGAGGGCGAAGAGGTGCCACTCGACCTCTTCTGCGCGCTGCCGCATGCGCTGCGCTCCATCGATGGATCGATGTCGGGCTTCACCGACGATGCGCTGGGCAGGATGGGCCGGGCGCGTCGCGTCATGCTTGCTTTGCCGCACTTCCAGGCCGTCGCGCTGGCCGTGGCGAACGGGCCTTATCTGGCTGCGGTTCCAACGCAGTTCGCTGTAGCGGCGGCAAAATCCCTGCCGATCGGCATCTATCGGGCGCCGATCCCGATACCATCGCCGGCGGTCAGAATGTACTGGCACGCCCGCCGCGATGATGAGCCACCGCATCGCTGGATCCGCGAGCAGATACTCGATGAGGTGGGAACGCTCGGCTTCAAGGACTGGGACGGCACCGCAAGTGCTCTCCCGGGGGTATAGCTGCCGTTGGAGCGGGAGTGCAGCGCTGAGCAACGCGGACGGTCAAGCGCGGGAGCGATCGCCGGTATGAACCTTATCCGGCTGAGGCTAACCCGACCGGCGCGGGCTGGCGCAGGCCCAGCCGGCCCGCGACGAAATCCTTGACCTGGCGTACCGCCTGCTCGCGCGTGACGCTGCCCGGCTGCAGGCCGAGCCTGAGCCATAGCCCGTCGATCAAAGCGGTGACGCCAAGCACGATCTCCTCGGCCAGTTCCGGCGCAGCGAGGCCGCGCAGGCCGGATAAAAGGTTCGAACGCATGCGCGCGTGGATCACCTTCTGGATACGTGCCAATTTCTCGTCGCGCGGCACCTCGGCGCAGAGTGACAGCCAGGCATGGCAGAGCGGCGGCAGGAACAAATGCTCCTCGAAATTGCCTTCGATCACCGCATCCAGCCGTTCCATCGGCGTCCGCGCCCGCTGAAGCCTGGCGACCACCGCGTGACAGAGCACGGCGTTGGCCTCGCGCATGGCGTGCTCGAACAGCTCCTGCTTGTTGCGGAAATAATGCAGCACGATGCCCTTCGACGCGCCGGCCTGGGCCGCGACCTTTTCCAGCGTCGCGCCGGCGATGCCTTCGCGCTCCAGAACGGCGAAGGCCGCCTGCCGCAGCTCCTTGCGGCGTATGTCGCTGAGGCGCGTGAGTTTCACGGGACCGATCCATGCATGGCGAATCCATGTTGACATTTTCGTCCGTCCAGATCAACAATTGACCAGTGGGACAATAAATAGACCAAGAGGTCAAAAGCGATGAGGAGAACCGGAATGTTGCGCATGCTTGCGAATGGGATTTGTCTCACGGCCCTGATGCTGGCCTCCCAGCCGGCCCGGGCCGCCGAGGCCGAGAGCTGCAAAACGGTCCGCATGGCCGAGCCCGGCTGGAACGATCTCGCCTTCACCACCGGCGTGGCCAAGGTGCTGCTCCAGGCGCTCGGCTACGAGCCGCAGAGCGAAGTGCTCGGCATCAACGTCATCTATGAGGGGATGAAGAACAAAGACCTCGACCTGTTCCTCGGCTACTGGGATCCGGCGATGGTCACCTATTACGAGCCCTACAAGAAGGACGGCTCGATCGAGAATGTGCGCGTCAACCTGGTCGGCGCCAAATACACTTTCGCCGTGCCGACCTATGTCTGGGATGCCGGCGTCAAGGACCTGTCGGACCTGCACAAGTTCGCCGACAAGTTCGGCAAGAAGATGTATGGCATCGAGCCCGGATCCAATCAGCTCATGATGGACGCCATTGCCGATCCGCAATACGGCCTCGACGGCTGGCAGGTGGTGGAATCGAGCGAGGCCGGCATGCTCTCGGAGGTCGGCTACGAGATCAAGGAGAAGCAGTTCATCGTCTTCCAGGGCTGGGCGCCGCATCCGATGAACACGATGTACGACTTCAAATATCTGACCGGCGGCGACAAGTTCTTCGGCCCGAATTTCGGCGCCGCCACCGTGACCACCCAGGTGCGCAAGGGTTTCCTGCAGGAATGCCCCAACGTCGCAAAGTTTCTGAAGAACCTTGCCTTCGACATCGACATGGAAAATGTCGGCATGGGCTACCTCATCAATGACGGCATGAAGCCGGAGGACGGGGCGCTGAAGTCGATCGCCCAGCACAGGGATCGTCTCGATGCGTGGCTTGCCGGCGTCACCACCTTCGATGGCAAGCCCGGCCTTGCTGCGGTCAAGGAAAAGCTCGGACTGTGAGGCCGGCGCGATCCGTGTCTGAGGAGCAGGAGGTAGAGCAGGCCGCCTGGGCCGAGCGCAAGCGTATCGCCGAGGTCGGCGGTCTCGACCTTGCCTATGTCGAGATCGCCGGTTCGGAGCCGCCGCTTGTCCTTGTGCATGGCTTCACCGACACCAGCCGCAGCTTCTCGCTGCTGGCGCCGCATCTTCCCGGCCGCCGGCTGATCATGCCGGACTTGCGTGGCCACGGTGGCTCGCAGGCGGGTGAGAGTTTTGGCGTCGCTGGTTTCGCCGACGACATGGCGGGGCTGATCCGGCGCCTGCGGCTCGAGCGACCGGTCGTCGTCGGGCATTCGCTGGGTGGCATGGTGTCGATCGCGCTGGCCGCTCGGCATCCGGAACTGGTCAGTGGGCTGGTGATCGTGGCCAGCACGCTGAGGCCCGATTTCGGATCGCATCACCAACTGATCGATGGCGTGGCAGCGCTTCGTGATCCGATCTCGCCGTCCGATCCTTTCTATGACTGGTGGCATGCCTGCCGGCCAGATGTGCCGCGGGCCTTTCTCGCCCGCCTCGCGAAGGACGCATCCGCGATTCCCGCGGCGCGCTGGCGCGCCATTCTCGAAGAAGTCCGCCGCACCGATCTGACCGCCGCGGCGCGGGCCGTGCAGGTCCCGACGCTGATCATCGCCGGCGGGCGCGATCCGCTCTTCGGCGCGGCGCACCAGCACACACTGACCGGGGCGCTGGCCGGATCGCGTCTGGTGTGGGCACAAGATTGCGGTCACAACCCGCATTGGGAAGACCCGGCCTTTGTCGCCGAGGCAATAGCGGGCATGCTGCCGGCCGCGTGACTATCTCAGCAGCGAACGGGCCGTAGGCGTCAGACGCAACGTCTCTGCCGGCTTTGTGGAAGCGGCTTGCAAGGCTTCATGGATCGCCCGCCATGCCGGCGAAGCGGCGAGGGCGGCCCGACGGCCGGCGTGGGCATCGCCATCATCGAACCCTGCGACGATGACGAAGACGTTTTCAGCGGCACGCACGGGCAAACGCGGAAAGGTGTTTTCGGAATGCTCGCTGACGAAGGCGCCGAGCAGCCGGGTGCCATCTGCCGCGAGCAGCGGGACCGCCGCCGCCTCGAAACGCCCGGCAAAACCGGCCTCGGCGCCTCGCTGCAAATGATGAATCGAAATCTCAACAAAACCAGGCAAACGCCTTCCGTAGTTCATACTTTCAGCTTCGGCGGCTGTCGGCCGCTGTAAGTCTGAGAGGTCGAACGCCGCACCCCGCCATGCCGGTTTGAGCAACAACACGTTGTCGGAATCGATCATCGTCGCATTGGCGGCATCCCGATGCGCCGCCCAGATGGGGCCGCCATAGAAGGCGCTCAGCGCATCCTTCCTTGCCTCCATGTCCTCGAAGCCGCGCAGCCAGACGAACATGTCGGGGCGGTCGAGATCGCGGAACTGACCGATGACGGTCATGCCCGTCGCTTCCTGCGTTTCGACGAACTCCCGATCGAACAGCGCGATCAGCGTTTCGCGCTGCCCGGGCTTCAGCGTGTATTGCCGAAGCTCGACGACGGGTGAGGCAAGGCGGGAAGGTCGGTTCATGGCCAGAATCTCAAAACAGGGTGATCGTCCTGTTTATAAACAGACCGGTTGTCCTGTTTTGTCAATCTGCTATCGTGATTTTCCCCTTCCCCCCTTGTGGGAGAAGGTGGATCGGCGCGCAGCGCCGACACGGATGAGGGGTGCTCCAGCGGAGTGAGACGCTGGCTTCCCTTATCCGCCCTCACTTCGTTCAGGTACCTTCTCCAACAAGCGGAGATGGGGAGATCGCCATGGCGATACACAAGAAACGCACAAACGACCCGGAAGGCATGCGCCGGCGCGTCCTCGACGTGGCGGAGAACTCCTTCCAGGCGCGCGGCTATCACGCCTCGAGCCTCGGTGATCTGATGGCCGCGGCCGGCGTCACCGGTGGCGCGCTGCATCACCATTTTCCGACCAAGAAGGCGCTGGCGCTGGCGGTGATCGAGGAACGGGTGGCGGCGGCGGTGCAGAAGACCTGGATCGACCCGGTGCTGGCGGCGTCCTCGGCCCGCGAAGGCGTGCGGGCCGTGTTCGAGGCGGTGGCTGCGGAGTTGGAGCAACAGGGCTATGTGCGCGGCTGCCCGCTCAACAACCTGGCGCACGAGCTGTCGCTGGCCGACGATGAATTCCGCCTGGCGCTCGCCAGGATTTTCGCCGGCTGGCGAAGGGCGATCGCCGATAAGATCCGGGCCGACCAACTGGACGGCGGAAAGGGCAGGACCGATCCCGATCGCTTCGCCGCGCTTGCGGTGGCTGCTTATTCCGGCGCCATGTCGATGGCCAAGACGTCACAGGATGCAGGGGTGCTGCGGGAGTGTTTGAGGGCGCTGGAAGGTTTCGAGCCATCGCAGAGCGGGTTGACGGCAAAGCGGCGGCGTCGCGTGTTGCCGCGGCGGATGATCGGTTGATGCCGGCGGAGCACAGGCGTGAAGGATCGCGTCGTTTGACAATTACACCTCACTCCCTCAACGGCTTGATCGTCTCGAATCCCACCTCGCTCTGCGCGCTCGTCCCCTCATCGTACCGCCGTGCCAGCACCGCCTGCAGGTCGGGCGAGTAGAGCGCCGTGAACGTGTCGATCACGTTGCCCGTATCGCCGGTGATCGTTTCGCCGACCACGAGCACGTTGTATTTGCAGTCGCCGAGCTTGTAGGTGTCCTTGCCCTTGACGGCCAAAGCCAGTGTCTCGGTGCCCTTCGGCGCCTTTTTTGAAGACAGTCGCACGAATTCGGTCTTGCTCTTGGCGCCCGCTTTCAGCGGGAACAGCTTCTTGAGGTCGCCGAGCGGGATCATCGACAGCCGTCCGGTGTCACTGTCGCGGAACACTTCGATCAGCCCGGCATAGAGATACTGCGTCTGCGGCGAGTCCGATTCATACTTGTTGGCGACCGCGACCATGCCGCCGGACGCCGGCCGGAATTCGCTGCGGATGCCGGCCTTTTCGAGCGCGAAGCCGGCTTTGGCGGTTTTTGCGTCCACGCAGTCCGCGGCCTGCGCGGCGCCGGCGAGCATGGCGAATGCCATGCCGGTTATCAGGGTTTTCATGCCTTCCTCCGCTGGATGCATGTGCCAAAGCAATGACAGACCCCCGCCGCGCTGTCGACCCAAGAGCTTTTCATGTCTAGGCATGGAAAGTCTCCAGGCGCTGGCCGGGCATTGAACTGGACGAGGCGGTTTAAGGGTGTTTAATCGGGTGACGATGAATCGCTCTTCGCCAACAACCGTTTCGCGCCGCATCTTCATGGCTCGGTTGGGCGGCCTCGCTGCCGCCGGGGTCTTTCCGCGCGTGGCCTTCGGCCAGACGGGCCGGCGCATCCAGCCGGTCGACGCCACCTTCCTCTTCATCGCCGATATCCATGCCTGCCGCATGGCGAGCGGGCTCAGCCCCAACTGCCTGCAGGAAGGCAAGACCGATGCAGCGCTTCTGCGCAACGTCGCGGCCCTGAACGCCATTGCCGACAAGGAGTGGCCGGCCGAGATCAACGGCGTTTCCACCGGGCTGCATTCGGCCGGCACCCGCATCGGCACGCCGCTCGGCCTCGTCACTGGCGGCGACATCACCGACGATGGCGGCGGCCAGGTCACCGAGCCCAGCGAAGGCACGCAGCTTCTGCAGTTCTCCCAGCGCTATCAGGAAGGCGTCGGGCCGGACCGCGTTCACATCCCGGTCTATGTCGGGCTGGGCAACCACGATCTCGACCAGAACGGCTCGCCGCCGCATGTCGACTGGTATCGCCGCGAACTGCGCGACTATGTCGAGGTCAACCATCGCCCCGGCGTGTTCTTCAAGCCGCCGGTGCCGGCGACCGAATATGACGTCGACACCGACTGCTATTCCTGGGACTGGGGTGGCCTGCATCTTATCCAAACGCACCGCTTCGCCGGCGACACCGGCCATGGCGCGCCGAGCAGCCTGCCTTGGCTGAAGCAGGACCTCGCCACCTATGCCGGCGACGGTCGTCCAGTGATCTTGTTCCAGCACTATGGCTGGGACACTTTCTCGATCGAGCGCTGGGATCCGGTGAAACGCACATACGATGACGACGGCTCCGGCCGCCCGCACTGGTGGGGCGAGGCGGACCGCCAGGCGCTGCTGGCCGCGATCAAGGGCTATAATGTCATCGCGGTCTTCCACGGCCACCAGCACGAAGTGCCGATGATCTACCAGCGCGACGGGCTCGATATCGTCAAGCCGAAGGCGGCCTATATGGGCGGCTTCGCGCTGGCGCGCGTGACGGCCGACAAGCTGGACGTGGTGCTGGGCGAAGCGGCCGGCGACCACGGCGAGATGGTCTTCACCAACGCCTTGGCCAAGCAATTCCAGACATGAAAAGGCCGCCTCGCGGCGACCTCCATAGTCCTGTCGTCAAGGCAAACTGCTGAGCGGTCAGAACGCCCTTTTGACCTTGTCCTTCACGTCGCCATAGCCCTTCTGCACCTTGCCGGCGAGCTTGTCGGCAGCGCCTTCGACCTGGGTCCGCCGGTTGCCGGTGGCCTTGCCGGCCGCCTGCTTGACCGAACCCTTCATTTGCTTGGCAAGACCGGCGACCTGATCCCTGTTCACCATGCGCGCATCTCCTGGGTGGAGCCTGGATGCGAGAACCGCATCTCGCGTCCAAACGGACGCGGAGTTTTTTGGTTCCGCAAACCGGCGGCGCGACAATGACTTTCGGCTCGAAGGTGAAGCGGTTAGGTTTGCGCCGCAACCAGCATCAAGAGAGGTCAATCTTGGCGGAATTCACGCTTTACATCGGCAACAAGTGCTTTTCCTCCTGGTCGCTCAGGCCATGGGTGGCGATGAAGCAGCTGGAGATACCTTTCGAGGAGGGCTTCGTGCGGCTGCGCACGCCGCAGACGGCAGCCAACCTCGCCAAGGTGTCGCCGACCGGCCTGGTGCCGGTTTTGAATCATAACGGCAGGATCGTCTGGGAAACGCTTGCCATCCTTGAATATCTTGCCGACCTCTACCCTGGGAAGAAGCTCTGGCCGGAAGACCTCGGCGCCCGTCAACTGGCGCGCTCGGTGGCGACCGAGATGCATTCCGGCTTCCGCGAGGTGCGCTACGGCTGGCCGATGAATCTGCGCCGGCCGAAATCCCATAAGCCGCTCGATGCCGAGGGCGAGGCGCAGCGGGCGAGGATCGAAGCGATCTGGCGTCGATGCCGCGAGCAATATGGTGACGGCGGCCCCTTCCTGTTTGGTCATTTCACCGCGGCCGATGCGATGTATGCGCCGGTGGTGACGCGCTTCGACACCTATGGCGGTGAGCTGGCGCCCGTCACCCGCGCCTATGTCGATGCGGTATTGGCGACGCCCGCGATGCGTCACTGGTATGCGGAAGCCGCCAGGGAGCCCTGGCCGGAGCCCGGCCGCACGAACAGGATTGAGCGCGGCCGGGTCAGCAAATTGCGTCGACGGCTCTGATGGGGGACTTCAAGCCCTGGCGGCGCGGCCTATGTGAAGAAGCGGGCCGGGCTCCTGGAGATTTCTCATGACCACCGCAAATTCAATACTCACGGGCAAGGTCGCCCTTGTCACCGGCGCTTCGTCCGGCATCGGCGAGGCCACCGCTGTGGCCCTTGCCGCGGCCGGCGCGAAAGTCGCGGTCGCCGCCCGTCGTGCCGATCGCCTCGAGGCACTGGTTGCGCGCATCGAACAGGCGGACGGCAAGGCGCGCGCCATCGAAGCCGACATCGCCAAGGCCGGCGACATCACCGCGATGGTCGACAAGGTCATATCCGAGTGGGGACGGCTCGACATCCTCGTCAACAATGCCGGCGTCATGCTGCTTGCCCCCGCGGCCGAAGCCGATCTCGACGACTGGCGCCAGATGATCGAGCTCAACCTGATCGGGCTGATGGCGGCCACCAAGGCGGCGCTGCCGCACTTGAAGGCTTCGAAGGGCCATATCGTCAACGTCTCCTCGGTGGCCGGCCGTGTCGCCAACCCGGGCGCGGCCGGTTACGCGGCGACCAAGTTCGGCGTGGTGGCTTTTTCGGAATCGCTGCGCCGGGAGGTCTATGCCGACAAGGTGCGCGTCACCGTCATCGAGCCGGGCCTTGTGCGTACCGGACTCGGCGATCACATCACCAACGCGCAATCCAAGGCCGGCCTCGAACACCGTCTCGCCACGATGGAAGCGCTGACCGCCGAGGATATTGCGAACGCCATTTTCTATGCCGTCAGCCAGCCGCCAAGGGTCAACGTCAACGAGATACTTATCCGTCCGACCGATCAGGAGCGCTGAGCAATAGAAAACGCCTCTCGCGCGTGTTACGGCGCGGGAGGCGCTTTTGCCGTCAACCGTTCTCGATTGCTCGTGAATTGCCGACGGCTTGAGTAGAAACGGCTTGCCATGACATTGGTTCCGCAGCCGACGAATTTTTTTGTCCTTTTTGCGGATAGTCCCAAACGCCCGCCACGATGTGATAGGAATGCTGCAAGGCCAGGGATGCGGACGTCCGCAATTTAATCTGACGCCATGTTGCTTTGTGCGTGGTCATGGCCGAAAGACGCTCTGCCATTTCGGCATCAGCCTCCGGGCAGGAGAAGATTTTGACCGCTATCTTGAATGAATCATGTGGGCAGGCCTTGCCGAAACCGGCAGGCACACGCTGATGGCCGCCAAACGCGTGCCATCAACGCCGATCGCCGCCGATGCGACCATCGCCGACATGGTCGACACCCTTGACAAGCCGATCGAATATGTTCGCCGAGTGCTGGAAAGGCTCGAACGCTGCAAGCGCGCGCATGGCGATGCCCAGGTGCGCGTTGGCGTGCGCGGCCGCGCCGAAGCCCCGAACTATCTGATCGAGTATGTGCGGGAAGACGCCAAGACCCGTCAGCGCACCAGCTATCAGGATGCCGCCTACAGCGGCAGCACGCATCGTGAGCTGGCGCCGCACCACATCGAGGACGCCAGGAACTGGTCGCCCGAGGAAATGAACATCACGGCGGTCTCGGCGCTGATCGGCCGCTTGCGCAACCCCAATGCGCCATCATCGCGCTTTTCTGACGAGGACTGACATGGCCATAAAATTCTCCGCCAAGGACCAGCCGGCAGCTGCGCCCGCCACTGCCAAGCCAGCCAAGCCGGCGGCGAAGCCGGATGCGTCCGCAGAGGTTGCGACCGATCTGTTCAAGTCGTCTGCCGAAGCGCCGGCGCGCAAGACCAGGAAGAAGTAGCGCCCTTGCCGCAGGACGCCGGTCGCACAGCCAGGCCGCTCGGGCTGCCCGGTCAGTCCGTTGTGTCTGTCGACGAGGATGCCGGTGCGGTCGCCGTGTTCGATTGCCAGAGTTGCGGCGCCTGCTGCTCTTATTCGGCCGACTGGCCGCGTTTTTCGACCGAGGATGACGAACAGCTCGACCGCATTCCGGCCGAGCTGGTAGCCGCGGACCAGTCCGGCATGCGCTGCGAGGGCGGCCGATGTTCGGCGCTCACCGGCGAGGTGGGCAAGCACACGGCCTGCGGCATCTATGATCTCCGCCCCGATGTCTGCCGCGCTTGCATGCCGGGCGGTGACGACTGCCTGATGGCGAGGGCAGCGCATGGGCTCGAACTGCCAATCTCCCCGCTTGTGGGAGTTGAGGACTGGTCCGCCTAGCGGACGCGAAGCCAACTGCTTGGCTTTGCGAAGGACGAAAGCCCGGCAGGGCAGAGTGGGGCGCTGTCCCGCCGGCGTCTCAGCCGAGCTTCGATCGGACATCCGAATAGATTTCAAAGAAATGGGACTGAGAGGCCGCGTTCCTTCGCGCTCCCTCTGGCCTGCCGGCCATCTCCCCACAGGGGGGAGATCAAGCTCTCCGCCGCTTGCCGACACCCATTCCTCCCGGTACCTTCCCGTCGGGCAGGGCTGCGGAGGAAATCCATGAGCATCGAATTCCTGTTGACGTCGCTGATCATCGTGGCTTCGCCCGGCACCGGCGTCCTCTACACGCTGAGCGCCGGTCTTTCGCGCGGCGCGCGCGCTTCAATTATCGCCGCCTTCGCCTGCACGCTGGGCATCATCCCGCATATGGCGGCCGCGATCACCGGCCTCGCAGCGGTGCTGCACACAAGCGCCATCGCCTTCGAGACGCTGAAATATCTCGGCGTCGCCTATCTGCTCTACATGGCCTGGAACACGTTGAAGGAAAAAGGCGGGCTCAGCATCGACGAGGACGCCGCGCCGCGCTCGACCGCCAGGACCATCACCTCCGGCGTCCTGGTCAACATCCTCAACCCGAAACTGTCGATCTTCTTCTTCGCCTTCCTGCCGCAATTCGTCAGCACCAACGAGCCGCATGCGCTGCCCAAGATGCTCGAGCTCTCCGGCGTCTTCATGCTGATGACCTTCGTCGTCTTCGCCATCTACGGCGTGTTCGCGGCGTCGGTGCGCAGCCACATCGTGTCGCGGCCGAAAGTGCTGACCTGGATGCGCCGCAGTTTTGCCGCCGCCTTCGTCATGCTCGGCGCTAAGCTGGCGCTGGCCGATCGCTAACGGACGGTCAGCCCTCGGTTTCGGAAGCCTCGTCGCTTCCGGAGCCGGCCGCAGCCCGAACCCCGAGCCGCCAGGCAGAAGGCGGGACGCCGATCATCTTCTTGAAGGCGCGGCTGAACGCCGCTTCGGATTCATAGCCGATGTCTGCAGCGATGCTGGCGACGTTGCTGTTGCCGGCGCTGAGCAGTTCCGAGGCGATCTGCATGCGCCATTTGGCGAGATAGTGCATCGGCGGCATGCCGACGATTCTGGTGAAGCGCTCCGCAAGCACGGTGCGCGACAATGCCGACTCCTTCGCCAGCGCATCCACCGTCCAATTGTGCGCCGGCCGGTCGTGGATCAGCGCCAGCGCCTTGCCCAGATGCGGATCGCGCAGGCCCGCCAGCCAACCGGTCTGTTGCGGCGGCAGCGATTCCACATAGCGGCGCAGCACGTCGACGAACATCAGCTCGCTGAGCTTGGTGAGCACTGTTTCGCTGCCGGCCCGCTTGTCAGCCACCTCCGAGACCGCCTGCCTGATGAACTGGCCGAGCCACCCGCCATCGCCCCTGGCATCGCCGGCCTTGATGGCGGGCGGCAGCGCTTCGAGCAGCGGATTGAAGGGCAGGGCATCGCAGGCGAGATAGCCGCAGATCAGCCTGACCGAGCGCGAGCCGCCGCCGGCGCAGTTGATGTAGAAAGGCATTCGGCCCGCAGTCGCTATGTCGAGCACGTCGGCCGTCGGCGGGTCGGTGCGCAAGTCGGGATGACTCGACATGATGTGCGGGTCGCTTCTGGTGAAGACCACGACTTCGCCGGCTTCCATCGGGATCGGCTCGTCGCCGATGATCCGCGCGAAGCAGTGGCCGGCCGTTACCACATGATAGGAAATCAGGTGATCCGCGCCGGGAAGTACCTTGGGCAATATCGACGACGGCGCGGGCGAATGGACGGCCCACGGGTCGTGGCCTTCGATGTCGAAAAACGTCGCGCCGGTGAGGCGCACCGTTTTCAAAAGGTCAGAAAGAGCATCCCCGGCCATTCCACCCATTTCCCGCAAGCCGCGCGGCAATCCGGCGCGACATCCCTTTCCAGTTCCGGACGAGCTGTCAAGTAAGGCGGACGCCGCGTCATTCCGTTCGTTGGCGGAAGCTTTAAACCCCGCCAGCACTGTGCGGTGCCGTCTCAACCGGCGCTGAGCACGGTCGAAACCAAACCTGGATAAGGATCGAAAGTCATGACGGTACATAAGGGCGGGTGCTTTTGCGGCGCCGTGGAAATCGAAGTCCACGGAACCGCCGAGGCAATGGGCTACTGCCATTGCGGTTCCTGCCGGTCGTGGTCGGCGTCTCCGGTGAATGCCTTCACGCTGTGGAAGCCACGGAACGTCAAGGTCACCAAGGGCGCGGAGTTTTTATCCGGCTTCAAGAAGTCCGAAATGAGCGACCGCCAGTTCTGCACCAAATGCGGCGGTCATCTGATGACGGATCATCCGCCGCTCGGGCTGGTCGACGTCTATGCCGCCACCATACCGATGGTGGAATTCAAGCCGGGGGTCCATGTCAATTACGCAGAGACGGTCCTGCCGATGAAGGACGGACTGCCGAAGCTGAAGGATTTTCCCGCCGAGCTCGGCGGCTCCGGCATCGCCGTCCCGGAATAGGTCCGGACGATGGCCGACGATTTCAGACAACCGCAATTCACGACAGGAGAACAGCAATGGATATCGCGACGTTTCGCGCCACGCAGGAGCCGATCAAGGATCTTTATCGCAAGGACGCGCGGGCGGCACTTCTTACCTTGAAGGCCAGGGGCAATGCCGACGACTCGAAGGTGACCTGCAAGGTCGAGACCGGACGCGGTCTTGCCTTGGCGGGCATCCATCCGAAGGCCGGCGGCAGCGGGCGGGAGCTTTGCTCCGGCGACATGCTGCTGGAGGCGCTGATCGCCTGCGCCGGCGTCTCGATGCGGGCGGCTGCGGCCGTGCTGGAGATTCCGATCAAGTCGGCGGAGATTTCCGCCGAGGGCGACGTCGATCTTCGCGGCACGCTCGGCGTCACCGAAGGCGTGGCTGTCGGCTTCAAGGAAATCCGCCTGCGCTTCGACATCGAGTCGGATGTCGAGCAAAGCCGGCTGACCCAGCTCATGGAACTCACCGATCGCTACTGCGTGGTCTTCCAGACCATCCAGCGCAGTCCCAAGACCTTCGTGAAACTCAATCGGGTTGTCTCGTAGGTCGCGGCTTGCCCGGGATCCAGATCCTGGCGGGGACGGATTCCGGACTGGGCCTGAGCGCGGTCTTCCGCGCCAGGCCCTATCCTTTCACATAGCCCATCGCCTCGACGATTTGCCCATCCGCGACACGCATCAGGTTGACCCCGCGCAGCGAACTGCCGTCGGACATCCAGAAGCGCCAGCGGATCGTAGCGCGGTCGCCGGCGACGAACGTCTCTTCGACATCGAAGCGGGTGCCGGGTCCAGTGGCGATCGCCGACCACAATTCGACGCAGGCGGCCTTGCCGATGCGGCGGGCGCCGTCCGGCGCCGGCGTGGTGTTCTCGATCACGCAATCCTGCGCCACCAGTTCGTCCAGGGCCGACGGATCGTGACGCTGGAAGACGTCGTTGTAGCGCCGCATGATTTCCGCCGTCTCGGCGGAGCGCTTGGCCGCGGCGATGTCGATGATCAATTCCTGGGTCATTGGATTTTCCTCCTTCCGTTTCAGTGGTCTGCAAGGTTCGCCTTGAGCGTGATCGAGGCGACGCCGGCCAGTGCCCGCGAGACGAGGCAGGCTGCCTTGGCCTTTTGCGCCAGCCGCTCGAAGTCCTCGGCCGAGATGCCGGCGATGCTCGCCTCGGTCTCGAGCTCGATGCGGGTAATCGTCGGCCCAGCCGTGGTCGCGCCGAGATGCACCTTGGCAATGGTGTGGATGTTCTTGGCCGTGTGGCCTTCGCCGCCGAGTATGGCGGTAAGCGCCATCGAGAAGCAGCCGGCATGCGCGGCCGCTATCAGCTCTTCCGGATTGGTGCCCGGGCCGTTCTCGAAGCGCGACGGGAAGGAATAGGCGCCTTCGAACACGCCGCTGCCCAGCCGCAGCCGGCCGGATCCTTCCTTGAGCATGCCCTGCCACTGGGCCGAGGCTTCACGGATTGTCATGGCTGGTCTCCTCTCTGTTTGCAGGAAAGTGTGGTGGTCACGCGCCATCGATGACGACCTTGCCGAAGACGTCGCCCCGCTGGAAATGACGGCAGGCCTCGCGCGCCTCGGCAAAGGGGAAGACCTTGTCGAGGACGGGTTTCAGCCGGTGCGCGGCGACAGCGGCAAGCATCGCCTCCAGCTCGTTGCGGCTGCCGACGAACAGCCGGCCGATAGTGACGAGGCTGCGCTGGTAGACGGCGCCCGGGATCTCGACCGATTTGCCGTTGTGGTCCTGCACGGTGAGCAGCACGATGCGCCCGTAAAGCGCGCTGGCGATCAGCGATTGCGTAAAAGTCGCCGGGCCGCCGGTCTCGACGACGAGATCGATCCCGCCGGTCGCCTCGCGCAATTTCACGCCCCATTCCGGCGTTCCGGCTACCGCGATGACGAGGTCGGCGCCGAGCGTCCGCAGCCTTTCGGCTTTCTCGGCGCGCGAGGTGACGGCGGCCACGCGGCAACCCATGAGCTTGGCGAACTGCAGCGCAAACAGCGCGACGCCACCTGAGCCAATGGTGAGAACCCATTGTCCGGGCTTTGGAATCTCGGCGCCCGTCAGCGCACTCCAGGCGGTCAGCCCGGCGCAGGTGAAGGTCGCCGCCTCTTGCCAGGAGAGGTGGTCGGGCAGCCGCACGGCCCATTGCTCGTCGAGCAGCGCGTATTCGCAAAGCATGCCGTCCAGCGTGCAGCCGAGCTGATCGACGATGCCCGGATGCATGCGGCCGTCGATCCAGCGCGCGAAATAGCTGCCGGTGACGCGGTCGCCGATGGCAAAGCGGGTCGCACCGTCGCCGACTGCGACGACTTCGCCGGCGCCGTCGCTCAGCGGCACGATGCCGGCGCGGGGTGCCAGAGGATAGGTGCCGTTGAGGATCATCGTGTCGCGGCGATTGTGCGAGGTGGCGCGCACCCGCACGACGATCTGACGCGGACCTGGCTGCGGCATCGCCTCCTCGCGCAACGCCAGTTTGTCGATGCTGCCTTGCCCCTCGAGCCGATAGGTTTGCATTGTTGTCTCTCAAATATGTAGACCGATTTACATATTATGTAGACCGATTGTCATATTAGGGGCAAGTCCTATAATGCAAGCTCCTGACAGAGGTTGACAGTCGAGAGGTCGACGTGGCGACGGACACACGCACCCGCATGATCGAGGCGACCGGGCTGCTCATTCGGCAGCGTGGCTATCACGGCACGTCGCTCAACGACATTTTGAGCGCCAGCGGCGCGCCCCGCGGGTCGCTCTATTTCCATTTCCCGGGCGGAAAGGACCAACTGGTCATCGAAGTGACGCGCGCCAGTGTCGCCGATGTGACCGAGCGGCTTGGCGCCGCGCTGTTGGAGGAAAGCGACCCAGCCGTTGCCGTGCACCACATCTACCAGTCGGTGGCCCGCATGCTGGAAGAGAACGAATTCTCGCTCGGCTGCCCGGTCGCGCCGTTGGTGCTCGATGCTCCGAACGATGTGCCGGACCTGGCTGAAATCTGCCGGTCGGCCTTCGAGCAGTGGATCGGACTGCTGCGCCAGGCTTTCGTCAGGGCAGGGGTGCCGGAGCGGCGCGCGCAGGCGCTGGCCCTGCTGGTCGAATCTTCGCTGGAGGGCCTTATGGTGATCGCCCGCGCCACCCGCGACCGCACGCCGGTCTTGACTGTCGCCGACGAAGTGGCCGCGCTGGTCGAGCAAGCGGTGCTTGCCGGCAAGGTAGCCCGGGAGGCGGACGCTACCGCCTTAGGATAAAGGGCTTTGCCGGCTCCGGAAATATCGGCTTAACTCCCCAGGTCTTGCCGCAACGGGGCGGCGGCGAAGCGGTTTCGGGCGCGGGCGTTGGGGCGCAGACAGTCGGATCAGGCGGTTCGCGGACCGCAATTTGCCAGGAATCTCGACTGAAACCGCGCATTTCAAGTACAACGCCTCCGCCGAGGTGGCGCTTTCCGGCTCGGGGGAGGTGCCTGCCGGCGGCGTTGACTGGACGCCGCTGCTTTCGCGCCGGCCGCTGCAACCGGACACGCGCCATGTTTCTCGCGTGGCAGAAACGAGCGGGCCGGTTTCCTGCTGGCCGAGCAAGGTATTTCGGTCGACCTCGCGGAAAGGCTGGTCGCTGCGCGGCCTCTAGCGGATGGGCCGTCGCTTCCTTCGTTGGTGTCGATCTGGAAGGCGTGAAGGCCATGCTGGACGGACCGGGCAATGAAGGCTGAGGGAAAGCTCGCGGCCGGCCTGAAGGCGTTGCGGCGACTTATCTTCACGGCGAAGCGATTTCGTTTCGGAATGCCGATCAAACGTTGATCGCCCCGATAATCCTCGCAAAACAAGAAAGGGCGCCTCTGGGCGCCCTTTCCGTATCAGCTTGGTAGCCTGGATTAGAAGTCCATGCCGCCACTCAAGCCCGTTTGCGGGCTTGAGCAATGTTAGTTGATGGGCGTGCTTTATGGACTTCTTAGAAGTCCATGCCGCCCATGCCACCCATGCCGCCGCCAGGCATACCGCCGGGCATGCCGCCAGCCGACTCCTTCTTCGGAGCCTCGGCGATCATGGCTTCGGTGGTGACCAGCAGGCCGGCGACCGAGGCCGCGTCCTGGAGAGCGGTGCGCACGACCTTGACCGGATCGACGATGCCCATGGCGATCATGTCGCCATATTCGCCGGTCTGGGCGTTGTAGCCGAAGGTCGCGCCCTTGTTCTCAAGGATCTTGCCGGCAACGATCGATGCTTCCGCACCGGCGTTGGACGCGATCTGACGGGCCGGAGCCTGCAGGGCGCGACGAACGATGTTGATGCCAGCGGTCTGGTCGGAGTTGGCGCCGGTTGCCTTGATGTTCAGCGAAGCGCGCAGAAGCGCGACGCCGCCGCCGGGAACGATGCCTTCTTCGACGGCCGCGCGGGTCGCGTTGAGGGCGTCATCGACGCGGTCCTTCTTTTCCTTGACTTCGATCTCGGTCGCACCGCCGACACGGATGACGGCAACGCCGCCGGCCAGCTTGGCGAGACGTTCCTGCAGCTTCTCCTTGTCGTAGTCCGAGGTGGTCTCCTCGATCTGCTGCTTGATCTGGGCAACGCGGCCCTGGATCTCGGCCTTCTTGCCGGCGCCGTCGACGATGGTGGTGTTCTCCTTGGAGATCGACACCTTCTTGGCGCGGCCGAGCATGTTGAGGCCGACATTCTCGAGCTTGATGCCGAGGTCTTCGGAAATGACCTGGCCGCCGGTGAGGATGGCGATGTCTTCCAGCATGGCCTTACGGCGGTCACCGAAGCCCGGCGCCTTGACGGCGGCGATCTTCAGGCCGCCACGCAGCTTGTTGACGACCAGCGTGGCCAGAGCCTCGCCTTCGACGTCTTCCGAGATGATGACCAGCGGCTTCGAGGTCTGCACGACAGCCTCGAGGATCGGCAGCATGGCCTGCAGGTTGGAGAGCTTCTTCTCGTGGAGAAGGATGTAGGCGTCTTCCAGGTCCGCAACCATCTTGTCGGCGTTGGTGACGAAGTAGGGCGACAGGTAGCCGCGGTCGAACTGCATGCCTTCGACGACTTCGAGCTCGGTCTCGGCGGTCTTGGCCTCCTCGACGGTGATGACGCCCTCATTGCCGACCTTTTGCATCGCTTCGGCGATCATCGAGCCGACCGAGGCATCGCCATTGCCGGCGATGGTGCCGACCTGGGCAACTTCTTCCGAGGTCTTGATCTTCTTGGCGTTCTTGATCAGCGTCGTGACGACGTCGCCAACGGCGAGGTCGATGCCGCGCTTCAGGTCCATCGGGTTCATGCCGGCGGCAACCGCCTTGTGGCCTTCCTGGACGATCGACTGCGCCAGAACCGTTGCGGTCGTGGTGCCGTCGCCGGCGATGTCGTTGGTCTTCGAAGCGACTTCGCGGACCATCTGTGCGCCCATGTTCTCGAACTTGTCCTCGAGCTCGATTTCCTTGGCGACGGTGACGCCGTCCTTGGTGATGCGCGGGGCGCCGAACGACTTGTCGATGACGACGTTGCGGCCCTTGGGGCCGAGGGTGACCTTCACCGCGTCGGCGAGGATGTTGACACCGCGCAGCATGCGCTCACGGGCATCGCGGGAGAATTTTACGTCTTTGGCAGCCATGTTTTAGCTCCTGGCAGGGGCTCGGGAAGAGCCCGAAGATGAAGATTCAGGTGAGGCCGATGATCAGCCGATGATACCCATGATGTCGGATTCCTTCATGATCAGAAGGTCTTCGCCATTGAGCTTGACTTCGGTGCCCGACCACTTGCCGAACAGGATGCGATCGCCGGCCTTGACATCCAGCGGCACGAGCTTGCCTGCTTCGTCGCGGGCGCCGGAACCGACGGCGATGATCTCGCCTTCCTGCGGCTTCTCCTTCGCCGTATCCGGGATGATGATCCCGCCGGCGGTCTTGGATTCGGATTCGACCCGGCGAACGACCACGCGGTCATGAAGCGGGCGGAACTTGGACTTTGCCATGTTTTCTTCCTCGAATGAGAACGGTGAGAACTGTTCCTCCATCCGGCGAGGCCGGATATGGGTTAGCACTCACCAAAGACGAGTGCTAACGTGGCGCTGAAATAGGCCGGCGCCTTGCCGGAGTCAAGGCGCGCGCAAGGGGGAGGCGACGCGAAATTTTTCTCACGCGGAACGCCAGCCCGAAAAGCACCGGGTGTCGCGAGGCGCCGACGAGCAATCTCGTCCGTCAGTCCCGGCGCTTCGGCGACCGCAGCACCAGCAGCGGGCAGCGTTCAGCGAGCCCGTATGTGCCGGTCGAGGCCAGCCGGACATCATCGAAGAAGGTCTGGGCTTCCTCGATGAGTGCTGCCGCGGGGGCGAAACTGTAGATGACCGACGAGTTGCGGTAGACGTCGATGGTTCCGATGACCGGCAGCTCCCATCCTGTGCGAGCCGCCAACTCTTCGCGATCCGGAAACAGCGCTTCGAATTGTTCGAGGATGCCCCTAACCGGTATGGTGTAGTCCGGCGCGCCGCCTGTCGCGGTCATGGCCACGCGCCATTTGAGCTCGTGGAAGGTTGCGACGCCACCGCTCAGCGCCAGGGCGCGGACTTCCTGACGTTCGTCGCGGGTTTCGGGGGAAGCATAAAGCCTGATGCCGGCGCGCCCGTCTGCCTTCAGCGCGCGCGCGATCGAAGCAAACAGTGTGCGCCTGAGGTCCGCGGCGCCGATAACCGAGAGACATCCATCGCCGATCAGCGCATCGACGCTTGCGCCTGGAAACGGTAGGTCGAACCAGTCGCCTTGCACCGCCTTGCGCGTTTCTGTGTCGCCTGGCCAGATGCCGGCAATCATGTCGGCGGATTCGTCGACCGCCGTCATACTGGCACCCAGCCCGGCGAGCTCCGGCGTCACGCCGAACATCACGACGTGCGACCGGGCAAGGTCGAGCTCGCGGTCGTAAGTTTCGACCACCTCCGCCGGCGGCCGCAGAGGTGAGCCGAGCAACTGCCAGTGCTTGCGAATTGCATTCCAATGTTGCGTCATGCAAACCCCAGCCCAGCAGCGCGTTGTATTCGATCGAATAATCGACGACGCTCGATAAGCCAAGTGGGGGGCGGGCATGGCGCGCATCGCGGTGATCACGCACGAGTTCGACCGCTTCCAGAGCCGGCGCGGACTGCTGATGCGCCGCGATAGCCCATATATGCTCTTCGACCTGCTGGAAGAGCTGAAGCGCCGCGGCCATTCGGTCCAGATATTGAGAGGCACCTCGGCGAAGCCGGCCGCCGACATCGCGGTGTTGCATCTCGACGTGACCGTGACGCCGCCCGACTATGTCGATTATGCGCGGCGCTTTGCCTTCTGCCTCAACCTTGGGACGGCCGATATTTCGAAACGCCGCATCAGCGGCGCCGTGATTGGCCAAGGCGACGACTGGCAGGGACAGGTCATCGTCAAGAGCAGCCTCAACCATTGGGGAACGCCGGAACAGCAACTGAACCAGCGCGCGCGGCGCGCCGGCAGGCCGGAGCCGTTTCCCGGCGTCGAACCTTTCGACAAATATGAGATACATGCCTCGCTCGCCGACGTTCCGGCCGAGGCCTTCGAGCGCCAGGATCTGGTCGTCGAGAAATTCATTCCCGAACCGGAGCCGGACGGTTTTGCCGCCCGCTTCTGGCTGTTCTGCGGCGAGCGCGAGCGCTGCACCCGCCATGTCTCGCCGCAGAGCCTCGTCAAGGGCGACGACACCATCCGCCGCGAGGCGGTTCCGGTTCCGGACGAACTGCGCGCGCTAAGGCGCCGGCTCGGCTTTGACTACGGAAAATTCGACTTCGTCATGCACGAGGGCAGGGCGGTGCTGCTCGACGCCAACAAGACGCCCGGGCGAGCCAGGAACCTGTCGAGCTTCATCGCCGCCGGCAATGCCAACCTTGCCGACGGCTTCGAGGGACTGATCCGCCAGGTCACCTAGATGTTCATGCCGCCTGACACTTCGATGCGCTGGGCGTTGACCCAGCGATTGTCGTCCGACAGCAGCGAGGCGATCATCGGGCCGATGTCGTCGGCAACGCCCGCGCGGCCGAGCGCGGTGACGCCGGCCACCATGCGGTTGATCTCGGCGTTGTCGCGCACATGGCCGCCATTGAAGTCGGTCGCGATGGCGCCTGGCGCCACGGTGTTGGCGGTGATGCCGCGCGCGCCAAGCTCCTTGGCGAGGTAGCGCGTGAACACCTCGATGCCGCCCTTCATCATCGCGTAAGCCGACGATCCGGGCGCGGCGAAACGGGCCAGCCCGCTCGAGATGTTGATGATGCGGCCGCCATCGTCGATCAGCGGCAGCAGCGCCTGGGTGAGGAAGAATACGCCCTTGAGATGGGTGTTCATCAGTGTGTCGAATTCCTCTTCCGTCGTCTCGGCGATCATCTTGCGCAGGCCGGTGCCGGCATTGTTGACGAGATAGTCGAAGCGGTCGCGCTGCCAGGTTTCGTGAAGCGTCTTCTTCAACGCCGCGACGAAAGCCGGGAAGCTGGCGATGGCGCCGGTATCGAGCCCAAGCGCGGCGGCCCGGCCCCCGGCGGCCTCGATCTCGGCGATTGCCGTCTTCGCCTCATCGGCGCGAGAGCGATAGGTGACGATGACGTCGACACCCCGGCGGGCGAGGTTGAGCGCGGTGTTGCGGCCGAGGCCGCGGCTGCCGCCGGTGATGAGGGCAATGGGACGAGTGGTCATGGCGAAATCTCCTTCTTCTTGGATGGAGATGGATATACTCGCCTGATCGCTCGATATAATCGGGCATGGATTGCCAACACTATTCAGTTTATGCGAACAATCGGCGATGGATCGGTTTGACAGCATGCGGCTCTTCGCCCGCGTCGTGGAACGCCACAGCTTTACCGCGGCTGCCGCCGATCTCGGCCTGCCGCGCTCCAGCGCCACCGCCGCGATCAAGCAGCTTGAGGAGCGGCTCGGCGTGCAACTGCTCCGCCGCACCACGCGCCACGTCACCACGACGCTCGACGGCGAGGCCTATTACCAGCGCTGCCTCGGCATTCTCGCCGACATCGAGGACGCCGAGGGCACCTTTGGCGCGCATGAAGTGCGCGGGCGGCTCAGCATCGACATCAACGGCCATTTGGCCCGCACCCTGGTCATCCCGGAACTGCCGGCGCTGCTCGCGCGCCATCCCGGGCTCAGCGTGCATATCGGCGAAGGCGATCGCTTCGTCGACCTGGTGCGCGAGGGCGTCGACTGCGTGGTGCGTGCCGGAACGCTTCCCGACAGCGACATGATCGCGCGCCGCATCGGCATGGCGCGCGAAGCGACACTCGCCAGCGCCGCCTATATCGAGCGTCACGGCCTGCCGAGCACCCTGGACGAGCTCGCCGGGCATATGATGATCGGCTTCGTCTCGTCGCGCACCGGCCAGGTGATGCCGCTGGAGTTCACCGTCGACGGCAAGATCCGCGAGGTCGTGCTGCCATCGCGCGTCACGGTCTCCAATTCCGACACCGCCGCCACGCTGGTGCGCCAGGATTTTGGCCTCTACCAGGCGCCGCGCCGCCGCTTCGCCGCCGACATCGAGGCCGGCCGGTTGGTCGAGGTGCTGCCCGGCAACCCGCCGACGCCGACGCCGATCTCGGTGCTCTATCCGCGCAGCCGACAATTGTCGCCACGGGTGCGGGTGTTCGTGGACTGGCTGGTGGAGATCCTGGGGCCGAAGCTGGATGTGTCTTAGGAGATCTTCGCAATGCTGGCGGGACAGCGCCCCCCTCTGGCCTGCCGGCCATCTCCCCCACGAGGGGGGAGATCAGCTGGCGCCGGCTTTCGCCACTCTCCGACGTTGAAGAAAGGGCGCCGCCGGCGAAGCTGCCAATCCCCCCACCTGTGGGGGAGATGTCCGGCAGGACAGAGGGGGGCGCGAAGGAACTCCACGGTTCCATTCTTCAGCAAGCCGAGACCTATAGAAACAACCGCAACTGCGTGTGAATGATCGACCGATAGTCGTCGATCGTGCGCCGGCCTTCTTCCTTGTCCTGCGTCAGCGCCAGCCGCACGACGCCGCCGGCAAGCTGGAAGATCAGGAACACGACGCGCCCGAACGCCTCGCGCCGCTCCGGCTCGATCATCGGACCGACATGGTCGCAGAACATCTTCGCCTGATGCCTGGTCTCGGCGATGTCGAGATGCTGCAGCGCCTTGTCGGCCTGGATGGCGTTCTGCAGGTCCTGGATGGCCGGGTCGGCGGCGACGCGGGCATAATAATCGTCGAGCAGGCGGTCGGCCGCCGCGGTCACGTCGCCCAGCCCGCCTATCCCGGCGATGATGGCGCCGAAGCGCGCCCGGCTTTCCTCGGAAAACCGCTCATAGAGCATCGCCAGGATCGCCGACTTCGACGGAAAATAGTGGTAGACGGTGGCGATCGGCCCGCCGGCCAGCGCGCCGACTTCCTTCATCGTCACCGCGTCGATGCCCTTTTCGCCGATCAGCCGCATGGTGGTGGCGAGGATCGCGTCGATGCGCTCGCGGCTGCGCTCCTGCTTCGGCCTGCGCCGCGGTTCCGTCGCCGTTCGCCTTGTCTGCGTCATGCGCCAAATCCCGTGGGAGCTCGCGAATTCTTGGTTGACAAGAAACATGATCAAGTATCAGTTTCGTGAAATACTGACAACTTGTCAGTTTTTCGATCGAGCTGCAAGGGAGGGGCACTCGTGACCGCATCGCAAGCCGCGCAGGCGGAAAATGACGAATGGCTTGTCGGCAATCCGACCGGACTGCAGCTCGCCTCGGCGCTGTGGATCGGCTCGGTCGGCCTGCTCATCCTTGGCCTGCAGCCGGTGCTGCTCGGTGCGCTCTACACCGAAGGGCATGTCACCGGCGACGAGCTCGCTCTGGTGGCCACCGCCGAGATGATCGCGATCGCCATCGGCTCAGGCGTAGTGGCAATGCTGCTCCCTGCCAGGAACATGCGCCGGAAGAGCGCGGTGCTGCTCGTGCTGCTCGCGCTCGCCAATTTCTGGACCGCTTATGCCGGTACTCCCAATGCGCTGATCAGCGCGCGCACGCTGGCCGGCTTGGCGGAGGGCGGGCTGGTCGCGGTCGCCACCGAATTGATCGCCCGCTCGCGTCGCGCCGAGCGCATCGGCGGCTATTTCGTCACGCTGCAGACCTTGGCGCAATGCGCGCTGGCGCTGATCCTCGCGCTCTATGCCGTGCCGCGAGCCGGCTCGGCCGGCGGCTTCATCGCGCTCGGCATCGTCTGCCTGCTGTCGCTGGTCGTCGCCTGGACCGTGCCGGACGACTATGCCGACCTGCCCAAGGAAGAGCAGTTCGCCAACGTGGCGACCGTGCCGGCGATCACCGCGCTCTTGTCTATCTTCTGCTATTTCATGTTCTTCGGCGCCGTCTGGGCTTTCCTCGAGCCCATCGGCGCGCAGTTCGGCATTGATGGCCGCACCGTCGGCCTGATGGTGTCGGCGAGCCTTGCCGCGCAGGTGCTCGGCGCCATGACCGCGACGATCTTCGAGGCGCGCATCGACTATCGTTTTGCCATCACTGCCATCGGGGTCATCGCGGCGATCAGCTCGGTGCTGCTTGCCTCCGGCCCGGGGCTTTCGACGTTCTGGGCCGTGGCGCTAGTGATGGGCTTCATCCTGCTCTTCATCGTGCCTTACCAGATCCGCCTCGCCATCACCGCCGACGAGACGCGCACCGCCGCACTCCTGGTGCCGGCCGCGCAACTCTTCGGCCTCGCCATCGGCCCGATTGCCGCCTCGCTGCTGATCGACGGCGAGAATTTCCGGCCCGTGCCCGAATTCGCCGCCGCCACCGCCTTGGCCAGCGTGCTTTTGCTCGGCGTCTTCGTGCTGGTCGCGCGCCGGCGCGGCCGGGCCTGAGCGGGAGGATTGGGATGGCAATCGCCTGGAGCAACTGGTCGGGCTTCGTCACGGCTTCCCCGCAATTGATCGCGACCCCGGCCGATGCCGGGGAACTGGCCGAGCTGGTGCGCTCGGCGCCCGGACCGCTGCGCGTCGCAGGCGCCGGCCATTCCTTCACGCCGCTGGTGCAGTCCGACGGCACCATCGTTTCGCTGGAGAAGATCGAGGGGCTGGTCTCGCATGAGGCGGCGGCCAACCGGGCGCGGGTGAGGGCGGGCACGCGGCTCGGCGCCCTGATGCGCATCCTGCAGGACATCGGCCAGGGTCTGCCCAACATGGGCGACATCGACCGCCAGGCGATCGGCGGCGCGCTGGGCACGGCGACGCACGGCTCGGGCCCGACCCTCGGCGCCTATCACACGCAGCTCGAGGCGCTGCAGCTGGTGGATGGGCAAGGCAGGCTGCGCGAGTACAGCCGCGCTGGCGACCTCGACATGATCCACGCCACCGGCGTCGCGCTGGGCAGCTTCGGCGTGCTGACCGAAGTGACGATGAACAACATGGCGACCTATCGGCTGCGCCGCCGCAAATGGGTTCTGCCGGTCGGCGACATGCTCAAAAACTTCGAGACAATGATGGCCGCGCATCGCTCGGCCGAGTTCTACTACATCCCCTTCGCCGACTACGTGCAGTTCATTGCCAGCGATCTCAGTGGCGCAGCGCCGACGCCGCGGCCGACCGAGGATGACGAGGAAGGATTGGCGACTTTGCGCAAGCTGCGCACCGCTTTGCGCTGGCTGCCGTCGCTGCGCGGCGCGCTGATCAGGGGCGCGGTGAAGAAAGTGACCTCCGAGGACTATGTGCAGGACTGGCTCAACGTCTACGCCAGCGACCGTCGCACCAAATTCAACGAGATGGAGTACCACCTGCCTTACGAGGAAGGTCCCAAGGCGTTGGCCGAGATCATCGCGCTGACGGAGAAGCGCTTCCCGGAAGTCTATTTCCCGATGGAGGTGCGTTCGGTGGCGCCCGACGAATTCTGGCTTTCGCCTTTCTACAAAAGGCTGACCTGCTCGATCGCCATCCACCACGATGCGGCGAACGACCCGCTGCCCTTCATGCGCGCCGCCGAGCCCATCTTCCACAAGTATGGCGGCAGGCCGCATTGGGGCAAGATGCACGGCCTGAAGGCAACGGATTTCAAGAAACTTTATCCGCGCTGGGACGACGCGATGGCGGTGCGGCGCGACATCGATCCGCAAAACCGTTTCGTCTCGCCTTACATGGCCGGCCTGTTCGGCATCCAACAATGAGCGCCTATTTCACCGCTCTGTCCGACGGATTGCGAGCCGCCGAGATTTTCCGGCCCTGCCTTGTTCTCGACCGAGACCGGCTGGACGGCAACATCGCGCTGGTTAAGGAGAGGCTGGCGCCGGGCCTGGCGGTGCGACTGGTCGACAAGTCGCTGCCTTGCATGCCGCTGCTCTCGCACATCGCGCGAGCACTCGAAACCAACCGCTTCATGACCTTCCATCCGCCGGTGACGCAGGCCGTGCTCGACGCTTTTCCCGAGGGCGACCTGCTCTATGGCAAGCCGATGCCGGTCGGCGCCGCCAGGGCCGCGCTGACGAGAGGCGGCGCCGGCTGGCGGTCGCGCGTCTGCTGGCTGATCGATACGCCGGAGCGGCTGGCCGACTATGGCGCCTTGGCCGCCGCGCTCGACACCGAATTGCGCTTCGCTTTCGAGGTGGACGTCGGCCTGCATCGCGGCGGCTTTTCCAGCCCCGCCGAGATCAAGGCGCTGCCGATACCGGATCGTCTGCACTGCGAAGGCATCATGGCCTATGAGGCCCATGCGCCGGAAATCCCCGGTTTATTCGGCGGGGCGGAGAAGGCGCTGAAGCAGGCCTCGACCAAGGCTGCCGGCTTCATCGATGCGCTGGAGCCGGAGGCGTGCCGCATCCTCAACATCGGCGGCTCGAAGACGGCGCTGCTGCATGGCTCGGGCGTCGCTAACGAAGTGTCGATCGGCTCGGCCTTCGTGCTGCCCAAGGATTTCGACACGCCCGGCCTCGGCGGTTTCCAGCCGGCGGCTTTCATCGCCACGCCGATCCTCAAGGCGGTCGATGCGATGCTGCCGGGGCCGCCGGCGGTTTCCAGGGCGTTGCAGTCGCTCGGTCTCTTCGCGCGCAAGGGCTGCTATCTCTATGGCGGCAAGTGGATGGCCGAGCCGGTGTTTCCCGAAGGCATGAAGCCGAACGGCCTGATCGGGCTGTCCTCCAACCAGCAGTTCATGAGCCTGCCCGCCGGGGCGACCGTGAAACCCGGCGACTATGCCTTCCTGCGGCCGACGCAGAGCGAGGCGGTGCTGCAGCATTTCGGTGCGATCGCCGTGTTTTCGGCCGGGCGCATCGTGGAGTTCTGGCCGGTGCTGCCGATGGGGTAAGGGACGCTTCAGCGCTCGCTATTAGCACTGGTGACCGTGAGGTCGTCATTCTAGGGCGGAGCGACGCGAAGCGGAGCGCAGACCCTAGAATCCATGCCATTCCGCCTACCGTAGAACGAATACGGTGCAGAAGAAGGTATCCGATGCCGGCGTTTCAGCGCCAAGGTCTGTGCCGTTGCTGCGCTTGTAGGTCACGGCATGAATTCCAGGGTCTGCGCGCGTCGCTGCGCTCCTTGCTCCGCCCTGGAATACGAAGGCGGGCCTATTAATTGACTCAGTCAACTAAATGATTGATCCTGTCCAAGACAGGAGGAAATCCCCATGACGATCCACGACCACCCCGGCAAGGAGCGCATCGACACAGTCCGGTCCTTCAACCGCTTCTACACCCGCCAGATCGGCTTGCTCGACGAGGGCCTGTTGAAGAGCCCGTTCTCGCTGACCGAGGCGCGGGTGCTCTATGAGCTTGCGCATCGCGACGGGCTCGTCGCCAGCGACCTGGTGCGCGAGCTTGGCCTCGACCCCGGCTATGTCAGCCGTCTTCTCAAGAAATTCGAGGAGCGCGGC
This sequence comes from Mesorhizobium sp. B2-8-3, assembly GCF_006440815.1. NCBI lineage: Bacteria > Pseudomonadati > Pseudomonadota > Alphaproteobacteria > Hyphomicrobiales > Phyllobacteriaceae > Mesorhizobium > Mesorhizobium sp. B2-8-3. Next base: position 53,843 of record NZ_VFTW01000010.1, read on the forward strand.
CTGGTCGAGCGCGAAGCCACCGAGGCGGACGCGCGCCGCGCCTCGATCGCGCTGACGCCCGCGGGCAGGCAGGCCTTCGCGCCGCTCAACCAGGATTCGCACGACCAGGTGCGCGCGCTGCTCGATCGCCTGGCGCCTGTCGACCAGGAGCGGCTGGTCAAGGCCATGCGTACCGTACAGGAACTGCTCGGCGACAAACCCGAACCGAAGGAAGCCTACATCCTGCGGCCGCTGCAGGTTGGCGACATCGGTTGGATCACGCGCCGCCAGGGTATGCTCTATACGCAGGAGTATGGTTGGGACGGGACCTTCGAGGCGCTGGTCGCCGAGATCCTCGGCGAATTCGTCAGGAAATTCGATCCGAAGTGGGAGCGTGCCTGGATCGCCGAGCGCGCGGGCGAGATTGTCGGTTCCGTCTTCGTCGTGCGCAAGTCGCCGGAGGTGGCGAAGCTCAGGCTGCTCTATGTCGAGCCATCGGCGCGTGGCCTTGGCATCGGCGCGCGCCTGGTCGACGAATGCATCGCCTTCGCGCGCGCCAAAGGCTACAAGACGCTGACCTTATGGACCAACGACATACTGGGCGCGGCCCGCCGCATCTACCAGGCCGTGGGGTTCAAGCTGGTCGACGAGGAGCGCCACCATTCCTTCGGCAAGGACTTGGTCGGGCAGACATGGGATCTGGAGCTTTAATGCATGTCGCGCAAAAGTGTGCAGCGGTTTTGCGATAACGACATGCATGAAAACAAAGGCTTAAGCGCGTCGCCTGAATCCGCTTCAGCGCGACGCGCTTTAGCTCTCTCCCTTCTCTCACAAGCTGAAGGGAAGGCGCTCACCCCTTCACCGGCAACCAGATCTCCAACCCGCCATTGCCGGTGCGCGCGTCGAATTCGGGTCCGTAACGCTCGAATTCCGGTGCGTCGGCGATCTCGTGGCCGGAGGCCGGCAGCCAGCTGTTCCAGATCGTGTTGATGGTCCGGCGGATGGTCGAGATGTGCTCGCGATGCGAGAACACCGCATATTTCTGCGCCGGCACCCGCACACGGTAAAAATCCTTCGGCAGGTCGCAGAAATCCGTCACCTGGACGCCGGCGACATAGTCGAAATTGCCGGCATCGTCGCCATTCGTGCACACGCCGTAGAAGACGCCGGGCACTTCGCCTGGAATGTTGCCGATATAGGGGGCGAAGCGCTGCCATTGCATGGGAATGCCGGCACTGGCCTCGCAGCTGTAGCGTTCGCCGAGACCGGCGATGAGGAAGGGGCGGCTGGTCTCGAAGCGCGGCGACTCGAGTGTGGCGAGAAGCGAACTGTCCATCAGAATGGGCTCCACGAGGTTGAGGTTTCGGGTCGAGCCTTGCGCGCGCACCAGCTCCGGCGTGGTGCCGAATTCATCGCGAAAGGCCCGTGTGAACGCCTCATGCGAGCCGTAGCCGGCATCGAGCGCGACCGAGAGGATGTCGCGCGCGCCGCCGGCCAGCTTGCGCGCCGCTTCGCTCAAGCGGCGCGCCCGCATATAACCCATGACCGACCGTCCCGTGGCGGCGCCGAAGGCGCGCGTCACATGGAAGCGCGATACGCCGCTGCTTTGCGCTATTTCGTCGAGACTGATCGCGTCCGGCAGATGGCTTTCGACAAACCACAGCGCTTTCTCGGTCGGGTTCATGGTTCCTCGCATTTGGCGCGGCGACATTAGCCCTCGCGCCGCCGGCCAGTTTGATCGAAATTGCGCGCTGGGCAATAATGCGCTTAGACCATGCCGCGTCGAGTGGAAGCGATGCGGCGCAAAGCATTGTCCGGGGAGGGGTGTCCCGATGGCGCCGGCGACAGCCGATCAGGTCTTTCGTTTTGGCGGGTTCACGCTCGACCTTGCCATGGGCACGCTGCGCGGCGTCAACGAGCCGCTGTTCCTGCGCCCGAAGGCTTTCGCGCTGCTGTCCCATCTTGCCCGCAACATGGGCCGCGTGGTGCCGAAATCGGAACTGATGGATGTCGTGTGGCCGGGCGTCTACGTCACCGAGGATTCGCTGACGCAGTCGGTGCGCGAGATCCGCAAGGTGCTGGGCGACGACATGGTGCGCACCGTCTCCAAGCGTGGCTACATGCTGGCAGCGGAAGCCGAAGCGGCGCCCGAGATAAGCACGCAGCCGATCGTCGCCGTGGTGCGCTTCCGCAATGAGAGCGGCGATCCGGCCGACGAGGCCATGGTCGATGGATTCGCGGAAGACCTGATCAATGGCGTCGCGCGCTTCGGCACCGTCACTGTGCTGGCGCGGAACTCCAGCTTCTCCTTTGCCTCCTTCGGCCGAGACGAGTGGCCGCAGATCCGCGCCCGCATCGGCGCCGACTATCTGGTCGAGGGCTCGCTGCGCCGTCAGGGCGAGCATGTCGTGGTCGCTGTCAGTCTGGTAGACATCGCCACCGCGAGCCAACTCTGGGGCGACCGCTACCAGTCGCATGGCGAAGGCCTGTTCGCCATCGAGCGCGAGATCGTCGAGCAGATCGTCAGCCGCCTGGTCACGCGGGTCGCCAATGCCGGGCTGCAGCAGGCGTCACGCAAGCCGGTCACCAGCCTTGCCGCCTACGAGCTCCTGATACGTGGCTTTGCGCTGCTGCGCGACCCGGCCCAGACCGACCAGCGCGGCGCCGAGGCCTTGTTCGAGGCGGCGATCGCCAAGGATCCGAATTACGGGCTGGCCTACACCTATCTCGGCTTGGCGCGCTCGCTCGACGGCGAATTCGGGCGTGCCAGCGATGCCGTGCTGGAAAACGCGCGCGACCTTGCCGACAAGGGCCTGGCGCTGTCGCCGGACCAGCCGACCGGTCATCGCGTGCAGTCGCTGATCCGCCTCTACATGCGTGATCACGAGGCGGCCGAGCACCACATGCGCATTGCGCTGCAGCTCAACCCTTACGATGCCGACAGCATCGAGCAGATGGGCATGCTGCTGACCATGCGCGGCCGGCCGCTGGAAGCGCTGACCTGGCTGGCACGCGGCATCCGTATCGATCCCTTGCACCCGCATTGGTACCAGTTCGATCGCGCGCTGGCGCTCTACATGATGGGCGAGTACCGGCAGGCGGCCGACGCACTGGAACTGGCAACGCGTCCAGCGCCGTGGATCCGCACGCGGCTCGCGGCCTGTTATGCCCAGATGGGCGACATGGAGAAGGCGCGGCGGCAGATCGCACTCATCGAGGAGGGCGCCCCGTTCTCGCCGATCGACTATGCGCTGCGCGGCGTGCCGTTCGAGAACAAGGCTGATGCCGAGCATTTCGCCGAAGGTGTCAGGCTTGCCCTCGGCTAAGGCACGTCGCCCGGAAGTGTGCAGCGGATAGCGACATGCATCAAAAACAGCGACTTAAAAGCGCGTCGACTGAATCCGTTTCAGGGCGACGCGCTTTAGCTGACGCCGAGGCGATCAATCGGCCACGACCACGATGTAGCGGCCCTGATAGAGCCGGTAGTAAGTGCCGCCGCAGCGCCAGACGTCAAAACCGTTGACCTTGGTGCGGACGCAGCCGGTGGGCAGCGTCGCGACCCAGGTCGTGGTGTGCCGCAGCACGCGCCAGGTGGTGGTGCGGCGGGCGACTCCGGCGGCGCTGCGCGGCGTCCACGGCGCCCCGATGCGGGCCTCGGCGGTGCTGACCGGCGACAAAGCGGGCACGGCGCTGCCGACGATTTCGACAGCGGTGATCGCAAGAGCGAGCAGAGCTGCGGCCGAGCGGTATTTCTTCAAGGATTTCATGGGCATGTTGGTTCTCCAGATGTTGGTTGAAGTCTAGTGGGAGGATTGAGCGGCAAGCCGGGTCGAGCCCGTCAGCGCCGCCAGGTGAGCAACCACGAGCACCCAGTGCGCCGTGGTTGTGACGTAGCCGACGACGAGCACGTCCGCGGCGACGAAGAACTGCCAGAACAGAAGGTTCGCCGTTCCAAGCAGCATGTGCACGGCAGCCAGGACGGCATGCCAGTTGCGGGAATAGGCGATGCGCCAGAGCGTCACGCCGATGATCAGGGCAAGCCCGTGCGCCTCGATGAAGCCGATGCCGGTACCGGGCGCATCGCCGAGCAGGATTGCTTCCGGGCCGCGCCCGAAGAAGGAGCCGGCAATGTCGGTGAAGAGCCCGCCGGCCGACGCCAGCATCAGGAAGCCGGCGTTCAGGCGAACGAAGAGGTTTCCGTAGAAGGAGGACATGATCTTGCTTTTCTGTTTGTTGTTGGGATGCGGCCACGGCGGCGTCGCCGCCGTGGCTTGCCGTGCCTCGCCGCTCAGGCGGCGATGGCCTGCGGTTCGGCGGTGGCGGTGACCGGCTCGGTCCCCGCCGCGGCGTGTTCCGGCACCTTGATGCGGAACCAGGCGACGTAGAGCGTCGGCAGGAAAACCAGCGTCAGCACGGTCGCCACCATCAGGCCGCCCATCACCGCATAGGCCATCGGTCCCCAGAACACGGTCGGCGCGATCGGGATCATGCCGAGGATGGCTGCCGCCGCCGTCAGCAGGATCGGCCGCAGCCGGTGCGTGGTGGCGCTGATCACCGCCGCCCACGGCTCCTCGCCGGCGGCGATATGCTGGTCGATCTGCGCGATCAGGATGACCGAGTTGCGGATCACCATGCCGATCAGCGACATCACGCCGAGGATGGCGACAAAGCCCATCGGAGCCCCTGACAGAAGCAGCGCAGCGGCGACGCCGACGATGGCCAGCGGAGCGGTGAGCAGCACCAGCACCAAGCGCTGGAAGCTCATCAGCTGGATCATCAGCACCGTAGCCATGATAAACAGCATCAGCGGAAAGACCACGAAGATGCTGGCCTGCGCCTTGGCGCTGTCCTCGATGACGCCACCCTGCTCGACGCTGTAGCGCACCGGCAGCTCGGCCTTAAACGTGGCGATCGCCTTCTCCAGCCGCTTCGACACGATGGTGGCGTTCTCGCCCGTCGCGACGTCGGCCTGCACGGTCACGGTCGGCAGGCGGCCTCGACGCCAGATCAGCGGCGGCTCGGTCTGGTAGCTGAGCTTCGCCACCTGTTCGAGCGGCACGCGCCGTCCGCCGGAGGCGCTGATCGTCAGGCCGCGCAGCGTGTCGATGCTGGCGCGTTCCGAATCCACGGCGCGGGCGACGATGTCGACGAGATAGGTGTTGTCGCGCATCTCGGTGATCTTCGAGCCGGACAGGATCGCGTTGATCGTCTCCGACAGCTGCTGCGAGGAGATGCCCAGCGCACGCGCCCAATCCTGGTCGACCTCGACCTTGATGACCTTGGCCGGCTCGTTCCAGTCGTAGTTGATGTTGCGGACCGCTGCGTCGCTGCCGAGCACCTGCGCGAACTGCTGCGCGAGACTCCGCGTCTTGTCCGGGTCTGGACCGCTGACACGGAACTTCAGCGGCCAGCCGACCGGCGGGCCAAGTTCCAGCGGCGTGACGCGGGCCATGACGTCGTCGAAGCCGGTCGACAGCTCCTTCTCCAGCCGGTCGATGACCGCCTGGCGCACGGCATGGCCCTTGGTCACCACCACCGCCTGGGCGAAAAAGTCGTTGGCCAGCTGCGCGTCGAGCGGCAGGTAGAAGCGCACCGCGCCCTGGCCGACATAGAAGCTCCAATGGTCGATGTCAGTATCGGAAGCGAGCAGCTTCTCGACGCGCTCGACGACCGCGTCCGTCGCCTTGATCGAGGCGGTGCGCGGCAGTGTGAGATCGAGCATGACCTCCGGCCGGTCCGACTTCGGGAAGAACTCCTGGCCGACGAAGCCCATGGCAACGACCGAGAGCGCGAACAGCCCGGCGGTCGCCGACAGCACCAGCCACTTCGCCCGCATCGCGGTTTCGAGCAGCACCTGGAAGCCACGGGCAATGCGCGACGGCTGGTGGCTGCCGCCATGTCCCTTGATGCGGTCCGGCAGAATGACGACGCCGGTGAGCGGCGTGAACAGCACCGCGACGACCCAGGAGACGACGAGTGCGATGGCGACGACCGCAAACAGCGAGAAGCAGTATTCGCCGGCGCCGCTCTTGGCGAAGCCGACCGGCACGAAGCCGGCGATCGTCACCACCGTGCCGGTCAGCATCGGGAAGGCAGTCGAGGTATAGGCATAGGTGGCGGCCGAGATCTTGTCGTGGCCTTCCTCCATGCGGGCGATCATCATCTCGACCGCGATCATCGCATCGTCGACCAGCAGGCCGAGCGCGATGATCAGCGCGCCGAGCGAGATACGCTGCAGCGATATGCCGAAATACTGCATGGTGACGAAGGTGATCGCCAGCACCAGCGGGATGGCAACCGCCACGACGACGCCGGGGCGCCAGCCAAGCGCCAGCAGTGACACGGCAAGCACGATGGCGATCGCTTCGCCGAGGCTCTTGGTGAATTCGCCGACGGATTCTTCCACGACATGCGACTGGTCCGCGACCATGCCGGGCTCGGCGCCGAGCGGCAGCTCGGCCTCCATCTCATGCATCTTCTCCTTGACGTTTTCGCCCAATGCCAGCGCGTCCCCGCCTGCCGTCATCGAGACGGCGATGCCGACCGCTGGCTTGCCGTTGAAGCGGAACATCGGCTGCGGCGGGTCGGAATCGGCGCGCTTGACCTCGGCGACGTCGCCCAATCGGAAGTAATGGCCGCTGGCGTAGAAGTTGATCGCCTTCAGGCTCTCTTCCGACGTGAAGGAACCGGACACGCGGATGGCGATGCGCTCGGGACCGGCGTCGACCGTGCCGCTCGGCGTCAGCGCGTTCTGCGCCTGCAACGCCTGCGTCAGCGTGCCGACGTCGAGGCCGAGCGCCGCCACCTTCTGGGTCGAGAATTCGAGATAGATCTTCTCGTCCTGCTGGCCGATCAGGTCGACCTTGGCGACGTCCTTCACCGTGAGCAGCCCGGCGCGCAGGCTGGTCGCCATATCCTTCAGCTTGCGATGGCTGAGGCTGTCGGAGGTGAGCGCGTAGATCAGCGAATAGGTGTCGCCGAACTCGTCGTTGAAGAACGGGCCCTGCACCCCCGACGGCAGCGTCGGCTTGATGTCGTCCAGCTTCTTGCGCACCTGGTACCAGAGCGGTTGCACCTCGTCGCCGGCAACAGTGTCCTTCAGGTTGACGAAGACGATGGATTCGCCCGGCTTGGTGTAGCTCTTGACGTAGTCGAGATCGGGCAGTTCCTCGAGCTTCTTCTCGATGCGGTCGGTGATCTGTTCGACCGTGTCGCTGGTGCTGGCGCCTGGCCACATCGTCTTCACCACCATGGTCTTGATGGTGAAGGGCGGGTCCTCCTCGCGGCCGAGACCGCGATAGGCGTAGAGGCCGGCGAGTGCGGCGGCGATCATCAGGTAGACGATGAAGCTGCGGTGGCGCAGCGCCCATTCGGAAAGATTGAAGCTGGTCATGATGCAAAGCCCTCTCAGCGCGCGAAGGCGCGTTCCGCCGGCTTCTGCCGGCTGGCGAAAACAAGTGATGGTTTGGGTCCGGTCAGCGCCCGCCATTTGGCGGGCGCCGCGGCAAGTCAGGCCAGGCTGTGCATGGTGCCCGGTACGCGGTATGGCGCCCGCTCGGCCGTCCTTGGTTTGATGGCGAGGCCGGCGAGGTAGCGCTGGAAGCTCGCCGCCTCCTGCACCGGCGAGGCGAGCGCGACATGCCCGTCCGGCCTCACCAGATAGGCGGCGTCGCGCTGCAAGGCGGCTTTCGCGGCCGTCTCCGACCAGGCGAAGCCGTGAACCGGAATGCCGGTCGATGCCAGCATGGCCCGGAATTCCGCATTGACCTCGCCATAGACATGCACCTGCCAGTCCAGCGAGCGCAGCGGCTCGAGATTGTCGCTGCCTGGCATCGGCACATAGGGCAGGCGGTCGCCGCCGCTGACCTTTCCCGCTGTGCCCGAGCTGATCGGGCCGGCGCGGTACTGGATCGCCGCCTGCGAGATGACGCCGAAGAAGGCGCGCGAGCCGTATGACGTGTGCAGCGCGATGTTCAGGATCTTCGGCATCAGATAGCGCCGGAACAGGCCGACGAGCCGCGAGCGGCTGGTGGCGATGCGGAACGCCTGGTCCGTGCTCTCGATCAGTCTGTGGGCGAAGGCGATACGCTCCGGCTCATAGCTGTCGAGCAGGCGCGGATCGGCGCGGCCCTGGACGACGGCAGCGAGCTTCCAGGCAAGGTTCACCGCATCGCCCATGCCGGTGTTCATCCCCTGTCCGCCGGCCGGGCTGTGGATGTGGCCAGCGTCGCCGCAGAGGAACACACGGCCGACGCGAAAATTCTCGGCGACGCGATGATGGACCCGGTAGGTCGAGAACCAGTTGACCTCGTCGACCGTTACGCCGGTGTCGCGCTCGACGTCGGCGCGTATCGCCTCGAAGCTGATCGTCTCGTCCGCCTCATGCGCCTTCGGCACGATGCCGATCAGCCGGATCGAACCCGACTGCCGGACCGGCATGACGATGGCAAAACCGTAGGTGCTGATGGTCGTGTCCATGCCGTTGCGGGTGATGTCGCCACGGCCTTTCACGTCGACGACGTAGAAGGACTGTTCGTAGGCGCCGCCGGGAAAGCCGATATTCAGCCCGTGGCGCACTGTGCTGTGGGCGCCGTCGCAACCGGCGAGGTAGTTGGCGACGACGGTTTCCGTCTGGCCTTCCTTGCTCAGCGTCGCGATGACCGCGTGGCCCTTGTCCTGGAAAGCGATGAGCTCCGTGCCGCGCTCCACCTCGACGCCGGCGCGCTCCAGATGCGTGATCAGCACGCGCTCGTGGATGTCCTGCGGCAGCGCGAAGGCGAAGGAATAGGGGCTGATGCCGCGGCCGAAATCGGCGAGCGGGAGTCTCGCGGCGACGCCTGCCGGCGTATGCACGGTGAGCTGTTCGATCTTCACGCCCGCGGCAAGCACGTCGTCGACGATGCCGATCTGGCGGTGGAATTCCAGCGTGCGCGCCTGGACGGCCAGCGCGCGCGAGGTTTCGCCGGGAGCGGCGGCCTTGTCGAAGATGCGCACCGGAACGCCGAGCTTGGTCAACCAGAGCGCGAGCGTCAGCCCGGTCGGGCCGGCGCCGGCGATGAGGACCTTGGTCTTTGACATGGTCATTTTCCTTCTCCCTCAACGATACGGACTTTTTCGTGTTCCCGCAGCCGGTTAACGCCGGCAGTGACGACCCGGTCGCCCTTGGTGAGCCCGGCACTGACGACTACGCGGTCGGTCTCGTAGCGGGCGATGGTGACCGGCTTGAGCTCGACAGCCGACGAGGCCGACACCACCCAGACGGCGGGCTTGCCTTCCTTGTCGAACAGCGCGCTGCCCGGCAGCAGCACGACAGGCGCGCCGGCGATCTCGACGCGGCCGGCGACACTTGCGCCGAAGCGCATCTCGTCAGGCGCATTCTCAAGCGAAACCTTCACCTGGAAGGTGCGGGTGGCGGCGTCGGCCATCGGCGCTATCTCGCGCACAGTGCCGGCGGTCGAGACCGCCGGATTGCTGAGCAGCGAGACGGTGACGGCGGGTATCTTTCGACCGCGCCGGTCGCTGGTAAAGGCTGCTTCCGCGATAGAGAACACCGCGTCGCGGCTCTCCGGATCGGCGACGCGTACCACCATCTGCCCAACATTGACCGATTGGCCGGCCTCGGCGCCGGTGGCGGTGACGATGCCGTCGAATTCGGCCCGGAGCTCGGTGTAACCGAGCTGGTCCTTGGCCATCGCGAAGGCGATGTTCGCCGATTTCAGCTTGGCCTCGGCCGAGCGCAGATTCTTTAGCGTCGCGTCATGGTTGGCGCGTGTCGTGAAACCCTTGGCGAGCAGCGCGCTGATACGCGCTTCGGCGGCGCTGGCTTCCACCAGCACGGCCTCGGCCGCTGTCACATCGGCTTCCGCGCTGGCCAGCCGGTTTCGATAATCCTGGTCGTCGACCCGGGCGAGCACCTCGCCCTTCTTCACCGTGGCGCCGACCTCGGCGGTGCGCTGGATGAGCTTGCCGGAAACGCGAAAACCGAGATCGCTCTCCAGCCTCGGCTTGATCTCGCCGATGGCGACGCGGTTATCCGCGACGGGTTCCGGCGAGACCGAAACTGCCTTGACCAGCTTGGTTTCGGGCGTGCCCGGCGCGACGTTCGATGCTTCGCTTCTGGCGCCGTGCCAGACCATCACGGCACCGCAAGCGAGCGCGGCGATGGAGCCGGCGACAAGGCGGCGCCTGAGCGGCTTGTTGTGCCCAAGAGGACTGTTGTGAAAACGTGCGGCAATCATGTCGTCTCCGTGCCCAAGGTTGCGGCCGCGCTTGGGAGGACGCGGCGGTCGGGAAAACTGCGTTGGCTGGCAGGGGATCGAGGCGTTGCAACCTGTCTTTCGCCAGCCCGATCTTTTTGCGATTTCGGCTCCGGCAAATCCCGAACGGTTTCTGAAAATTTTCCGATGTTTGGGTGAGACGGCGCGAGGAGGGATTGACTGCTACGCATTCGTTGGTGTGTAACGTTATTACATATCATAACGAGAATCGAACCACGAATGCATTTCTCCAGGCAGGTCGCTTCACGCGGTGATGAACGCGCGCAGAAGCCGTTGCGACTCGCGCGCGGACAACCTACGATGGCTGCGTCATGGTCCCCGAGCCGCAAGGCGAGGGGTGAAAAAGGGAACACGGTGAGATCCGGTCTGGATCGAACCCGTGGCTGCCCCCGCAACTGTGAGCGGCGAGCTCCATCCGAAACGCCACTGGCCGGCAAGGCTGGGAAGGCGGATGGCGCAACGACCCGCGAGCCAGGAGACCTGCCATCGACATGAGTTGACCGGACGGGGTGTGCCGGGAGGAGACGCGAGCACCGGTCTTGTCGGCCGGCTCGTCCAGCATCCTTCCGTCGCCATTTTGGAAAGTGACGGAAATGTTGGACGCCTCGAGAGCAATTTCAGGAAAAGTGTGTAGCGGTTTTCCGTCTGGAATTGTGTCAAAACAAAGAGATAGAGCGGTTCGCCGTTTCCGTGAAACGGTGAAACGCTCGAGCCATCGCATCATCGTCTGTTCTTTGTGCCGCGATACCGTGACTGGGCTGAGGTCCGGCGAGGGTTTGTGCGCCGACCTGCGCTCCAGGCTTTCCTTGCAGCCGGCGCCTTCCTTTGCCATCGAGACCATCGACTGCATGGCGGGTTGCGCGCGGCCGCTCACCGTGGCCTTCATGGCGCAAGGCAAAGCCACCTATCTCTTCGGTTCCATCGACAGGGGCACCGACGCCGGCGCGCTGGTCGAATTTGCCAGGCTCTATGCCTCGCTGCCCGACGGTTGGTGCAATTCCGGCCAGCGCCCGGCAAGGCTCGCCGGCAAGATACTGGCGCGCATCCCCGCCGCGGGTAAGGCCAGGGAGCAAGTCCGGTGAGCGTGCCCCTGCTTGAAGCCCGCGATCTGGGCGCCACGGCAAACGGCCGGACGCTGGTCGAGGATGTCAGCCTGTCGCTGGCGGCGGGTGAGCGCCTCGCCATCATCGGCCCGAACGGCGCCGGCAAGACGACCCTGCTGCGCATGTTGTGCGGGGCGTTGTCGCCGAGCCACGGCGAGGTTCGCCTGGCCGGCCGCCGGCTGGACAGGATCACCGCCGCCGAGCGGGCGCTCAGCATCGCCGTGGTCGGCCAGACGGACCAGCCGGATCCACGGCTGGCGCTCATCGACTATGTCGAGCTTGGCCGCGTCCCGCATGCCGGCCTGAGGCGCCGGCACGACGACCGCGACATCGTCGTCGAAGCACTGCGCCGGACCGGGCTCTTGCCACTGCTCGCGCGCAGCATCGGCTCGCTCTCCGGCGGCGAGCGCCAGCGCGCGCAGCTCGCCCGTGCCATCGCGCAAGAGCCGAAGATCCTGTTCCTCGACGAGCCGACCAACCACCTTGACCCGCGCGCCCGCGCAGAACTGCTCGAACTGGTGGCCGAATTCAGCATGACCGTGGTCGCCGTGCTGCACGATCTCGCCTTGGTGGCGCCCTTCGCCACCAACGTCGCGGTGATGAGCAACGCCCGGCTGCACGCGCTGGCACCGCCGCGCGAGGCGCTGGCGCAGCCGCATATCCGCGAGGTTTTCGGCATCGACGTGCTGCGCCTGCGGCACCCGACCGAGGACCGCGAGCTCACCGTCTTCGAGCTGCCCACGCGCGCTTCCTCGCCATCCTGAACCTGCCCAACCCAAACAAGGAGCACCATCCCGTGAAACGCCTCGCTTTGTCGTTTGCCTTCTCGCTTCTCGCCTCGGCCGCCTTCGCCTTCCCGGTCACCGTCGACAGCTGCGGCAAGGCGCTCACTTTCGATGCACCGCCAAAACGCGCCGTCATCCAGGACCTCAACATGGCCGAGATGGCCTTCGCGCTGAAGCTGCAGCCGTCGATCGTCGGGCTTACCGGCATCACCGGCTGGTACAAGGTCGGCCCCGAGTTCAAGGCGGAGCAAGGCTCCATCCCGGAGCTGGCGCCAAAATATCCGACGCTGGAAAACCTCGTCGCCGTGCAGCCGGATTTCTTCTTCGCCGGCTGGTATTACGGCATGAAGCCGGGCGGCGAGGTCACGCCCGACACGCTCGCCCCGCACGGCATCAAGACGCTGGTGCTGACCGAAAGCTGCGTCCATCTCGACAAGAACCGGCCCGTCGCCTCGATGGACTTGCTCTATGGCGACGTCGAGAAGCTCGGCAAGATCTTCGGCAAGGAGACGGAGGCCGAAAAGCTGGTCGCCGGCTGGAAGGCCGAGCTTGCCGATATCACCGCCAAGGTCGGCGACCGCAAGGGCACGCGCGTGTTCCTCTACGATTCCGGCGAGGACAAGCCCTTCACCGCCGGCAAGTTCGCCATTCCCAACGCCATGATCGCAGCCGCCGGCGGCGAAAACATCATGGCCGACATGGAGACGAGCTGGGGCAACACCGACTGGGAGACGGTCGCCTCGCGCAATCCGCAGTTCCTTATCCTGCTCGATTACCAGGATGGCGGCGGCTACAGGAAGCTGCTCGATTTCCTTAAAGTCCATCCGGCCATGAAGGAGACCGACGCTGTCAGGAACGAGCGCTTCGTCGCGCTGCGCTACGCCGAGCTGACGCCCGGACCCGCCAATATCGAGGCGATCGGCGAGATCGCCAGGGCCATGCATCCGGAAGCGTTTTAGGCCTGGAGTTCTGATGGGATGGGGATGGCTTCATTGACGGATCGCCTGCCTGTGAATCGCCCGCCTTGGAGATTGGCCAAAACACTCGCGACTTCGTCATCCACGGGCGGAGCAAGGAGCGAAGCGACGCGGCGCAGACCCGAGGATCCATTCCGTCACGCCGAGGCGTCGCCGCTGCTCAGAATTCCGCACCGTGGCATTTCTCGTGCCAGGCCACGCCATGAATTCCAGGGTCTGCGCGACGGCGCTTCGCGCCTGCTTCGCCCTGGAATGATGGGTGGACGGCTCCTTGCGGCATCGACGAAGTCGCGGATGCCTCGGCTGATCCCGGACGCCGGCATCGCGGCGCCAGGTCCCACGCCGTGAATCTGCGCCGCCGATCGTTCGCTTTGGCCATGATGCTTGGCGCGGCGCTGCTGGTCGCGCTCGGGCTGCTTTCGATCGCCTATGGCTCAACGCTGATACCTCTGCGCCAGGTCGTCGGCGCGCTGGCGCATGCGGCCGGACTGGGCAGCCAGAGCCCATCCGGCCCGGTCGGCAGCATCGTCGTCGACCTGAGGCTGCCGCGCACGTTGCTGGCGATCGCCGTCGGAGCAGGCCTTGGCGTGGTCGGCGCGCTGCTACAGACGGTCACTCGCAACGACCTCGCCGATCCGTTTCTGTTTGGTCTCTCCTCGGGCGCGGCGGCCGGCGCGGTCTCCGTCATCACCCTATTCGGCGACACGTTCGGCGTCTGGACGCTGCCGCTTGCCGCCTTCACCGGCGGCGTGCTGGCGGCGGCAATCGTGCTTCTGCTGGTGTCGCGGGTGAAGGGGCAGGGGCCTGAGCGGCTGATCCTGGCCGGCCTCGCCGTCTCATTTCTGTTCACTGCCTTGACCAACTATCTCGTGTTCGCCGGTGACCAGCGCGCCGCCCATTCGGTGTTGTTCTGGACCATGGGCGGGCTCGGTCTTGCCCGCTGGGACAATATCGGCCTGGCGGCGCTTGGCGCCGGCATCATCCTCGCCTATGGCCTGCGGAACCACCGCCGCTTTGATGCTTTCCTCGCCGGCGAAAGCGCCGCCGAGAGCCTTGGCGTGCCGGTGGCGAGGATGCGCCGCGCGACATTCCTCGTCGCCGCCCTGGCGACCGCCATTCTCGTTGCCGTGGCCGGCGTCATCGGCTTCGTCGGCCTGATGATCCCGCATCTCAGCCGGCCGCTCTCCGGCCCCTTGCATCGCAACCTGGTCATCGCCTGCGCGCTGTTCGGCGCCATCCTGCTGTTGGCCAGCGATCTGCTGGCCCGCACGCTTTTGCCGCCGCAGGAACTGCCGATCGGCATCATCACCAGTTCGCTCGGCGCGTTCTTCGTCGTCACGTTGCTGATGCGTAACCGGCTCTGACCGGTAATTAGACCGTCCAGAAATAGCGCACGATGTGGAACAAGACCGGCGCAGCGAAGACCAGGCTGTCGGTGCGGTCGAGCATGCCGCCATGAACCTTCGATCAGGTAGCCCCGGTCCTTGACGCCCTGGTCGCGCTTGATCGCCGAGGCGACGAGTCCGCCGAGAAATCCCATCGTGCAGGCGACGAAGGCATCGGAGCTATCTTCACCGGACACTAACCATCGACGCATCGGGTGCCTGATATCTCGATTTGCCGGCTATCTGGCGCAAAGCATCCACTTGAATAGTAAGCACGCTTATTATATGTATCGCTCATGGTTTCAGATGGTATCGACAGATTGGGATTTTTGATCCACGACGTGCAGCGCCTGATGCGCAAGCGTTTCGAGGTGCGTGCCAGTGGGTTGGGTCTTTCCTCGGCGCAATGGCGGCTGATGGTGCGCGTTGCCAAGGAAGAAGGCATCACCCAGGCGCGGCTGGCTGAGCTGCTCGAAATCGAGCCGATCAGCGTCTCGCGCCTCGTCGATCGCATGGAGGAGGGCGGCTGGATCGAGCGCCGCCAGGATGCGACCGACCGGCGCGTGCGCATGATCTTCCCGACCGAGAAGGCGAGCGCCGCTTACGCCGATGTCAAAAGCCTTGCCGGCGAGGTCTATGAGGAGTCGTTGACCGGTGTTTCGCCTCAAGAGCGGCGCATCCTGGTCCGGGTGTTGGACACGATCGTGCAGAACCTGACGGATGGCGAGGCATCGTCCCTCGAAAAGATAAAGAGCAGGGAAGGGGCGGCGGCATGAGCGCGGTAGCCAAGCGGGAAGACGACAACGTCACGAAACTGAGTGCGCCAGCACAGCCGGTCGCCAATGCGCCGGCACAGCCGGTCGCCAATGCGTCGGCGCAGCCGGTCGCCAATGCGCCGGCACAGCCGGTCGCCAATGCGTCGGCGCAGCCGGTCGCCGAGGCCCCCGTACAGCCGGCTGCCGCTCCGGTCGCGGTCGCGCCTGCGCCGCAGCCGGCTCCGGCCGCGCCGAAGAAGAAGCGCCGTCTCGGCCGCTTCCTGTTGATGGTCGCCTTGCCGCTGGCCCTGCTCGTCGGCGGCGCGTATGTCTGGGTAACGGGCGGCCGCTATCAGGAAACCGAGAACGCCAATCTGCAGCAGGCCAGGATTTCGGTCGCCTCTGACACGGCCGGCCGCATCGTCCAGGTTGGTATCGCCGATAACCAACTGGTCAAGCAGGGCGACCTTCTCTTCGTCATCGATCCCGAGCCTTACAGGATCGCGCTCGCCCAGGCCGATGCGGCGGTCGCCGCCGCGCGCCTCAATGTCGAGCAGTTGCGCGCCGCTTACAGCCAGGCAACGGCGCAGGAAAAATCCGCCTCCAGCGAAGTCGACTATGCGCAGTCGCAATATGGCCGCGCCGCCGATCTCGCGCAGAAGGGCATCAACGCCAAGTCCTCGCTCGACCAGGCCCGCAACGACCTCGACAAGGCCAAGCAGCAGTTGGCTGTCGCGCAGCAGGGCATCGTCAGCGCCAAGGCGGCTCTCGGCGGCAATCCGGATATCGAGACCGACAAGCATCCGACCGTGATGGCGGCCTTGGCCGCGCGCGACAAGGCCGCCTACGATCTGGCGCAGACAACCGTGAAGGCGCCGGCCGACGGCGTCATCTACCAGGCCGCCTCCTTCAAGGTCGGCCAGTATGTGTCCGTCGGCACGCCGCTGTTCGCGCTGGTCGAGACCGGCGACACCTGGATCGACGCCAATTTCAAGGAGACCCAACTCACCAACATGAAGCCGGGCCAGAAGGCCGAGATCGTCGTCGACACCTATCCGGGCCGCACCTTCGAGGCGATCGTCAAGGCGATCGGCGCCGGCACGGGCGCGGAGTTCTCGCTGCTGCCCGCGCAAAACGCCACCGGCAACTGGGTCAAGGTCACGCAGCGCATTCCCGTACGCCTGGAACTGACCGATCCCGATGCCAAGATGGCGCTGCGCACCGGCATGAGCGCCACCGTCACCGTCGACACCGGCGTGGCGCGCGGCCTGCCGTCGATCTTCGGCCACGCCGCGGCAGGGGAGCACGCGCAGTAACGACAGCGAGGCCCGTCGCGACGCGGCGCGGGCATTGAGGGGATTGGTCTGATGGGAGGAGTGACAAGGATCAGCGAGGCAAGCCGCATGGCGGCTGGTCCGAAAGCTGGGGCCTCGTCGCAGACCCGTCGGTCCTCAGGTTTCCGGGCGGTAGGCATCCGCTCCAACAGAGACTTTCGGTCGATGTAACCCCCACATCGATAGTCGCGTCCCACCGCGATGAAGGTCTCTCAACGGAAGGCTTTGCCGCCCGGAAACCTAGAGCCGGATGATTTCAGGTCTGTTAGGCCTGAAATCTGAATCCGCCTCTAAATCAAAGAGATAGAGCATGATGTCGTCCGAAGGCCGCTTCACACTTTTCGGCATCATGCTCTAGTGTACACGGTTTTGTTACCTGCTGGAAGTTCAGCATCATGAGCACGCCCGAAGCCTTCAAGGAAGTGCCGCATCGCGGACTGATCACGGTCGCGCTGATGCTGGCGACGATCATGCAGGCGCTCGACACCACGATCGCCAATGTCGCGCTGCCGACCATGACCGGCGACCTCGGCGCGTCGCCCGACAACATCAACTGGGTGCTGACCTCCTATATCGTGGCCGCGGCAATCATGACGCCGGTCACCGGCTGGCTTGCCGACCGGCTTGGCCGCAAGGAGCTGTTCCTCGCCTCCGTTGTCGGCTTCACCATCTTCTCCATGCTCTGCGGCCTTGCCTGGAGTCTCGAGACGATGGTGCTCTTCCGGCTGCTGCAGGGCGTGTTCGGCGCGGCTATCGTGCCGCTGTCGCAGACCTTCCTGCTCGACATCAACCCGAAGGAGCGCCATGGCCAGGCGATGGCGATCTGGGGCGCCGGCATCATGCTTGGGCCGATCCTGGGGCCGACGCTCGGCGGCTGGCTGACGGAAAACTTCAATTGGCGCTGGGTGTTCTTCATCAACCTGCCGGTCGGCATCCTCGCCTTCCTCGGCATGGCCGCCTATCTGCCCGTCGTCGCCAAGCGCATGCGCGGCTTCGACTTCTTCGGCTTCGCCATGCTGTCGATCGGCGTCGGCGCGCTGCAGCTTCTGCTCGACCGCGGCGGCGAGGTCGACTGGTTCAACTCGGCCGAGATCTGGATCGAGCTCGCTCTGTCGCTCACCGGCTTCTGGGTGTTCATCATCCACACGGTGACATCAGAGCATCCCTTCATCGATCCAAAAATCTTTCTCGACCGCAATTTCGTGACCGGGCTGGGCTTCATCTTCGTCATGGGCGTGCTGATCCTGGCCTCGATGTCGCTGTTGCCGCCGATGCTGGCAAACATCTTCGGCTACCCGACCGTGACCATCGGCGTCGTGCTGGGTCCGCGCGGCATCGGCACGATGATTTCGATGCTGGTCGTCGGCCGCATCATGCACAGGATCGATGCCAGGGTCCTCGTCGCCATCGGCTTCCTGCTCACCGCGCAGTCGCTCTATACGATGGCGAGCTTCACGCCGCAGATGGACAATTGGCTGATCATCTCTTCGGGCGTCGTCCAGGGTCTCGGCATGGGCATGGTGTTCGTGCCGCTGTCGACGGTCGCCTTCGCCACGCTCGACGCGCGCTACCGCACCGACGCCACCTCGCTGTTCAGCCTGGTGCGCAATCTGGGCTCGTCCATCGGCGTATCGGTGGTCGCGGCGCTGATGGTGCGCAACACCCAGATCAACCACACCGAGCTTTCGGCCTTCATCAACCCGTACAACCCGAACCTGTGGGCCGCGTCTCCGGCGGCGGCCGCCGGCGATCCCGCAGCGCTTTCGCAGGTCGACCGTGCGGTGAATGTCCAGGCGATGATGATTTCCTACATCAACGACTTCAAGATCCTGATGGTGATGACGCTGGCCGCGATTCCATTCGTCGTTCTGCTGCGCAAGCCCAGGGCCGCGCCCGTAGGCGGGGCGCCAGCGGCGCATATGGATTGATAAAGTCGCTGATCTAAGCCGGCCGCCTTTTCAACGGCCCAGCACCAACGCCCAATAGCGCAACGCCGGATCTCGGCCGTCGCGCACGTAAGCCAGCCCGAAACGGCTGAAGTCCGTATCGAGCATGTTGCGGCGGTGGCCGGCCGAATGCATCCAGATGTCGAACAGCTTCTCAAGGTCGAAACGGCCCTCGGCGATGTTTTCGGCGGCGGCGCCACGCACGCCATTGTCCTTCATGCGCGAGGCGAAATCCTTGCCCCAGCCGGTGGTGTGGCTCATGCGCTCGCGCGAGGCCATATAGCCGGCCTGCTGCAATGCCGCCTGTTCGAGCTGCGTGTCAGGGGCCAGCGCCGGCAGCCCTGCCGAGGCGCGAAGACCGGCCAGTGTCGCCGTGGCGGACGAAGAGACGCCGGCGCCTTCGCCAGTCGGCACCGTGACGGTGCTGCAGGCGGCGATGCCGGCAAGCGCCGCAAGGCCGGCGGCTGCGAGCAGCGTGCGGCGGTTGAGATTGGGGAAGGCTGTGATCGAGGTGCTCATCCGGCCTCTGATACCGGCGATCGTGGCTTTTGCCGGGCAGGCGATGAAAATCGCATGAGGCGGCGACTTTTCCCGGAAGATCGATTATGATGCGGTCGTTCTTGAAGTGGCAGCCACGGGCGGTCACCGCAGGCGGTGACCGACCCGCGCTGATCTGGCGCATGATTGCTTGGCGAGAACCTCCTGGTTTTCGGGCTCATGCACTGACAAACGGAGGACGGTTATGGCCGGTTTTCATGTCATGACGGACGCGCGCGGGATGCATGTGCAGCCCACGGTGCGCCACATCTCCACCTCGGACCTCTGGGATGCGCTGAAGCTCGGCGCCGAGGATTTCTGGGCCAAGCCGTCGCACTATGTGTTCCTGTGCCTGATCTATCCGATCGTCGGCCTGATCCTGACGCGGTGGAGCTCCGGCTCCAACGCCATTCAGCTCGTCTATCCGCTGATGTCGGGCTTCGCGCTGATCGGGCCCTTCGCGGCCATCGGCCTCTATGAGATCAGCCGCCGGCGCGAGCTTGGCATGAGCAGCCGCTGGCATCATGCGCTCGACGTGCGCCATTCGCCGGCGCTGCCCTCGATCGCGGTCATCGGTATCCTGCTCTTCGCGCTGTTCCTTTTGTGGCTGTTCGCCGCGCAGTCGCTCTATACCGGCCTGTTCGGCGCCGAGCCGCCCGCCTCGGTCGGCGCCTTTGTGCGCGACGTGCTGACGACCGGCAAGGGCTGGACGCTGATCCTCGTCGGCAACGCCGTCGGTTTCGTTTTCGCCGTCGTCGTTTTGGCCACCACCGTCATTGCCTTTCCGCTGTTGCTCGACCGCGATGTCGGCGCCGTCTCGGCGATCGAAACCTCGGCCCGCGCCGTCATGGCCAATCCTCTGACGATGGCGCTTTGGGGGCTTACGGTCGCCGTGCTGCTGGTGGTCGGCTCGATCCCGCTGTTTGCCGGGCTTGCCGTCGTCATGCCGATCCTCGGCCACGCGACCTGGCATCTCTACCGCAAGGTGGTCGAGCCGGAGCAGATCCGGCCTGTACGCCGGCCGATGTAGACGGCTGCGTTCTTGGAGGTGACGGCTATCTTTGCGCCTCGGTCGCCATCTTCAGGGCCAGCGCCGTCAGCACCGTGCCCATCATCCAGCGCTGGACGACCAGCCAGAACGGCCGTCCGGCGAGGAAATTCGCGATCGAGCCGGCCGTCACGGCGATGATGGCGTTAACGGTGAGGCTGATCGAAATCTGCGTCACGCCGAGCACCAGAAGCTGCGACAGGACATGGCCCTTTGCCGGATTGATGAACTGCGGCAGCAACGACAGATAGAGCACCGCCACCTTCGGATTGAGCAGGTTGGTCATCAGCCCCATCACGAGAAGCTTGCGCGGCCTGTCCCTCGGCAACTCGCGGACCTGAAAGGGCGAGCGCCCGCCGGGCTTCAGCGCCTGCCAGGCGAGCCACAACAGATAGAGCGCGCCGGCGAAGCGAAGCGCGTCGTAGGCATAAGGCACGGCGAAGATGAGCGCGGTGATGCCGAAGGCCGCCGACACCACGTAGAACAGGAAGCCCAGCGCCACCCCGCCGAGCGAGATCAGCCCGGCTTTCGGCCCTTGCGACAGCGAGCGCGAGATCAGGTAGATCATGTTCGGCCCCGGCGTGAGCACCATGCCGAGGCAGATCAGCGCGAAAGTGAGATGGTTGGCGGCGTCGGGCATCGATGGCTCCGGAAGTGCCCGAGATGTGCGCCGCTTCGCGGGAACTCGCAAGGGGTTGGCGGCTGGTACCCGTTGCGCCAGTGCGCCTTATCCGACCACGCGCAGGTTCGACAACTCGTTGGCAATCTCCTTGAAGTTGTCGGAGAGCGTTGCGCCGGTCGCGTTCCAGAACAGCTTGGCCGGTTTGCTGGGGTCGGTCGGATCCTTGCGGAAGCGGGAATCGGAAGAGCAGGCCTTCAGCGCGGCCATCGCCTTCTGGTCGCTTGAACTGGTCGACGACATGTCGAGCGCCACCGTCATCACCATGATCTTGGCCGCCTTGGCGTTGTCGCACAGCTTCGCCATCTGCTCGTTCATCGCCGCGGTGTAGTTGCTCGACGAGTAGTTGAACTGGCCGATGGCGCTCGACGTGCCGCCGAACAGGCGGGTGACCGAGGTGCCGTTATAGCCGACGCCGGTATAGCCGTAGGCGGCATAGGTCGATTTGTTGCCGGCCGGGTCGGAATTGACCGTCGAATAGGTGTTCTCGCCGTCGGTGAGAACGATGACGACTTTGTCGTTGCCGCGCTCGGATTCCGGACGGCCTTCGGTAAATGGTTCGGCGCTCGATACGCTGCGCCAGCCCCAGGCCGTGCCTTCGGGCACATTGGTGTTGCCGTTGGGTTGCATCAGGTCGATCGCCGCCTTGATGGCCGCAAGCCCGTCCGCATTGGTGACGTCAGTGAGCGGCGTGATCGGCGTGGTGGTGCAGCTGTAATTCGGGCCGGCGCCCTTCGACAGCACCGGCGCATCGATCGGCCGAGGCATGAAATACTTGGCCATGTTGGATTGGCGGGTCTTGCCGGTGGTGCTCGACGGATCGTCGTTCCACCAACTGTTGGCGGCGCCGTAGGTGACTGGGTTCGGCTCATCCGGATCCTGGGTCACCCTCCACTGGTTGCCTGGCTCGTCGGGCGCGAACATCGGCACGAACATGGTCGCCGGATCGCCGACGCCGATGCCGGTGTTGTTGGGCCCGCCCGAGGCCGGCGTGTCGTCGACATTGTAGGGATAGGGGCGCACTTCCACGCAACCCTGCCAACTGGCGAACGGGCCATAGGTGTCGTTGTAGTCGTATTCGTTGTGGCTGCGCTTGCAGGTGTTGTCGGAGCGGTACTGGTCGCATACGACGCGTTTGCTGCCGACGATGCGCTCGTGGCTGGTCACCACCTGCATGTCGCGATAGAGCGAGAAGCGGCTCAGCACCTGGTTTTCGGTTTCCCCCCAGCCGGTGCCTTTCTTGTACCATATGCCGCTGATCTTCTGGGCGTATTTGTCGGGCGCGTTCAGCGTCGACCAGTCGAAATTCTCATTCGCTATCGGTGACAGCCCATAGACGTCCATCCACGGGGCGTTGTCGTTGTCCGGCCCAACATTGACCGATGCCGCGAACGGCACGAGGCTGAACTGGACCGGCTTGTCGATCTGCTTGATCTGCGATGCCTGCTGCGCCAGCGTGTCGACAAGCTGCTTGGCGGCCTGCTTGAGCAGGTCGATGCGCTTCTGTCCTGTGCCTGTGCCAGGCGTTGTCATGGAGCCCGAATTGTCGAGCACCATCGCCACTTCCAGCGTGTTCTTCAGCCGCACCTGAGAGTCCATGTCGAGGTTGATCGACTTGTTCGCATCGGCCGTGGATGCGCCGACAAGCAGCGAGGAGGACGGATAAAAATAAGGGTGGTAGTTCAGCGTCGCGCTCATCGTGAGCAGGCCGCCGCCGGCCTGGCTGGTGGGCAACGTGATGTCGAGCGAGATGTTGGCGGGGTCGATGTTGTTGAGGTTGGCGTTGAAGAAGTCGACCGCGTAGGCTCTGATCTGATCGTCCGTGGCGCCTTCGGCAAGCCGCCGCGCCGCGGCGAAATTGGCGGCGTCGAGCGCGTTCAACACCATCTGCTTCTGGCGGTTGAGCTCGCTGAAGTCGACCGCCATCGCCACCGCCCCCATCAGCGGCACCATGGCGATTGCCGTCATGAGCGCATAGTTTCCGCGCCGGTCGCGGCAGAAGTGACGCCAGAATTCACGCATTTCAGGTAAGCGGCCCCCGCGCCGACGGATTTTCTGTCGGGCCACACTTCCACAAAACGCTGAAGGACCGGTTTGGCAAACCGCTCGATTGCTTAACGGCGGCTTCACCAACCGCTAACCAAACCAATTCTACGGCATGGCCCACGATGAAAAACGCCCGTCTCGCGGCGGGCGTCCTCGATCGTTTGTCCGAGCAGATCAGCTGACGATGCGCAGGTTCGACAGCTCGTTGCCGATCGCCTTGAAGTCGTCCGACAGCGTGGCGCCGGTCGAGTTCCAGAACAGCTTCGCCGGCTTGGTCGAGTCGGTCGGATCCTTCCTGAAACGCGAGTCCGACGAGCAGGTCTTCAAGGCTGTCATCTGCGCCGCCTCGGCCGTGTTGCTGGAGTCGAGGTCGAGCGCGATGGTCATGACGATGATGTTAGCGGCCTTGGCGTTGTCGCACAGCGTGGCAAGATGCTCGCTCATCGCCTTGGTGTAGTTGGCGTTCGAATAATCGGTCTTGCTGACATTGGTGCTGGTGCCGAGGAACGGCCGGCCATAGGTGTAGGTGCTTCCGAACGGCTTCGTCTGGCTGCTCGAGCCGTTGCCATAGGCAAGGTATCCAAGGGACGAATAGATCGCCTTGTTGCCGGAGAGATCGTTGCCGCCCTGGTTCCAGTTCGATCCTGAATAGCTTTGCGCGGTCACCGACGTCGGCGTGTAATAGGTATTGGCGCCGTCGGTGAGCACGATCAGCACCTTGTCATTGCCTTTTTCGGTCTCGGCGCGTCCCTCGGTGAAGGGCGCGGTGCTCGACAGCGTACGCCAGCCCCACGCCATGCCTTCCGGGACATTGGTGGCGCCGACGTCGACCATGGCGTCGATCGCATTTTTGACCGTCGTGGCGCCGCCAGAGGTCGAGACATCGGTCAGCGGCGTGATCGCCGTCGTGCTGCAACTGGTGTTGGGGCCGGCATTGCTGCCGTAGGCCGGGGTGACCTTGGTGCCGTAGTTGAAATATTTCGGCATGTATTTCTGGCGCGTCGGGTTGTCGGTGCTCGGCGTGACGTCGAGGTGCCAGTTGTTGTTTGCCGGCCGGGAGTTGCTGTCGGTATTGTCGGTTTCGTCAGGCGCGAACATCGGCACGAACAGTGTCGCCGGCGTCGAGGTCGAGGCGGCCGTATCCTGGATGTTATAAGGATAGGGACGGGACTCGACGCATCCGCCCCAAGTCGCTATCGGGGCGTAGGTTATGTTGGACGTGCAAACGTTGTTCCAGTCTTTGGTGCACGCCGAAATCCGCTGCATCCATTTGTAAAGCGAGAAACGCGTCAGCGGCTTGTCTTTCTGGGAGGCGTCCCAATCGGTGCCGCGCGCATACCAGATGCTGCCGACCTTCTCGACATATCTCTGTGGCCAGGGCGAATTCGCCTGGGTCATCGTCGTCCAGTCGAAATTTTCGTGCTGGATGGGCGAGATGCCGTCCTGGTCCATCCAGGCCGCCGACGCGTTCGCCGAGCCGATATTGACCGAGGCAGCGAACGGAACCAGGCTGAACTGAACCGGCTTGGAAACCTGCTTCATCAGTTGCGCCTGGCCGGCAAGTTGGTCGACAAGCTGCTTGGCGGCGCTCTTCAAAAGGTCGAACCGCACCTGGCTCGAGCCGTGGCCGAACTCGGTCATCGAGCCCGAATTGTCGAGCACCAGCGACACTTCCAACGTGTTCTTGAGTCGGATTTCAGACCGCGCCGATAAGTTGATAGTGGTCTGGCCGGGTGTTCCGCCGAGCAGCGCGACCGCGGCCGGCAGGAAGTAGGGCTGGTACTTCAGGCCGGCTTCGAGCACCAGCGTGCCGCCGCCGGCATTGTTGTTCGGCAATGTGACCGTCAGCGTTGTGTTCGCCGGAAGAACGTGCCTGAGATTGGCCTCGAAGAAGGTTTTAGCATATGCCTTGGCGTCCGTGTCGCTGGCCCCGCCGACGATCTGCTGTGCCGTCGCGATGCCGGCGGCATCCAGCGCATTGAGCGTCTCCTGCCGTTCCCGCACCAATTCGGTGTAGTCTATGGCAACCGCGACGCCGCCCATCAGTGGTATCATCGTGATGGCCGTTATCAAGGCGTAGTTTCCCCGCCTGTCGTGAAAAAAATCGCGGATCATTGTGCTTACCCCCGCCAAAGATCCATGTTGGAGTACGACCATGGTCGCAGTTGGTTTGGTACTATGGTCATAAATCGTTAAATTTCAGCTTTCGCGAAACTGTCAAGAACGCGGCGCCTCTTTGACTGCGCGTTAACCCTGTGCAACCGGCGGTCCGCCCATGGCGGATACCTGTTGCCCCGTCTGCGCTTGACGGAAGGACAGGTCGGGAAAGCTGGTGACAGGATGAGGCGCTTCGGCTATGCGGGGCGGACCGCGGCGGCCTTCAGCGCGATGCGGTTCATGATCGAAATCAGGGACACGGCATGGCGGATTCGCCTGACATCATCGCTTCGCTCGACGATCTGGTGGGGCGCTACGCCGCCATACTGTGCGACGTATGGGGCGTCGTGCACAACGGCGAATGGCATTTTCCGGCCGCTGCCGCCGCACTTGCAAGGGCGCGCGCGGCCGATGTGCCTGTCGTGCTCATCACCAATTCGCCGCGTCGCAGCGCCGACGTCGTCGCCCAGATGAAGGTGATCGGCGTCCCTGGCGATGCCTGCGACCGGGTCGTCACGTCCGGCGACGTGACCCGCGACCTGATCGCCGATGGCCCGAGGAAGATCTTTCATATCGGCCCCGAGCGCGATTTCACGCTCTATGACGGGCTCGATGTCGATCTGGTCGAGGAATTCGAGGCCTCGGGTATTGTCTGCACGGGCCTCTATGACGACGAGGTCGAGAAGCCTGCCGACTATGCCGAACTGCTGCAGCGGCTGCGTGCCCGCAATCTGCCGTTCATTTGCGCCAATCCGGATATCCTGGTGGAGCGCGGCGAGCGCACCATCTGGTGCGCCGGCGCGCTCGCGCGGGATTACGCGCAGTTGGGCGGGCGCACGCTGATCGCAGGCAAGCCCTTCGCGCCGATCTACGATGTCGCCATGAAGGAGGTCGCTGGCCTTCTTGGCCGCGCCGTCGAGCGCGGCGAGGTTCTCGCCATCGGCGACGGCATGATGACGGATGTCAAGGGCGCGGCCGACAACGGTTTCGACGTGCTCTATGTCTCGGGCGGCATCCACGCTCGCGACTATGGCGATCCGCTCCGCCCCGACCCCGAAAGGCTGGCGGGCTTTCTCGAAAAGCACGGCTACCGGCCGGTCGCCGTCATTCCGCGTCTGCAATAGGTTGGTGGTCTGGCCATGACGGACGCCTCGATATGAAGCAAGCTTTCGAACGTCTTTCCGCGGTCGCGCCGCTGCCCGCGCATCTGCGCGGCGGCGTCGTGGCGATCGGTAATTTCGACGGTGTCCACCGCGGCCACCAGTCCGTCCTGGAGCGCGCGCTGACCGAAGCCCGCCGCAACGGCGTGCCCGCTTTGGTGCTCACTTTCGAGCCGCATCCGCGCAAGATCTTCCGGCCACAGGTGCCGCTCTTCGTGCTGACGCCGCCACCGATGAAGGCGCGGCTGCTTGCCGGGCTTGGCTTTGCGGCCTTGGTCGAGCAGCCGTTCACGCGCGATTTCGCCTCGCTGTCACCCGAGGCTTTCGTGACCGACGTGCTGGAGAAGAACCTCGGCATCCGCCACGCCATCACCGGTTTCGACTTTCATTTCGGCAAGGACCGCCAGGGTGGCCCGGCCTTTCTGATGGCTGCCGGAGAACGGCATGGCTTCGGCGTGACGCTGGTCGATGCCTTCCGCGATGAGGGCGCGGAGGTGGTTTCATCGAGTCGCATCCGGGGACTGCTCGCCGAAGGTAAGGTGGAGGAGGCTGCCGGCCTGCTCGGCTACCGTTTCACCGTCGAAGCCGAGGTGATCGGCGGCCAGCAGCTTGGCCGCACCCTCGGCTTCCCGACCGCCAATATGCGGCTTTCGCCGGAAGCGGCCTTGAAGGAAGGGATTTATGCCGTCCGCTTCCGTCGCGCCGACGGCACGCTCCATGATGGCGTCGCCAGCTTCGGCCGGCGTCCCACCGTCGACGACAATGGCGCGCCGCTGCTCGAAACCTACGTCTTCGATTTTTCCGGGGATCTCTATGGCCAGACCTGCCAGGTGTCGTTCTTCGGCTTCCTGCGGGCGGAGCTCAAATTCGACGGCCTCGATGCGCTGGTGGCGCAGATGAAAAAGGACGAGGCCGAGGCGCGAGCGCTGCTGGCGGGCGTGCGCCCGCTCTCGCAACTGGACGCCGAGATCGCGTTCTAATTTAGTGCGTTTCACGGAAACGGCGAACCGCCCTATCTCCTTGTTTTGACGCAATTCCGGACGGAAGGCCACGGCGAAGTCGCGGAGCCCAACCGCTGCACACTTTTCCTGGAATTGCTCGGATCGTCTTCAGTCTGCCGCTCGATCAAAGGCTGACTCGCATGGGTGAAGCATTTCACCGACCGCGGGCGCTTGATTGCGCAGAAAGCGCTAATGAAGATAGACCTGATGGTGTGGGCCGTTGTCCTGCCCTGCGCGGCGCTGTTCATCCTCTGCGACGGACTTAGCGCGCATTGGGGCAAGACCGGCAGCGGCCGCAGCCTGGCCATCGTCATGCTGCTGTCGCCGGTATCCTACTTCATGTTTGCCTTCATCAACACGCGACTGAATCTTGCCGTTACCGGCGCTCTGGTCAATACGATTGTGGTGGCCGGCGCCGTTCTGGTCGGCGCGGTCGTCTTCAAGGAGGACGTTTCGAAAGCCCAATATCTCGGCATTGCGCTGGCACTTGCCGCCGTCACGCTTCTCAACGCCGACTGACGTAAGTCTACCGCTTCAGCGCCAGGCCGATGGCGATGAAGCTCCATCCCTGGAAGACCAGGTCGATCGCCAGGAAGATGCCAAGCACCCAAAGGCTGTTCACTGGCCAGCCCATGGCGATCATCAGGCCGAGCAGAATGGTGATGATGCCGGCCGCGAGCAGCCATCCCCAGCCTTGCTGCGGCCGGTGATTGAAGGCCACCCAGGACCGCAGAAGCCCCGACGCGACAAGCGCGATGGCCAACAGCAGCGTCAGCACCGCCGAGGCGAGCAACGGGTTGTCGAAGGCGAAGAAGCCGGCGACGGCATAGAGCAGGCCGCTCAGCAGCCAGTAGAAGAAACGTCCCCAGGTCTTGACCCCGAAGGCGTGGATGATCTCGATGACACCTGCCATCAGCATCAGCCAGCCGACGACATAGACCGAGGCGACGGTGGCGATGAACAGATTGCCGAAGGCGATGCCGCCGAAGATCAGCAGCAACACGCCGAGCGCCACGAACCATCCCCATTTGTCCCGCGTCTGGCCGATCGCGTCCTTGAGAGCGTCGCTTGGCAGAGTCATGGCTTCATCTCCCTCGAAATTCACCACCGGTCGTGCGGCGAAAGGAAGCTAAACCCAATGGCATTGTCCGTCCAGCAACACGGGCCCAGCCTGCGGGCGGCCGGCTGTTCCATGACCTTCCACCACGATCGAGAATCGCGACGATTTGATAGCCACCGGGCGGTCGGCGCGAGAGCATGCGCTTTCCTTCAAGCGCCGAGGTGAGCTCGGCCGCTACATCGTCGACGAAACCCTGAGCCGGTTCCGGAATACCGGACAGGCAAGCCGCGTATCCCGGCAACCATAAAGGCGGCTATGGTCGCGACGGCCGGCCTTCGTCCGGGAACGGCGCAAGCGTCGCCTCCAGTGTCTCCCGGCCGGCCTGCTCCCAGCCTCGCGCCACGAATTCTCTGGCCTTCGCTTCGTATGGAGCACGGGCCGCGGGCGAGGTGATCCACTCCCGCATGGCGTTTTCCCATCCTTCGACGTCGAGCGGATCAAGGCAGAGTCCCGACGAGCCGACAACTTCGGCGATGGCTCCGCCCGTGGAGGCGATCAGCGCCTTCCCATAGGCCAGCGCCTCGACGGGCGGCAGCCCATATCCTTCATAGAGCGACGGATACACGCAGAACGCACTGTTGCGGTAAAGGCGGGACAACGTTGCGTCGTCGACGTTGTCGAGATGGACAAGGCTCCTGCCGTAGTCGGGATGGCTGTGAAGCTTCGCCAGGATCCCGTCGACCATCCAGCCGCTGCGGCCGACGAAAACCAGCTTCATGCCGCTGCGCGCAACCGTTCCGTCCAGGACGATGCGCCTCCAGACATCCATGAGCAGCGAATGGTTCTTGCGTGGCTCGATGGTGGAAACGAACAGGATATAGCGATCGGTCTCGATCCCGTCCGGCAGGCCGCCGTCCGCCTTCGATTCGCGGGCGCTGTCGCAGCCGAGAGGGACTTGTTTCAGCTCCGGCAGATGGACGCCGAGCTTGGCGGCGTAGTCCTCGACGTCAGTGGTGACGCACCTCGACGTCAGGATGAAGCGGTCTGCCAGCCCGAACGCTAGGTTCACGTAGTCGGTGAATCTCTTGACGTCGTGCGGCTTGTACCATTCGGGAAACTGGATTGGAATGATGTCGTTCAAGAGCACGATCAGCTTTGCGCCGGCCAAGCGCGCCTCGCGCGAAATGACCTCGATATCGGTATGCGCCCAGTCGTTGTTCATCAACAGCAGATGGTCGCCGGGCGAAAGATCGTATTTGTCGCCGGCCACAGTCCTGAGCGGGACGATACGAGCGCGTGAACGGTCCTCGCGAGCGACCTGCCGCTGCTCGGTTTCCTTCATCAGCCGGTTTTCGATCCGCTCGAGGAAACGAAGAAAAGGGCTGCCGGGATGGCGCCGGCCGAACGCGCCAATTTCCGTTATCAGCATCCGGCGCGGTCTTATGATCGTCATCAGCAACCGCCGCGCCCATTTCGGCCAGCGATCGTAGAACCTTATCTTGATGCGGGCCGGGTCCGGGTAAAAGCTCATGTCGCATGAAATGTCGCCCGCGATGATTTCCGCTGCCATACCAGGCGAAACCTGTCTAAGGACCCGCTCGATCGGGTCGAACACGGTGAACGCCACATCGGAAGCCTTGAATGCGGCCGCCGCGGCCGCGTAGTGGCGTTGCACGCGGACCAGGCCGACCGGAGGGCCGAGCCAACGCACCATGCTCGAGAGATCGACGACGAGACGCATCATTCGGGCCGCATCAGTTGAGCCGCATTCTTGCGGGACGCGCGATCATCCTGCGCCAGGCCAGTCGAGGTCCCAGCGCGAGCGTCCTGAAGGAGGGCGCGCCGACAGCCGCGAGGAACAGCAGCTTTAGAGTGAGGGTGAGGGGTATGTCCGCGGTTCGCAGCAGCAACTCGATGTCGCGTCTTTCCTGGCTGGAGATGCCGACCCCCGTGGCGGCGCGCGACGCCAGAAAGCTTGCGATGGCCTGCGCGGCTTGGCCGTTCGCGTCGAACGGCTCGGCGCGATGGCGACGCAGCAGCGCCGACTGCCTGGCCAATGCCGCGGCAGCCTTTTGCTGATCTTCCTTCATGCGCGATACCTGTCCCGGATGCGATCTCAGCTTCACGAGCCGCGCATCCATGTTGGCCAGTTTTCCCGTTTCGGAAAGCCGCAGCCATAGATCGTAGTCTTCCGCATGGGTGAATGCGCGGCGGTAGCCTCCCGCGCGCCGGACGGCCTCGGTCCGAAACATCACTGTCGGATGAAGCATGGGATTGTATCTGGCAAGCGCTTCGCGCAACGGGTCGCCGCCGGCGGGGACGTCAAGCGGCCTCAACGGATTTCCGTCCCGGTCGATCTGCAACCCCGCCGTACCGAGCAGCTGCAGGTCGGCATCCGCGTCGAAACACGCCGCTTGCAGGCGCAACCTGCCGGGCAGCGAGACATCGTCACAATCCATGCGCGCCACAAGAGGGGCCTGCGCGAGCGAAAGCCCCATGTTCAGCGCATCGACGATCCCCTTGCCGCGGTTGGCGACAAGCCTGACGCGGCTGTCGCGGTCGCCGATCGACGTCGCGATCGCGGCGCTGTCGTCGCGAGATCCATCGTCGACGACGATGACTTCGATATCCGCCAGATCCTGGTCCAGGATGCTTTGCAGGGCCTCGCCGACATATTGCGCGCCGTCTCGCACCGGAATGATCACACTCACTGTCGGCAATGGAACTTTCCTTGCGATAATCGGTCGTGACCGAATGGCCGTTGAATTGTCGAATGTCGGCGGCCTGGTTTCAAAATTCCAATTCCAAAGTTTCGTCGGTCTGTCGACTGTCAATCTCTTTGTCCGGCCGATCCGAGTGCGATCTCAAGCGCGGGAGCGAGCAGTCGCAGGACCGCCTCGCGCTTTTTCGCCTTCAAAGAAAGGTCGCCGTCGAGGCCGACTTCATGAAGCCAGCTTCCCCGCCATTCGCAATAGGCCTGTCTGAGCTCAATTCCCGGCAAGGCGGCGAATGCGGTTATCGGCCGTTGCGGCACCGTGTTGGGATCCGCATTCCGATAGAGCACTTCCCAATTGGCTCCGCCGGTGTCGAGGCCGGCGAACCAGTCGAGCCCGAAATCGAGAGGCTCGCGGCCGACGGCGTCGAACCGAAAGAAGCAATAGCCGGCCCACAAATACCATCGCGCGCCTGCCCAGCGCAGATCGCCGTAAAACGCCGCGTCTTCAAGAGGTTCGAAGGGGTCGCATGGCTTCGTCGGGAAAAGGTCCTGGTCGAGGAATCCGAACGCGGCCGGCGCGCCAGGCTTCAGGATGTTGTGCCACATCCAATTGAGCGCCGCGCCGTGGGACCGGCTCGGGTTCCTTACGGTCCATGGATTGGCCGGCAGCCTGACATAGGCGGCGCCGTGAGCCGCGCATACCTGCCTGTTCTTGCGCGCGGAAGCTTCGCCGACGCTGTTGTCGGCCACGATGTGGAGATCGTGGCGAACAAGTCCGCTCGTCAGCCGCAACTGCAGATCCAGGCATTGAGCATCGCCGAAGGCAACGGTCAGCAGGACATGGCGACCCCGGGCGGCCGCGCGGATGCCCTGGATGTCGCCATCCTTGGCCGGCTGGCCCAGAAACCTCCGGTCGATTTTCCGGTAACGGGCAGTTTTAACGGTGTGCAGCAGCGGCTGCAGCCTCAGCCATTGCCGCCAGTCATATTCGCGCAGGGCCCTTGGCACGGCTGTGGCGGCTTTCAGTCGAACCCGGCTTCGCAGGCGCGATCGCCCTGTGGAACTTTCATGAGCGCGCTCCGGTTGGTCTTGGCGGGAGAAAGCTAGAACGCGACAGCATCCAAGTCTCTTGATAACCGGCTATATACAGCATATTCGTGGTTTCAACACGGCCAACATTTAGGCGCCCGGCCGTGTTTGTTTGATTGGGGAAGTCTGGGGCGCACCCGGAGTCTCTCTCCGTCGATCCGACTTGGGGGATAAGGCGGCGCTCCGGAAAATGAGATGAAAATCTGCTGCGCAATCTCTGCCCTCTTCATGAATGGAGGGCTGCAAAGGGATTGTCTCAACATCAGCGACCGACTGGTCCGGCGCGGCCATAGCGTGACGATCCTGACGACCCGCCAGGTCGGTCATGTCGAGAGTTCGGCTGCGATAAAAATCCAGCCGGCACGGGTTCTCTCGAACCCTGGCACCGAATATGCGCTGGGTAGGACCGTGCTGACGGCCAGGCGGGACTTCGACTGCGTGGTCGGTTTCAACAAGATGGCGGGCCTGGATATCTACTATGCCGGCGACCCGCCCTATTTTGTGTCGAAGCTCGGGTGGTGGCGGCCGTTTTCGCCCCGCTTCATGCGCCAGCAGAAGCTCGAATCGATGATCTTTGCCCCTGGCAACGCCGTGCAGATCATTGCACTCAGCGAACACCAGGCAACGCTTTACCGCAACTTCTGGCGGACGGAGGAATCGCGCATTCACGTCGTCGGACCGACGCTCGATCCGAAACGCCGCAGACCGGAGCTGCTGGCTGTCGACCGCAATGAAATCCGCGATCGTTTTGGGCTTCCGCGCGAAACGGTCATCGCCCTGACCATCGCCAACAGATTGAAGGTGAAGGGTCTCGACCGGGCGATAAAAGCGCTTCAGCCGTTCCCGGAGATCCATTGGCTGGTCGCCGGCCTTCGAAAAAACAGCGAGGAGGAAACGCGGCTTCTCGGCCTGATTGCCAAATCCGGCATATCGAAAAGGGTCACTCTGCTGGGCATCCAGGAGGACATCCCGGCGGTCGTGGTCGCGAGCGACTTCATGCTGCACCCGGCTCGCCTGGAAAATACGGGCACGGTTATTCTCGAGGCGCTCGCAAACGGCCTGCCGGTCATCGCATCGGACGCCTGCGGATATGCAAAATATGTCGGAGCCAGCGGGGCGGGACTGGTTGTGGCCAGTCGCGACGACCCCGAAATCTGGCGGCAGGCAATCCTGAAAGCCGGCAACCCGGCGGTCCGGGACCAATGGCGCGAGGCGGCTCTTGCCTACGGCGCGTCGAACCCGCTTACCGGCGGACTGGAAGCAGCCTGCGATCTGATAGAGACGCTGCGCCGCAACCGGCGCTCCGCTTAGCGCAGCGACACCGGCGATTACAAATCGTCAAGGGCGATGCCGCTTATCGGCGGCATTGGGTGAAAAGCGACCCCCACCGGCCACGGCCGGCCGATCGCGTCCTTCATGGCATCGCTTTGGTCGACTTCCCTCCAGATGTGGCCGGCGCATCCTGTCGTGAGGGAAGGTAGTCCCAATGGCACTGCCGTCCAGAGTCGCCGCTATTGCAAAGATGTGCCGAAGCTGGTGTCATCCCGTTTTGCACCACTGGTGAGGCACGGTGATGAAGCGCTCCTTTGGGCTTACCCTGTTTTCCTCAACTCTCGCTCTGTGCGCTGCCGCTTCGGCGTCCGCTTCCGCAGCCCAGCCTGGCGATCCGCCGGCCGGCATTGCCAAGATAGAGACGGTGGTCGTCATCTTCGCGGAGAACCGCGCTTTCGACAATCTCTATGGCCATTTTCCTGGCGCTGACGGCATCGACAAGGCGAGCCAGGAAAGCCTGCAGCAGCGTGACCGTGACGGCTCCGTGCTGTCCGAACTGCCGCCGGTGTGGGACGGGCTGACCGCCAAGGGCGTCACGCCGCCGGTGACACAGGCGATGACCGAACACCTTGCGAACGCGCCGTTCACCGTGAACGACGCGAAGGGTTTCAACGTCCCGCTTACGGTCGTGACGCACGATCTCTGGCATCGCTACTACCAGAACCAGATGCAAATCGACGGCGGCAAGAACGACATGTTCGTCGCCTGGGCCGATTCGGGCGCCATGCCGATGAGCAACTGGGACGCCTCCAAGACCGACATGTGGGCGGTCGCGCAGAAATACGTGCTGGCCGACCACTTCTTCATGGGCGGGTTCGGCGGCTCATTCTTCAACCACCAATGGCTGATCTGCGCCTGCGCGCCCTACTACGCCGATGCCGACAAGAACCCTGCCAAGCCGTCGATCTCGGTGACGGACGACAGTGGCATGGCGCTGAAGGTCGCCGACAATTCACCGAAATCGGCGCGCGACGGCATCCCGAAATTCGTCTCCGACGGCAACCTGACGCCGGATTTCTACGCGGTAAACACGATGCAACCGCCTTTCCAGCCGAGCGGCAACGATCCGGCGCCTGGCGGCGATCCGCGCCTAGCGGATCCGGCCAAGCCGACGACCCTCCCACCGCAGACCGAGCCGACCATCGGCGACATGCTCAGCCTCAAGCACATAAGCTGGGCATGGTATTCAGGCGCCTGGCAGTACACCCTCGACCACGGCAACCACACGCCGATCCCGAATTTCCAGTATCACCACCAGCCGTTCAACTATTACGCCAACTTCGCGCCTGGCACCGAGGCCAGGCGCGAACATTTGCGCGACGCGGGGCTGGGAGGCGTGAGCTTCACCCAGGCGATCGACGATGGCGCCCTGCCGCAGGTTTCCTTCTATAAGCCGCAGGGCAATCTCAACGAGCATTCCGGCTATGCCGACATCCAGGCGGGCGACCGCCATATCGCCGATGTCATCGCGCATCTGGAGAAGAGCCCGCAATGGCCGCACATGCTGGTCGTCGTCACCTATGACGAGAATGGCGGCATCTGGGATCATGCCGCGCCGCCCAAGGGCGATCGCTGGGGGCCCGGCACGCGCATCCCCGCAATCATCGTTTCGCCCTTCGCCAAGCACGGCTATGTCGATCACGCGCCCTATGACACCACCTCGATCCTTCGCCTCATCACGGAGCGTTTCGAACTGCCTGTGCTGCACGGCATCGTGGTTCGCGACCGGGCCGTTGCCGCGCATGGCGAGCCACCGCTCGGTGACCTTACCGGCGGGCTCGACCTGAATTGATGGCCCGTATCCGGAGAACGAGGATGGACGCTGACAGAATTGTCGCGCTGGTCACCGCTGGCGGCATCGAGCTCACCGACCGCCGGCGTAACGCTACGGATGACGGTTGGTCGCTCAGCTTCGCCAACGGTGCTACGGTGGAAGTGGGTGACGACGGCTCCGCGCGCATTGGCGGAAAAGGCACCAAGGCCGTGGCTAGGTTGCTGGACCAGCCGGTCGCGCCGCGCGACACCTGATCTGGTGGCCGTCCTCATCCGGATGCTGCCGACCATGTTACGGATTTAAGTCAAATTTTACCGAACGCACGGCATGGCTTGAGCGCTGGCAGATGGTGCTGCCGGCGCGTTTCGCGTAAGGGGTGACGATGCGTATTGTCGGGACGATTCCGCTGGCCGTCGCCATGGGCCTGCTCAGCGCGCCTGTCGCCCGGGCGGGCGAGGGCAGCTGGATATCCGGCGACTGGTACCTGACGCTCGGCGCCACCGCGCTGGTCGCGCCGAATTTCGAGGGCGGCAAGAAATACATGCTCAGCGCCCAACCGATCGTCTCGCTCGGCAAGGTCGGTCCGGAGGCGCGCTTTACCTCGCGCAACGACAACATCTCGCTGGCGCTGATCGATGACGGTTCCGTCCGCGCCGGCTTGACCGGCAAGTTCATATTCTCGCGCGAGAGCAAGGACGAGCTCAAGGGCCTTGATCCCGTGCGCTGGGGCGGTGAGGTGGGCGGCTTCTTCGAATTCTATCCGCTGGATTGGCTAAGGGCGCGCGCCGAGCTCAGGCACGGCATCCGCTCCCATAACGGCTTCGTCGCGGACATCGCCGCGGACGCCTTCTATGACATCACGCCGACCGTGCGCATTTCCGGTGGTCCGCGCGTTTCGTTCGCATCGTCCGACTATTTCGACGCCTATTACGGCGTCAACGCCAAGGAAGCGGTCGCTTCGGGCCTGAGCGAGTACCATCCCGGCGGCGGGCTGAAGTCGACGGGGCTCGGTGGCGCGATCACCTGGAAAGTGACCGAGCCGATGACGGCGAGCGTCTTCACCGAATATTCGCGCCTGATGGGGCCGGCGGCCGATTCCAGCCTGGTCAAGGAACGCGGCGACCGCAATCAGTGGACCTTCGGTGTCTCGACCACTTACCGCTTCAATTTCACCATGTAGGCCGTGAAAGCGGCTTCATGCCTTGAAATCCGCGCTTTATTCCTGCCGCGCCATCCGCTAAAAGCCACGCCATGACGAGCTTTTCGCGCCTTTTCGCGATCGCGATACGAATTACGGGCCCGGTGTTCCGGGCGGCCTGAGCGCCGCTGGAGCCGCCGGGAGTTTTCGCGCGCGCCCCTCGCGCTTTTCAAGAAAATGCTGGTTCAACGCCCGGGCTTCCCGCCGCCGGGCAACGCAGATGGCAGATCAATGACCGACACCGTTGAAACGATCGACTATTCCAAAACGCTCTATTTGCCGCAGACGGACTTCCCGATGCGTGCCGGCCTGCCCGAGAAGGAGCCTGGTCTGGTCAAGCGCTGGCAGGACATGGACCTTTACAGGAAGCTGCGCGAAGAGGCCGCCGGCCGCGAGAAATTCGTGCTGCATGACGGGCCGCCCTACGCCAACGGCAACATCCATATCGGCCATGCGCTGAACAAGATCCTCAAGGACGTCATCAACCGCTCCTTCCAGATGCGCGGCTATGACGCCAACTACGTGCCGGGTTGGGACTGCCACGGCCTGCCGATCGAATGGAAGATCGAGGAGCAGTATCGCGCCAAGGGCAAGAACAAGGACGAGGTGCCGGTCAACGAGTTCCGCAGGGAATGCCGTGAGTTCGCCCAGCACTGGATCAAGGTGCAGGGCGACGAGTTCCAGCGTCTTGGCGTCATCGGCGATTTCGACAATCCTTATACCACCATGGCGTATCATGCCGAGTCGCGCATCGCCGGCGAACTGTTGAAATTCGCCTTGTCCGGCCAGCTCTACCGCGGCTCGAAGCCGGTGATGTGGAGCGTGGTCGAGCGCACCGCGCTCGCCGAGGCCGAGGTCGAGTATCAGGACTACGAGAGCGACACGATCTGGGTGAAGTTCCCGGTGGCGAGCCTCGCCCAGCCGGTCGCCGGCGCCGCGCTGGACGAGGCAGCGCTCGACCTCGTCGAGGCGCATGTCGTCATCTGGACGACCACGCCCTGGACCATCCCCGGCAACCGCGCCGTGAGTTATTCGCCGCGCATCGCCTATGGCCTCTATGAGGTCACGGCGGCCGAGAACGCCTTCGGCCCGCAGCCCGGGGAGAAGCTGATCTTTGCCGACGCGCTGGCGCAAGAGTGCGCCGCCAAGGCCAAGGTCGCACTGAACCGGCTTCACAGCGTCTCGGCCGAACAGCTTGGGAAGCTTACGCTTTCGCATCCCTTCAAGGGCCTCGGCGGCGGCTATGAGTTCCCGGTGCCGATGGTTGCGGGCGAGCATGTCACCGACGATGCCGGCACCGGCTTCGTGCACACCGCGCCCGGCCATGGCCGCGAGGACTTCGACGCCTGGATGGAGGCCGCGAGCGAACTGCGGGCGCGAGGCGTCGACACCGTGATCCCCTTCACGGTCGACGATGCCGGCTTCTTCACCAAGGATGCGCCGGGCTTCGGCCCGGGGCGCGAAGGTGGCGCGGCGCGCGTCATCGACGACAATGGCAAGAAGGGCAACGCCAATCAGGCCGTCATCGACGAACTGATCAAGCGCAACGCGCTCTTCGCGCGCGGCCGGCTGAAACACAGCTATCCGCACTCCTGGCGCTCCAAGAAGCCGGTCATCTTCCGCAACACGCCGCAATGGTTCGTCTATATGGACAAGGACCTCGGCGACGGCACGACGTTGCGCAGCCGCGCGCTGAAGGCGATCGACGACACCCGTTTCGTTCCGGCGGCGGGCCAGAACCGCATCCGCGCCATGATCGAGGAGCGCCCCGACTGGGTGCTGTCGCGCCAGCGCGCCTGGGGTGTGCCGATCGCGGTCTTCGCCGACGAGGACGGCAATGTGCTGAAGGACGAGGCCGTCAACGAACGCATCATGGACGCTTTCGAGAAGGAAGGCGCCGACGCCTGGTTCGCCGAGGGCGCCAAGGCACGCTTCCTCGGCAATCACGACGCCTCGAAATGGCACCAGGTGATGGACATCCTCGACGTCTGGTTCGATTCCGGTTCGACGCATGTCTTCACGCTGGAGGACCGTCCGGACCTCAAATGGCCGGCCGACGTCTATCTCGAAGGCTCGGACCAGCATCGCGGCTGGTTCCATTCCTCGCTGCTCGAAAGCTGCGGCACCAGGGGCAGGGCGCCTTACGACACGGTCATCACCCATGGCTTCACCATGGACGAGGAAGGCCGCAAGATGTCGAAGTCGCTCGGCAACACCGTCGTGCCGCAGGACGTCATCAAGCAATCCGGCGCCGACATCCTGCGGCTTTGGGTGGTCACGACCGATTATTGGGAAGACCAGCGGCTCGGCAAGAACGTGCTGCAGACCAACATCGACGCCTACCGCAAGCTCAGGAACACCATCCGCTGGATGCTGGGCACGCTTGCGCATGACGACGGCCGGGACGTGCCGGTCGAGACGATGCCGGAACTGGAGCGGCTGATGCTGCACCGGTTGTCCGAGTTGGACGAAATGGTGCGCCAGGGCTACGACGCCTTCGAGTTCAAGCGCATCACCCGCACGCTGCTCGACTTCATGGTGGTGGAGCTTTCGGCCTTCTATTTCGACATCCGCAAGGACGCGCTTTACTGCGACGGGCCGTCGAGCCTGCGCCGCAGGGCGGCCGTGCAGGTGGTGCGCCACCTCTTCGAATGCCTGGTGAAGTGGCTGGCGCCGATGCTGCCCTTCACCACGGAAGAAGCCTGGCTCGACCGCCATCCGCAAGCCGTGTCGGTGCATCTCGGCCAGTTCCCCGCGATCCCGCAGGACTGGCGCAACGAGGCGCTGGCCGAGAAATGGCGCAAGGTGAGGCAGGTGCGCCGCGTCGTCACCGGCGCGCTGGAGATCGCGCGCGCCGACAAGCTGATCGGCTCTTCGCTCGAGGCGGTGCCGGTGGTGACGCTCGACGACGCGGCGCTGGAGGCCGCGATCGCCGATGTCGATATGGCCGAGATGGCGATCACCAGCGATCTCGTCGTCAAACACGGCAAGGCCCCGGAAGGCGCCTTCACGCTCGACGACGTCAAGGGGGTGGCGGTCGTGGTCGGGAAAGCCGAGGATCGCGGTCTGGTCAAATGCGCGCGCTCCTGGCGCTACACCGCCGATGTCGGGCAGGATCCGGAATTTCCGGATGTCTCGGCCCGCGATGCCGCCGTGTTGCATGAGCTGAAGGCCCTTGGGCGGCTGTAGTCCTGTCGATAAGCCGGTGCACAAATGCCACGCCGGGCGGCCTGAAACCGCCCGCGCGTTGCCCTTAACAAGTGGTTGAGGTAAACACGCGACACTCCGGCAGACAAATTGTCGCCGGATTTCCATCGCAAATGCGGGGAAGAAGGGGACCGTGCCCTTGGCCGGTGGCGACTGAAAGGCTGTTAGAGTGGGACTTTTTGGCATGACCGACAGAACGTTCGCGCGCGCCGCGCTGATGGCGCCGCTTGTGGTATCGGCCGTCGCCATGTCCGGCTGCATGAGCTCGCCCACCTACGGAACCGGCAAGACGGCCGCCGCGCAGCTCTTCGACGACGTTTCCGGAGCCGCCGCGATCACGCCGAAGCGCCGCGATCCGATCGACTACAAGCCGCGTCCTGAGCTGGTTAAGCCCGCTCCGGGGCATAAGGAAAACCTGCCGCCGCCGCAGCAGAGCATCGAGACGGCGAGCGCCGACTGGCCCGAATCGCCGGAGGCGCGCCGCGCCCGCATCCGCGCCGACGCCACCGCGCACCAGAACGATCCGAATTACCAGCCCGAAGCGGCCGAGGATGTCCAGACCGATCCCGAAGCGGTGAAGAAGGCGATGGCGGAGTCGGGTTCCAGCCACCCCCCGCGCTGGTCGCCGGATGATTCCAGTGCCACGCGCCGCGCCGAGGTTCAGCGCCGGCTGGCCGAACAGAAGCAGGGCGACCCGACCACTCGCAAATATCTGAGCGAGCCGCCGCTTGCCTAT
This sequence comes from Mesorhizobium sp. B2-8-3, assembly GCF_006440815.1. Classification (NCBI taxonomy): domain Bacteria; kingdom Pseudomonadati; phylum Pseudomonadota; class Alphaproteobacteria; order Hyphomicrobiales; family Phyllobacteriaceae; genus Mesorhizobium; species Mesorhizobium sp. B2-8-3. The sequence goes on from NZ_VFTW01000010.1 coordinate 94,124, forward strand.
CGCCAGCCCTCCGCCGCCGCGCCGCAGAACGAGCTCGGCGAGGACGAGTACAAGAAGGAGCGCCGTCTCAAGGCGCAGGCCGAAGGCAAGAAGGGCGGCTGGTTCGACTGGCTAGGGCTGTGAACAGTCAGTAGTCAGTAGTCAGTAGTCAGTAGTCAGTAGTCAGTAGTCAGTAGTCAGTAGTCAGTAGTCAGTAGTCAGTAGTGACCTACTCACTACTCACTACTCACTAACCACTACTCACTTCACCTCGCCCGCCATTCCGTCTCTCGCGAAAAAAGTCCTTGAGGATGAGGGCGGCGTCGCTCTCGCCGATCCCCGGATAGACGTCCGGCGTGTGGTGGCAGGTGGGTGAGGCGAAGAAGCGCACGCCGTTGACCACCGCGCCGCCTTTCACATCGGCGGCGCCGAAATAGAGCCGCCGCAGCCGGGCGAAGGAGATCGCGCCGGCGCACATCGCGCAGGGCTCCAGCGTCACATAGAGATCATGTCCGGTGAGACGTTCGCTGGCGAGCTTCTGGCAGGCCTCGCGGATCGCCAGCATCTCGGCATGCGCGGTCGGGTCCGCCAGCTCGCGCGTGCGGTTGCCGGCTTTCGCGACCACCGTGCCGCCATTGGCGATCACAGCGCCGACCGGCACTTCGCCGCGGCTGGCGGCCGCCTCGGCCTCTTCAAGCGCCAGGGCCATGAAATCCGGTCGTTTCAAGCGGTTTCCATTCCGATTACTCCTCGCCACCCGAGAGCGATCCTGTTATCTAGCGCGAGACCTTGAAAACCGGAATCGGTTTTTGCCGCGCTGGCATATGCGCAATAATCAAGATGACACCGCCTGCGCTGGGCGTCCGCAAGGGCGCGCGGCGCTGTAGCAGGTGAAGACGAGCAAAGTAATGGACGACGACAAGAAATCTCCACGCGGGCGGCGCAAGGGCTACTCCAGACCGACGGGCGGGCGTGACGGAAAACCGGCCCACGGCGCCAAGAAGCCGTTCGCCAAGCGTGAACGACCGATGGCTGCCGAAGGCGAGCGCCGCGACGTTGACGGCCAACGCCGCGATGTCGACGGGGGACGCCGCGACTTCAAGCGCAGCCACAAGCCACGCGAGACAGGCGAAGGCGCTGGGCGCGCCGAAAGGCCGTTCCGCAAAGGTCCGCGCCCCGAAGGCAAGCCCTTCGAGAAGCGCGAGGGCCGCAAGCCTTACACACCGCGCGGCGACTGGCCGATGGCCGCGGAGGGTGAGCGCCCTGCGCGCGATTTCAAGCGCAGCTACAAGCCGCGTGAGATGGGGCCGCGTGAAATGGGTGAAGGCGGGGAGCGTGGCGACAGGCCGTTCCGCAAAAGTCCGCCGCGCGATGGCAAGCCTTTCGAGAAGCGTGAGGACCGCAAGCCTTACGCACCGCGTGGCGACCGACCGGCGGCTGCCGAAGGCGATCGGGGCGAACGACGATTCGACCGCCCCAAGCGGGCATTCGACGACCGTCCCAAACGCGATTTCGCCGACCGGCCGAAGCGAGACTTCAGCGATCGTCCACGCGGAACTGGCGGAAAGCCGGAAGGCGGCTTCAAGCCACGGCCGCGGCCCTCTGAAGCTGCGCCCGAAAGCGGCGAGCGCATCGCCAAGCGGCTGGCGCGCGCCGGCATCGCCTCGCGCCGCGACGCCGAGGAACTGATCGCGGCCGGTCGCGTCAAGGTCAACGGCAAGGTGCTGGACTCGCCGGCCTTCAATGTCAGCGCCAACGACATCATCCATCTCGACGGCACCGAGATCCCGCCGATCGAGCGCACGCGTCTCTTCCTGTTCCACAAGCCGGCGGGCGTCGTCACCACCAACCGCGATCCGGAAGGCCGCAAGACCGTCTTCGATGTGCTGCCGTCCGACCTGCCGCGGCTGATGACGATCGGCCGGCTCGACATCAACACCGAGGGCCTGCTGCTTTTGACCAATGACGGCGGGCTGTCGCGCGTGCTCGAATTGCCGGCCACCGGCTGGCTGCGGCGCTACCGCGCGCGCGTCCACGGCAAGGTCGAGGAGAGCGCGCTCGCCGGCCTGCGTGAAGGCATCGCCGTCGACGGCGTCTTCTACGGCTCGATCGAAGCCTCGCTCGACCGCGAGCAGGGCACCAATGCGTGGCTGACCCTGGGCCTGCGCGAAGGCAAGAACCGTGAGGTGAAGAACATCCTCGGCGCGCTTGGCCTCGACGTGACGCGGCTGATCCGCATCTCCTACGGACCGTTCCAGCTCGAGGATCTGCCCGAGGGCCATGTGCTGGAGATCAAGGGCCGCGTGCTGCGCGAACAGCTCGGCGAACGGCTGATCGAGGAGTCCGGCGCCAATTTCGATGCCGACATCCAAAAGCCGTTTTCCAACAAGCCGGTGCGCGGCGGCGGCCCTCGCCGCGAAGAGGTCGACCGGCCGAAATTCACGCGCGACGGCGACCACCGGCCGATCGGCGAGGGCGGTCTGATCAAGGCGCGCAAGCGCCGCGAAGGCAGCCGCGACGAGGCGCTGAGCAAGCTCTCGACAAAGCCGGACAGGGCGTTTGGGCCGGACCGGGCGTTCGGCGAGCGCGGCCCTAAATCCGACCGCGGCGGTTTCGGCGAAAAGCCGCGCGGTGGGTTCGGCGACAAGCCCCGTTTCGGCGGCAAGAAATCCGAGCGCGAGCAGCGGCCGATCGAACCGCCGGGCCAGCGCAAGGCCAATGTCTGGATGGCGCCGGGCGCTCGACCGATCGGCAAGGGCAGGGCGGAAGCCGATGCCGCCAGGGCCGCCGAGGCGAAGGCGCGCAAGGCGTCCTACAAGCCGGGCGGCAAGGGCAAGCCGTTCGGCAAGCCCCGCGGCGAGCGTCCTGAAGGCGATGGCGGCGACCGGCCGCGCGGTCCGAAGAGGGGCGGCAATGCGGATCGTCGGCGGTGAGTTCCGCGGGCGTCCGCTGGCGACGCCGAAAAGCAGTGCCATCCGCCCGACCACCGACCGCACCCGCGAGGCGGTGTTCAACGTGCTCGCGCATCGCTATGCCGAAAAGCTCGAAGGCGGCCGCGTGCTCGATCTCTTCGCCGGCACCGGCGCGCTCGGACTTGAGGCGCTGTCGCGCGGCGCTTCCTACTGCGTCTTCATCGAGGAATCGACGGAGGGGCGCGGCCTGATCCGCGAGAACGTCGAGGCCTATGGACTCACCGGCCGCACCAAGATTTTTCGTCGCGACGCCGCTCATTTGGGTGAGGCTGGCACGCTCTCGCCCTTCGGCCTGATCTTCGCCGACCCGCCCTATGGCAAGGGGCTTGGCGAACGCGCGCTGCGCTCGGCCAAGGCCGGCGGCTGGCTGTTGCCCGGCGCCTTGTTCGTGGTCGAGGAGGCGGCCTCGGCGCCGTTCGAGGCAGGCCCGGGTTTTTCCGTGGTGGACGAGCGGGGCTATGGCGAAACGGTCATTCGCTTCATCGAGGTTGGCTAGCGCCGCCTCGAAAATGACTCACAATTCACTTTGCCTTGCCAACAACCTTGCCTATCGTCGCGCAACCGCGACCGGAGAACTTGATGAGACGAACAGGAATTGGGCTGCGCGCAGCGCTTCTGGCCAGCGCGCTGGCGCTTGCGGCGGCCGCTCCGGCCCGCGCAGCCGATGACGGCGAGGTCAAGGATTTCCTGCTCGACAACGGCATGGAAGTGGTGGTCATCCCGGACCACCGCGCCCCGATCGTCACTCACATGGTCTGGTACAAGATCGGCAGCGCCGACGAGCCTCTCGGCAAATCCGGCATCGCGCATTTCTTCGAGCACCTGATGTTCAAGGCCACGACCAACCACGCCGCCGGCGAGTTCGACCGCGCCGTGTCCGAGATCGGCGGCTCCAACAATGCCTTCACCTCTTACGACTACACCGCCTTCCACGAGACGGTGCCGCCTTCCGCCCTCGAACAGATGATGGGCTTCGAGGCCGATCGCATGCGCAACCTCATCCTGACAGACGATGTCATCAAGACCGAGCGCGACGTGATCCTGGAGGAGCGCCGTTCGCGCATCGACAGCAATCCGCAGGCGGTGCTCGACGAGGAGGTCGACGCGACGCTCTGGCAGAACCAGCGATACCGCATTCCGGTGATCGGCTGGATGCAGGAAATGGAGCAGTTGAACCGTCCGGACGCGAAAGCCTTCTACGATGCCTACTACCGGCCGAACAACGCGGTGCTGGTGGTGGCCGGCGACGTCGATCCCGACGCGGTGAAGGCGATGGCCGGGCGCACCTACGGCAAGGTCGCCCGCGGCCCGGACCTGCGGCCGCGCATCCGCCCCGTGGAGCCGGAGCAGAACACGAAGCGCACGGTGACGCTCACCGACGCGCGCGTCTCGGTGCCGAGCTTTTCGACGCAATGGGTCGTGCCGTCCTATCACACGGCCAAGCCCGGCGAAGCCGAGGCGCTCGACCTGCTTGCCGAGATCCTCGGCGGCGACAACCGCAGCAGGTTGTACCAGCAGCTCGTCGTCAAGCAGGGTATCGCCTCAGAGGCCGGCGCCTACTTCCAGGGCACCATGCTCGACGCCACCAACTTCACCGTCTATGGCTCCCCGCGCGGCGACGCCAGGCTTGCCGATGTCGAGGCGGCTGTCGATGCCGAGATCGCCCGCATCGTCAAGGACGGCGTGAGCGACGATGAGCTGGAGCGGGCCAAGACCCGCTATGTGCGCTACATGATCTTTGCGCGCGACAAGCAGGACGACATGGCCAACATGTATGGCTCGACGCTTGCCACGGGCGGCAATGTCAAGGACGTCCAGGAATGGCCGGACCGCATCCGCAACGTGACCGCCGATGAAGTCAAGGCGGCTGCCGCCCGCTACCTCGTGCTCGATCGTTCCACAACCGGCTATCTCTTGCCGCAGCAGCAGGCGGGGAATTGATGATGAGCATGGTTCTTGGCCATACGATCGCTTCTCCTTCTCCGGCGAGCGAGGAAGGCAAGCTCTATCGCGCCGTCGCCACCCTTTGCTTCGCCCTGTTCTTCCTGCTTTTGCCGGTGCTTGCCGCGCGCGCCGAAATGAACATCCAGGAGGTGAAGTCGAAGAAGGGCGTCACCGCTTGGCTGGTGGAAGACCATTCGATTCCGCTGGTTGCGATCCGTTTCGTTTTCGACGGCGGCACGGCGCAGGACCCCGCCGGCAAGGAAGGCCTGGTCAACCTGATGACCGGCCTGTTCGACGAGGGCGCCGGCGACCTCGACAGCGAGGCCTTCCAGTTGAAGCTCGACGATGCCGGCGCGGAGATGAGTTTTCAGGCGGCGCGCGACGGCACCTATGGCTCGATGCGCATGCTGTCCGACCAGAAGGACGAGGCTTTTGGCCTGCTGAAGCTGGCGGTGAACAGCCCGCGCTTCGATCAGGCGCCGATCGACCGCATCCGCGCCCAGACACTCTCCGGCATCCTCGCCAATGAGCGGGATCCCAATACGATCGCCCAGCAGCGCTGGCTGCGCGCGATCTATGGCCAGCATCCCTACGCGCGGCCGGACGAGGGCAACAAAGACAGCCTCGCCACCATCACTGCCGACGACCTCAAGGCCTTCCACAATGCGAATTTCGCCCGCGACGGCCTGCATGTGGCGGTGGTGGGCGATATCGACGCCGCCACGTTGAGCGGCAGGCTTGACGAGGTGTTCGGCGACCTGCCGGACAGGCAGACACTGGCGCCGGTTGCCGACATCACGCCCAAGCTCGGCCAGCAGCTCGAAGTGAATTACGATCTGCCGCAGACCTCCCTGCAGCTTGCCTGGCCGGGCGTGAAGCGGAGCGATCCCGATTTCTACGCCGCCGTGCTGATGAACGAGATTCTCGGCGGCTCGACTTTCACGTCGCGCTTGTATGAGCAGGTGCGCGAGAAACGCGGCCTTGCCTATAGCGTCAGCTCCGATCTCGTCGATCACGAGCATTCCAACGCGCTGGTGGTGACGACGGCGACGCGTTCCGACCGCGCCGCCGAAACGCTTTCGATCGTGCGCCAGGTGGTGAAGGACATGGCCGAGAACGGCCCCACCGAGGAGGAACTCGCGGCGACCAAGAAATACATGGTCGGCGCTTACGCCATCAGCAATCTGGATTCGTCCAGCTCCATCGCAGCGACGCTGGTGGAGCTGCAGATCGATGATCTCGGCATCGATTATATCAAGCGGCGCGCGGCTCTCATCAACGCGGTGACGCTGGCCGACGTGAAGGCGGCGGCGAAGAAGCTCCTGTCGTCCGACCCCGCGGTGATGGTCATCGGGCCGCCGCTGGTGCAGGTGGCGGGAGGCGGCAAGGGATGAGCCCGACCTTCGGGGTGGCCTTTGGCGGCGGCGGCGCGCGCGGTCTCGCGCATATCCACATCATCGAGGCTCTCGACGATCTCGGCATCAAGCCGGTGGCGATTGCCGGCTCGTCGATCGGCGCCATCATGGGCGCCGGCATGGCGTCGGGCATGAAGGGTGCCGAGATTCACGATTATGCCCGGTCGATCCTCGGCAGCCGGGCTGAAGTGGCCGCGCGCATGTGGCGCTCGCGGCCGGGCACGATCGCTGAGGCCATGCAGGGCGGCATCCGCGTCAGCCAGTTCAACATCGAGCGCATTCTGAAGGCGTTCCTGCCCGAGGCGATCCCGCAGACGTTCGAGGCGCTGAAGGTGCCGCTCAAGGTTACAGCGACCGACTATTTCGGCCACAGCCTTGCGGTATTCGCCGAAGGCGACCTGCATTCGGCGCTTGCCGCATCGGCGGCCATCCCGGCGGTCTTCCGCCCGGTGACGCGCGAGGGCCGCGTGCTGATCGATGGCGGTATCTACAACCCCGTGCCTTTCGACCTCATCGAGAAGGACGCCGACATCATCATCGCCGTCGATGTCGTCGGCGCGCCGAGCGAGGCCGAGCGCAGGCATCCGACCACAGTCGACCTGATGTATGGCGCCACCCAGCTGATGATGCAGTCGATCATCGCCAACAAGCTCAGGCAGCACCCGCCGGACATTCTGATCCGGCCGAATGTCTCGAAATACCGCGTGCTCGAATTCCTCAAGATCGAGACGCTGATGGCCGAGACGGTCGAGATCAAGGACGAATTGAAGCGCGCCGTCGAGAAGGCCGTGGAAGCGCATAGCGGCAGGCGGGGAGAAGGGCGGTTTAGGTAGATCCGTGGAAGGCTCAGGCCTCGGCCAGGCTGGATCGCCGGTGTAAGCCGCCTCTCGACCTGTCGCGGCGCGCATTTTACCACTAGCGGCGAACAGACCGCACATCATAATGTCGCGCCCATTCGAAGTGCCTTGAGGCCGCATGACCAAGCTCCTTTTCACCCGCGTTCCTTTCAACCCGGTCTCTCTCGGGCTCGTCTGCAATTTCATTGCGCACTATCCGCCCTTCGACGGATACGAGTTTGGACAGATGGTGAAGTCCTTGCGCTACCAGATCGAGCAGCAGACGCACCTCATCGGTTCCATCGACGATGCGATCGTCGCTTACGTCGGCTGGATCGTGACCAGCCGCGAAATTGCCGAGACGTGGGTTGCAAACAGAGGGCCACTCAACCCCGATCCCGGCGGCAACGCGATTGCCGCGACGATTATGGCTACGCGCTCGTCCTCGCACATCCTGCCGATGATCAAGGAAGCGAAACTGCTCAACCTCGACAAGTCGGTCTACTGGAAGCGCGATTTCATCGACGCCCGCGGTGCCATGAAACGCGCCGTCCGCAAGCGGGACGCGTGATGGAACAGGCTACCCCAGGCGAGGCGCTGACCCAGGAAATCCTGATCCGCCTCGGCGACCGTTACGCCTCGATGTTCGTGCGCATCTGGCAACCGGCCGGCCAACCGCGCGGCACCGTGTTCTGCCTGCACGGCTTTGCCGGCAATGGCTGCGATTTCGATTACCTCGCGTCCTTCCTCTGCCGCAACGGCTATCTGGTGATCTGCCCCGACCTGCTCGGACGGGGGCGCAGCGCCTATCTCGGCGCGGGCTACGATATGGATCTCTATTCCAGGTGCCTGCGCGCGCTCAGCCAGTTTGCCGGCAAGGAGAACCATTTCGTCGGCACGTCATGGGGCGGGCTGATCCTGCTTCTCTTTCTCTACGCGAACCGCGGCAGCGTCGACAGGATCATCCTCAACGATGTCCCCCTGATTGGCGGGCCGAAGGTCGATGCTTTGCGAAACGAAGCCATCCGCGAAGCCGCGCTTGTATTCCAGACGCGCGCCCAGGCAGGGGAATATCTGCGTGCCTCAAATCCAGGCATGGGGCGGGTGGAGAGGCCGGTCCTCGACCGCTTCATCGATAACAGAATTGCCGCGAGGGCTGGCGAGTTTCGTTTGGCCTACGATCCGGCCACGACCGGGAATTTCGAGGCCATGACCGGCCGCGAATACGACCTGTTTCCCATGGTCGCTAAGCTCGACGCCCAAATCATGCTATTGTACGGTCGCGAGAGCGTATTTATCGACAGGCAGGCCTTTGAGCGGACCCGTTGCGTCCGACCCGGTCTTTGCATCGTCGACAATATCGATGTCGGCCATCCGCCGTCGCTGATGACGCCCGATCAGGCTCTCCTGATCTTCGGGTTTCTGTCCGCCATGTGAGCAGTATCCGTCATGGCGGCATCGCACTTCGATGAAACATATACCCGATTGCTCTCAGCTGATCTCGATCGCGACGACGCGGCCGAAAATCCGTATAGAATCCTGATTTGCACCACGCCGAGAACCGCCGGCCATACCTATTGCCAGGTCATGCGGCATTTTGGACTTGGCCTGCCCACCGAATACTTCCAGTGGCAATTCGCGGTACCGCTCATGCGGCGCTGGACGGGAGACGACACATTCGACGTCCCGGCGCTCGATCGCGGTGCGTCGTCATATGGAAAGCATCTTCTGATGCGGCGCTCAGTCGAAGGCGTATTCGCGGCCAAGCTGTTTTTCGGCAATCTGGACTTCGCCCGCCTCTCGATCGGCGAGGATGATGCAAGCTCGTTCTATGTATTCCTGTCCCGCCGGAACAAAGTCGATCAGACGGTCAGCCTGCTTTCGATGCTGCATACTGGTCAGCCATTCGATGGCGGGGAAACGCTGCCCGGTGTCCCTATGTTGAGAACGATAAGTCAGAAGGCGGTTATTGACACCGTGCGACACATCGCGGACTCCGAGGCAAAGTGGCGGAGCTACCTTTCGACCATTGACGTGACGAGGGTTGCCCATGTGGCCTATGAGGATTTCGTCGTCAATCCCCACGGCAATGTGAAGGCGACGATGCGGAACTGGTTTCCAGCCCGCAATCTGCGCAATGATGCCCTCGCTGCAAATGGTCGCTACAGCAACGACGCCTCCGTAAAGTCGATTATCGCAAGACAGTTCGGAGGCTTGATCCGTCAGCTTTGGCGCGACATGCCTGTCGAGGCGGAGCAGAGCCGATCAGCGCCTTGACACTTGGACGGACATGCCGCTCGCCGGGCGCAGCGCCAGCGCATAGTCGAAGCGGATAACGTCGTCGGCGCGAGTAAAGGCGAACTGGCGCACGACCGCGCGAACCGCCTGCTCCACCTCGAGTCGGCCCAGGCGTGCGCCCCCGCACATACGCGGTCCGGTTAGGAAGGGAATAAAGGCGCGGCGGTCGAAACTGTTGTTGATGAACTCCTTGCGGCTGGCATCGAAAGTCCTCGGATTTTCCCAGAATTCAGGATGCTGGTGCACACCGACGACGGACAGCATGATAAGTTGCCCGGCCCGTAGCGACGTGCCATCCAGAACCGCATCGGTGCTTACTTCGCGGGTGAGGAACGGTATAGGTGGGAAATAGCGCATCGTCTCGTTGATGAAGCAGTCAGTAAACGGTGTCTGTGCCTTGCCGTCAGCAATCTCACTATAGATACGCTCCTGCACCTGCTGGTTGGCGCCGAGCCTATCGATCACCCACTGCACTGTCGTGACGGTGGTTTCGACGCCAGCGAACAGATTCATCACGAATTCTTCGATCGGGGAAAAGCCGTCGATCCCGGCTGCTCTTTCCGAGAAACGGTCCATTTCCGCGGCCGCCCGTGGATCCGCCATCAGTTGCGAACCGAAATCCGCGATGACCGCGCGGGCATCTTGGATGGCGCTGTCTCTTTCGGCATTGGTTGGCGTGACCCAGGAATAATACTGCAGGCGGCGCAATGTCTCACGGACTCGGTCGAAAAGCACAGCGGTTGGTCGCGCTTCCGCGACAAGTCCGAAGGCCTGATAGAAAATGGTCATGGCGCCGGTGAAAAGCGCCTGGTGGATTCCTGCGAGGGAGGTCTCGCAATCGGCAAGGTCGCCGCTGAATATATCCGACACGCTTTGCCCATGGGGGGGTTTGGCCGCCGCGAGATAGCGATCCTGGGTGATGGCGCGTCTTGTCGCCCATTCCTCGTCATTGGTGTTGAAGCGGCTGAAGCCGAGGGCCGAGATCAGCGAGAAGTTCTTCCGGAACAGGGCAGGCGACTTGACGATCTCGTCGACGCTCTCCGGATGGTCGAATACGACGAGGTTGCCGATTTCCTTAGCGCCGGTTGCTCGTCCATCATCCTGCCCGCTCCGCGCGAATAGGTTGTAGACGAGACTGTTGAGCATGCCTTCAATTTGTGCTGGATCGCTCACCCTACCTCCATGTCTGAACGCACGACCACTTCGGTATTCGTTCAGCTAACGATGTCCCTTATTGTTGCAAAAATGCGACAGTCACGCCGCAAAGTCGTTGGCATCCCGCAGCGGCAATAGGCGGTTATAAACTTGTCTGCAATAACAACCCGGCTGGAATCTGGGTGGGGACTTAAATGCATTCGCAGGGCACGGGTAAATTTTTAGCTACGGTGGCGGCTTCGGCTGCCTCCCTAACGGCAACAGGCGTGGCCACGGCTAACGCAACCGAGGCGCAGCCCTCGGATCAGACGGTCATCGATTCGCGCATCAAGATGTCGTTCGAAGGCTCGTACTTCTGGAACAATCTCCACAACGACGACAAGCTGAGCAGCGACAAGCTGGGTAAAGGCAACGGTGATATTTCCGGGGCAGTTTCGCTGACCAAGCAGATCTCTCCGGACTGGGATTGGCGTCTTGCCGCCGCTGTCCAACTCGGCAAGGACCGCTCTGCCCTCCTCTTCGAGCAGCCTGAGACGAACCCTGACGGCCTTGTTACAGGGACTTACAGCGACGGCTACAGCTTCCAGACTTTCGATTTTGACGTCGGCAAGCACGTCAAGGTGCAACAGGCCGATATCCGTTTCTTCGGCGGCCTGCGGCTAGTGCATTCCGATGAAACATTGGGCGAGATTTCCGAAAAGTTCACCCCCACCAATCCTGCCGACAAGGGCATCGCCGCTGACAAGATCGGTACGGCCGAGTACTGGGGCATCGGCCCGCGCGTTGGTGCGGAAGCTTACTATCCGGTTGGCGAGAACTGGGGCCTGACAGGCTCGGCTTCGGGCGCAGTCATGTGGGGCCGCCGCACTGCGCATGTCGGTGTCAATATCTCGTCCACAAACCCAGACGAACACTTTTCCGAAACTCTGGCCAGTCAGGGCTCGAACGAAACGGTCTCGAACCTCGACGCATCGCTTGGCCTGAGCTGGACGCCGATAACGAACGCCACCTTCACTGCTGGTTACAAGATCGAGGCTTGGCACAATCTGCTTGTGAACGCAGATCACAAGAATCAGGTTTTCCAAGGCCCGTTCCTGCGCCTCGAAGTCAAAATGTGATCGCGGCGGCCGGTCAGGGTGACTTCGGAGACAGGTTTCGAGTCCAGGTTCGCATCTAACAGGAACGTCAAACTGCATTACGTCGCGGCGGGCTCCGGCCCGCCGATCCTTTTCCTGCACGGCCTTCCCGACCATGGCCTTGGTTGGCGCAGGCAGATCGAGGCTCTGTGCGGCAGTTTCAGGGTGCTGGCACCGGATTTGCGCGGATTCGGGCGAAGCGATGCGCCGCGCGGACATGCCCACTACACGCTGCTGCCGCATCTGGTCGAGGACGTGCTTTCGGTGCTCGTGGCCGAACAACTCTCCCAGGCCTCGATCGTCGGTCATGACTGGGGCGGGACCATTGCCTGGTGGCTGGCCATGCGGATCCCGCAGGTGGTTCGCCATCTGGTTGTCCTTTCCTCCCCTCATCCGCGCAACTATCTGCGCGCCATCGCCGATCCAGCCAACACCCGGTATTTCGCCTATGTGCGCCGCTTCCAGGAGGCAGGCGCGTCCGCCATGCCGGCGCCGGAGGAGCTTGCCGGATGGGTCGCCGACGAGGCCGACCGACAGGCTCTCGCAGCGTCGCTCCGGCATTCCGATCCGGAGGCGATGCTGGGTTACTACAGGGCCAATATTCCGCTCGGCAGGGTGCCGGACATCGGTCAATTGCCTCTGGTCAAAGCACCGACGCTGGTGATGTTCGGCGCCCACGATCCCTATGTTCCGGCCAGTGCTTTCGAAGGCACATTCCGCGAAGTCGACAACATCAGCTCCGTGGTGGCGCTGCCCGACGCCGGCCATTTCATCCATCATGAGGCCGCCACCTTCGTCACGCGTGAGATCGAAGGTTGGGTGTCGCGGCCGCTGTCGAGCTTTCGGGTCGCGGGATAGAGACGCGATCGGCAATCGAGCCGGGCAGCGTCAGCACGGTTGCCACTTTGAGCCCTCGTTGCTGTGAGGTTTCCGGACAAGGCGTTGGGCCCTCTTCATGCCCCCTTGCGTTCACCCTTGTTTTCGGATTAGATTTCGCTTGAGAAAACCTTTTCCCAAATCGCCCTGCGCTTGCTGACCTCATCCGTCATCACCACGCAGGCCGGCAAGAGAAAACCTTTTCCCAACTCAGGGAATGGTTGCACGATATGTCTTCGGATGCCTCACCTGTCTCCGCCAAGCTGCCGGTCACGCTGCGCGAGGTCGCTGCCGCGGCCGGCGTCAGCGTCGCCACGGCGTCGAAGGCGCTGAACGGGCAGGGGCGGATGACGGCGGAGACGCGCGAGCGCATCCGCGAGACGGCGCGGCTGCTCGGCTTCCGGCCGAACAGCCTGGCCCAGAGCCTCCTGCGAAAACGCTCGTTCACCGTCGGGCTGCTTACCAACGATACTTATGGTCGCTTCTCGCTGCCGCTGATGGCTGGCGTTTCGGATGCGCTGGTCGACAAGGGCGTCTCGGTGTTCCTGTGCAATGTCGAGGATGACCAGCGGCTCGGCCAGCTGCATGTCGAGGCCATGCTTGACAAGCGCGTCGACGGCATCGTCGCCACGGGAAAACGCATCGACCGCCATCTGCCGGTCGATCTCTCCAACTTGCGCATTCCGGTCGTCTACGCCTTCACCCAGCCCGATCCCGGCGCGGTCGGCCTTGTCTCCGACGACGCCGGCGGCGCGCGGCTGGCGGTAGAGCAGTTTGTGCGGCTCGGGCGCCGCCGCATCGCCCATGTCACCGGACCGGCGAGCTTCGCGGTGGTGCACACGCGGGCCGAGGCTCACCGCGATGTCCTGACGGAGAACGGCTTGCCCGCAGCCGAGCCGCTGCTGGGCGCATGGTCGGAAGCCTGGGGCCACGATGCCGTGGCAAGACTGTTCAGCAAGGCGGGCAGGGAGGGGTGGCCGGACGCCGTCTTCTGCGGCAACGACCAGATTGCCCGCGGCGTCATCGACGCGCTGCGCGAGCGCGGCATAAGCGTGCCCGAGGATGTTGGCGTCATCGGCTTCGACAATTGGGAGATCGTGGCCGAGGCGACGCGTCCGCCGCTGACTTCCATCGACATGAACCTGGCGAGCCTCGGGCGCGAGGCCGGGCTTGCCCTGCTTTCGCTCGTCGACGGCCAGCCGGCCGTGCCGGGCATCAGGAAACTGCCGTGCCGGCTGGTGGTGCGTCAGTCATGCGGCAGTCCGCCGCAATGAAGCAACAAGGCTACGCGCCCGAACAAGCAGGGCGGCGTGGCCAGAACAGGGAGGAGAACCATGAGGAGGAGTAAGATGAAGACCATTTTTGCCAGGCTGGCGCTTGCGGCAGCCGTCATTGGTGGCGGCCTGCAGGCGGCGTCCGCCGAGACTGCCAACATCTGGGTGCGCGCCGACGGCTCGAACTTCATGCCGCGCATCGTCGACGCCTTCAACAAGGCGAACAAGGACCAGGTCAAGCTCGACATCATCCCCAACGCCGAGATCATCCCGAAATATGGCGCGGCCGCCGCCGGCGGCACGGCGCCCGACGCGCTCTCGCTCGACCTGATCTACACGCCGTCCTTCGCCGCCGCCGGCCAGTTGGAAGACATCACCGACTGGGCGAAATCCTTGCCCTATTTTTCGAGCCTGTCGCCGGCGCATGTGAAGACCGGCACCTATAAGGACCGGATCTACGGCCTGCCGTTCTCGGCCGACGCCTCGGTGCTGATCTGGAACAAGAAGCTGTTCAAGCAGGCGGGGCTCGACCCCGAGAAAGGGCCGACCAACTGGGCCGAGATCGAGGCCGACGCCGAGAAGGTCAACGCGCTTGGCGGCGACATCAAGGGCTTCTACTTCTCGGGCAATTGCGGCGGCTGCAACATCTTCACCTTCACGCCGCTGATCTGGGCCTCGGGCGGCGACATCCTGTCCGAGGACGGCTCGAAGGCGACGCTCGACAGCCCGCAGCTGCGCGGCGCGATCGACCTCTACCGCTCGATGGTCAAGAAAGGGCTGGTGCCCGAGGGCGCGCAGACCGATACCGGCGCCAATTTCTTCGCCGCCTTCGCCGGCGGCAAGATCGGCATCTCGCCGTCCGGCGCCTTCGCCATCGGCGCGCTCAACACGCAGTACCCGGATGTCGATTACGGCATCACCTTCCTGCCGGGCAAGGATGGCGGTTGGTCGTCCTTCGCCGGCGGCGACAATTTCGTCGTCACCAAGGGCACCAAGAAGATCGCCGTGGTGAAGGAGTTTTTGGACTTCGCCTATTCGCTCGAGGGCCAGACCATCCTTGCCAAATATGGCAGCTTGCCGGTGCGCAACGACATCGCCAAGGATGCGCTGAAGGATCTCGATCCGCGCTACCAGGTGGCAGCCGAGGCCATGGCCAAGGGCAAGACGCCGTATTCGGTGGTGTTCAACGACCTGATCAACTCTGCCAACGGTCCGTGGACGCAGATGATCAACGAGGTGTTCTTCGGCGACGACGTCGACGGCGCTATCAAGAACGCGCAGGATACCATGCAGTCGATCATCGACCAGGCGCCGAACAAGTAAACACCAGGGCCAGCCGGCGGCGAGGATCGCGCAACGCCTCGCCGCCAAGGCTCTGACCGGCCGCCCGCTCCGTCTCCCTGGCCGGGCGGCCGGATGATCCATCGCTGAAAGGCAGGGACTGACGCGTTGAGAAAAGACCCCTTCATCCGGCCGCTTCGCTGCCACCTTCTCTCCGGTGGGGAGAAGAGTTTGGCGCCGACGCTTGCGATCTCCTCTCCCCTTGGGGAGAGGTCGGATTGCCCCGGATTGCCCTTCGCAATCCGGTCGGCAATCCGGGTGAGGGGGCGCCGGCGGGCTGGCTCCGCCTTCTCCCCTTGTGGGAGAAGGGGGAGCGAAGCTCGGTCGGATGAGGGGCGCTCCAGGGAACGCCGACGCCTCACTCCGCTGGAACACCCCTCATCTGTCTCGGCGCTGCGCGCCGATCCACCTTCTCCCGCAAGGGGAGAAGGGGAGGCCCAGCCATGACCGCCATCGCCACCACCTCCGCGCCCGCCCGAGCCCGCTCACGCACCAGCCTGCGGCAATGGGTGGGCCTGCTCTATGTCCTGCCGGCCGTCGCCCTGGTCACCGTCTTCTTCGTCATCCCGCTCGGCATGACGGCGTGGATGTCGCTGCACAACTGGCCGCTGATGGGCGAGCATTCCTTCATCGGCCTCGACAACTACTTTGCCATCCTGCGCGACACGCGCTTCTGGAATGCGCTGAAATTCACCTTCTATTACACGGTGATCGTCACCATCGCGATCTTCGCCGTCGCCTTCCCGCTGGCGATCTTCATCGAAAGACCGCGCCCGCTCACCAATCTCTACCGCACCGCCTTCTTCATGCCGGCGGTGGTGGGTTTTGCTTCGGCAAGCCTGCTCTGGTCGTGGCTGCTTAACGTCGATTCCGGCCTGTTCAGCCCAGCCGCCTTTGACCTCGGCCTGACCGGCAAGAAGGTCAATCTTCTCGCCACCTTCCAGCCGGCCTTCTGGTCGATCATCGCCATGGTGGTCTGGAAGGTCGCCGGCTTCACCATGATCATCCTGATGACCGGCCTGCAATCGATCCCGCAGGATTTGCAGGAGGCCGCCGTCATCGATGGCGCCGGCCCGTTCGCCAGGTTCAGGGCGATCACGCTGCCGCTGATGCGCCGCACGCTGGCGCTGGCGCTGATCCTGTCGGTCGCCGGCTCGATCCTGGCCTTCGACCAGTTCTACATCATCCTGCGCGGCGGCCCGCGCAACCAGACACTGACGGCCGTCTACTGGATCTTCAACCAGTCCTTCGTCTCGTTCAAGCTTGGCTACGGCGCGGCGCTCTCCATGGTGCTGCTGGTCATCCTGGTTGCGCTCAGCCTCATCCAGCTCTGGCTGCTGCGCAAGCCCGAGGGGCTCGACTGATGGCCGAGGCGATGTCGCAAAACCGCAAAGCGGCCTTCAGCCTCGCCAGGCACACGACCGGCATCGTCGCCTCGGTGCTGTTTTTGGCGCCGATCGTGTGGACGGTGCTGTCGACCTTCAAGCCGGCGCAGGAAGCGCGCCAGCCGCCGCTGCCACCCTGGCCGACCACCGGCTTCTCGATCGAGAATTATCAGACGCTGAACTCCTTCGGCGACGGGCTCTGGGTCTCGGCGCAGAACAGCATCTATGTCTCGGTGATGACGGTGCTGCTCTCGGTGCTGGTCAGCGTGCTCGCCGGCTACGGTTTTTCGCGCTTCCGCTTTCCGTTCCGGGATTTCTTCTTCGTCCTCATCCTGTCGACGATCATGATCCCGTTCCAGTCGATCCTGACGCCGATCTTCCTGGTGCTGACGAAACTCGGCCTGCACAACACGCTGACCGGGCTGGTCTGCGTCTATGTCACGCTGCAGCTGCCGTTCTCGATCTTCATGATGCGCAACGCCTTCGACGCCGTGCCGCGCGAGATTGAGGAGGCCGCGCGCATGGACGGCGCCAACAACGTCACCATGCTGGTGAAGGTGATGCTGCCGCTGGTCTGGCCCGGCATCGTCACCATCGCGCTGTTCGCCTTCCTCGGCGCCTGGAACGAGTTCTTGGCAGCACTCGTGCTGATGACCGACCAGTCCAAATTCACCTTGCCGGTGATGATGACCGCGCTTCAGTCCGGCCGCTTCGGCGCCATCGACTGGGGCGCCGTGCAGGCCGGCGTCACGGTGATGATGGTGCCCTGCCTGATCCTCTTCCTGGCGCTGCAGCGTTTCTACATCCGCGGCCTCATGGCCGGGGCCGTCAAGTAATTCGAATGGAGTGAAATCATGACCGCATCGCAGCCCGCCGCGCAGACCGGCACCTCCGCCAGGCCGAAGCTTGCCTTCCGGCCGCTTCCCGTGCCGCAGGTCGATGTCCGCGGCTTCTGGGGCGACCGTGTCGATGCCGTGGCCGCCAAGACCGCCGGCATCCTCTACGACCGTTGTGTCGAGGCGCGCATGCTGGAGCAGATCGATCCGGACGTGCCGTCGCCGGGTGTCGTCATCCCCTTCCATGTCAGCGACGGTTTTACCGCGCGCACCGTGACCACCCAGATGTTCTGGGATTCCGACTGGGGCAAGACGATCGAGACCGCGGCCTATTCGCTCTACCGCCGCCGAAATCCCGATCTGGAAAAGAAGATCGACGCCGTCATCGACATGTACGGCAAGCTGCAGCAGGAGGACGGCTATCTGTCGAGCTGGTACCAGCGCATCCAGCCCGGCCTGCGCTGGAGCAACCTGCGCGACTGCCACGAGCTCTACTGCGCCGGCCACCTGATCGAGGGCGCCGTCGCTTACTTTCAGGCGACGGGAAAACGCAAGCTGCTCGACATCATGAGCCGCTATGCCGACCATATCGCCGACACCTTCGGTCCGGAGCCCGGCAAGCGGAAAGGCTATTGTGGCCATGAGGAGATCGAGCTGGCGCTGGTCAGGCTCGCCCGCGTCACCGGCAACGACAAATATATGAAGCTGGCCAAATACTTCATCGACCAGCGCGGCCAGCAGCCGCATTACTTCGACGAGGAGGCGCTGGCGCGCGGCGCCGACCCGAAGGATTTCCACTTCAAGACCTACGAATACAACCAGTCGCACAAGCCGGTGCGCGAGCAGGACAAGGTCGTAGGCCATGCGGTGAGAGCCATGTACCTCTATTCCGGCATGGCCGACATCGCGACCGAATATGGCGACGACACGCTCAAGGTGGCGCTCGAGCGGCTCTGGGACGATCTCACGACGAAAAGCCTCTACGTTACCGGCGGTCTGGGTCCGTCGGCCGACAATGAAGGTTTCACCAACGACTACGACCTGCCCAACGAAACCGCCTATGCCGAGACCTGCGCCTCGGTCGGCCTGGTGTTCTGGGCAAGCCGAATGCTCGGCATGGGGCCGAACGCCCGCTATGCCGACATGATGGAGCGGTCGCTCTACAACGGCTCGATCTCCGGCCTGTCGCTCGACGGCTCGCTGTTCTTCTACGAGAACCCGCTGGAGAGCCGCGGCGGCCACCATCGCTGGAAATGGCACCGCTGCCCGTGCTGCCCGCCCAATATCGGCCGCATGGTGGCCTCGATCGGCAGCTATTTCTACGGCCTCGCCGACGATGCGCTGGCGGTCCACCTCTATGGCGACTCGACCGCGCGCTTCGAGATCGCCGGCCGGCAGGTTACCCTGGTCCAGACCTGCAACTATCCCTGGGACGGCGCGGTCGCGATCGAGGTCGAGCCGGAGGCGCCGATTGCGTTCACGCTTCATCTGCGCGTGCCTGCTTGGTGCCGGAAGGCAGCGCTTCGGATCAACGGCAAGCTGGTCGATCTCGAAGCGGCGACGGTCGACGGCTATGCCGCGATCCGCCGCGAATGGCGCCAGGGCGATAAGGTCGAGCTCGATCTCGAAATGTCGATGGCGCGCCTCTTCACCAACCCGCAGGTGCGGCAGGACATCGGCCGGGTGGCGCTGGCGCGCGGCCCGCTGATCTACTGCGTCGAGGAAACCGATAATGGCGGCGGGCTGCATCGCATAGCGCTATCGCGCACGGCCAGGCTCGAGGCCAACAAGGAGCCGAACCTGCTCGGCGGCGTGGTCACGCTTTCGGCCATCGGCAGCCGGGCCGAAACGAAGAACTGGGGTCACGATCTCTATCGCCCCGAACCGCCGGCGACGAAGGAGACGAAGCTCAAGGCCATTCCCTATTTCGCCTGGGACAATCGCGACCCCGGCGAGATGCTGGTCTGGCTGAGGGAGGGGTAGGGCACCTGCGTCGTCTCGGCGGGACGAACTTCCGCCGGCAAGTCCTTCACGAATGGGCGTGCAAGCCTACTGGATATTTGCAGCGGCGGCGGATAGTGCCGACGCTCGATCGGGCGTTTCGGCATTCATGCTCACTTCCGTCACCAGCTTGCGGCGCAGGGCCGTGACGTAATCGCGCGGCTCCTTCGGTGACATCACGAAGGCCTGTGAGCCGCCGATAACCGACTGCTCAAAGTAGGAAGCCAGCGGTTGGCGAGGGTCCTCGTCGTCGGCCGGAATGGCGATCGCGTTGATCGTGTAACCCTTGGCGATGGCGTTTTCCCGGCTTGGCTGCACAGGCAGCCCGTCATTGTTCTCGCCATTCGAAGAGATGTCGATCACCTTCTTCATGGCATTTCCTGGAAACTCATCGAGCAGGAGACTTCCGACATCGATTGCCGTCGAAACCGAAGTTCCGCCCCGGCCTCGACGGATATGGCCGGTGTCGCCCGTCTTGCTGATCACCGACGCGGCCGCCTTGGCATCGTCCAGTCCGCAGATGCGTGTCCAGGGCAGCACGGTGCGCGAGCGACCCGGGCTCGACCATTCGAAATAGGCCACGCCGATGCAACCGAGATAGTTCTGGGAGATGGCGCGGATGATCTCGGGCGAGGTGAGCGCTTCGGCGTGGCCTTCACGCTGCATGTCGGCGATCTTGGGATCGATCGAGGAGGAGAAATCCACGGCGAAGACCACGGCTACGTCGACACGCATCGACGCCAGACCGACGTTGTTTGCATCCGCGACAGGTCCCCAAAGTATTGAGGTCGCGAATGTCGCCAGTCTCAGCAATGAATTGATATGCCTGATCGGCCCCGCATCAGAGCCAAAAGTCCCATGAATACATTCGACCATCTTATTTCCCCCTCTGACAAGAAACTTGTCGAGAAATCAGCTATTCCTCTTTCAGGGGATGCTAAATGAAGTGCGTCACGATAACGCTTGGAATGGCGGGCTTGGCGTTTGCGAGGCGTTAGTTTTGAGTTAGAATTTCGTCAGGCTGGGGGTCCGTTGGCAATGCAGGGTGGGAAAGGCTTCATTGCTGGCAGGATTTCTCTCTTCGGTGGTTTTCGAATTGAGAGGGAAGCTGGCAGTGAGCTCTTGCTGACCGGAAAGCGCGGTGCCGCTATCCTCGCCTATCTTGCCCTTTGTCCCGGTATGGCGGCGCCACGCGAGCGGCTGGCCGACCTGCTTTGGAGCGACAGCGACAGCGAACACTCACGCAACAGCCTGCGGCAAACGCTCAGTGTCCTGCGCCGGGATTTGTCGCGCGCGGGTATGGATATCATCCAGTCCCACAAGGAGCTGATTGGGATAAAGGCAAACGCGGTGCGGGTTGACGTGGAGGACTTCGAAGCCGGCCTGTCCGGCCGGTCCGCTTCGGAGCTCGAAACCACCCTGGCGCTTTATACGGGGCCGTTTCTCGACGGGTTTCATGTCGGCACCAATGTTTTCGACGATTGGGCGGCGCAGGAACGCGAAAGGCTGCTGAGCCGCGCGCTTCCGTCGCTGGAGAAGCTCGCCCGTCTCGTGGATGCCGAAAGCGGGCTTGCCGTGGCCGATCGAATTCTGGCCATGGAACCGACGCGGGAGGAAGCCTACCGGCTGAAGATGGAACTGCTCGTCGCGGGCGGTCAGCGAGACCAGGCGTTGCGAACCTTCGAGGCTTGCAGAAGCGTCTTGAGGAAGGAGTTCGGTGTCGATGTCAGCGCCGAGACACGAACGCTTTGGCAATCGCTGCTTTCCTCCACAGAGTCACCGTCAAATCCGCAGACGGCCAACGGAGCCATCGCCGGTCAGCGCTCGGGACGCCCATCCATCGCCATGGCCGACTTCGTCAATCTGACGGGACAGCGCGGCGACGACTTCTTCGCCAAGGGTCTGGTCCACGATATCACCACGGCGCTCTCCGAGGTGGCCGACTATATCGTTATCTCGGCCCTCGAGAAAAACGGCGAGGAGCCGAGGGCGCAGGACAGCTTGCGGGCGCGTTACACGCTGAAGGGCAGCGTCCAGCGGT
Organism: Mesorhizobium sp. B2-8-3; assembly: GCF_006440815.1. Taxonomy (NCBI): domain Bacteria; kingdom Pseudomonadati; phylum Pseudomonadota; class Alphaproteobacteria; order Hyphomicrobiales; family Phyllobacteriaceae; genus Mesorhizobium; species Mesorhizobium sp. B2-8-3. Next base: position 115,613 of record NZ_VFTW01000010.1, read on the forward strand.
CGGGAGACGGGCTGAGGGTGAACATCCAGCTTGTCGATGCCGCGGGCGGCCACAATGTTTGGGCTCAGAAGTTCGACGGCCAATCGGAAAGCGCGCTTCAATTCCAGGACAGGATCGCGCAGTCGGTCGTGCTGGCGGTGAGCCTTGAGCTTCAGTTGACCAACTGGAAGGTTCGCGACAAGAGCCCGCCCGGTCCTCCTGAAGTGCGCCGGCTGGTGAACGAAGCCCTGATGAAATATTTCGAGATGACCCGGGACTCGTTGCTGGTCTCGAAGGATCTCGCCGAAAAAGCTCTGGCGATTGCGCCCGACAACGTCCGCGCGAAACGGACGCTGTCAATCGCGACGACCATGGGGGGTGCGTTCGGCGCCTTGCCTCGCAAGCAAGAGTCTGTCGACCGTGCGATCGAGCTTGCCGAGGACTCGGTAAGGGCCGTGCCCGACGATGAAATTGCCCGCTGCATCCTGTCATTCGCCTACGAATGCGATGGCCGGATCGACGAGGCGATCGTGCAATGCCAGCACGCAATCAGCCTCAATCCGAGCTATCCCAGCGGCCACGGCGATATTGCGATGCTCTTCGCGCTGCGCGGACAGGTCAGCGAGGCGGTGCGCGCGGCCAACGAAGCGATCCGGCTTGGAACGCATGACGTCATCGACTTCTGGCGCCACCACGGCCTGGTTTTGGCGCTGTTTGCCGGTCAGGACGATCGGCGGGCACTCGAAGTCGCCCGCAAGGTGGTCAGGACAAAGCCGGGATTCGTGCGCGGCGCCCTTTATTGGGCGGCAACCGCTTCGGCGACAGGGAACAATGAAGAAGCCTCGCGGGCCATCCATCACTGTCTGTCACAGCTTCCACATCTCAACCTGGGCAATGTCGCTCCTGGGTTCATGCCCCGCTATGTGAGGGACGACCATCACGGCAGGTTCCTCGAGATGCTGTCGAGAGCCGGCCTTCCTAGCTCCTGATCCGCGAACCTTCGACGGACCGAAGGCCACTCTTGCATGGCACCGCTACAAATGCACGAACGCCGTCAGCGGCAGGTGGTCGGAGGCGACGCGCGACAGCGGCGTGTCATGCGCCTCGACGCCTGAAACCAGATCGTGCCGGTTGCCCATGATGCGATCGAGCGCCAGCACCGGCAGGCCGGATGGGAAAGTCGGCACCGCCGGCGGCGTCGGGCCGAATGTCGTGTGCAGCGTGTTCAGCGCCGAGCGGTTGCCGAGCCGCCATTCGTTGAGGTCGCCGAGCAGCAGCGTCGGCCTTTCGTCGGCGCTGCTCATGATGTCGAGCACGACGCGTGCCTGTTCCGAGCGCGAGCGGCGCAGCAGGCCGAGATGCGCGGCAATGACTCGTAGCGACCGTTTCTCGTCGAGATCGATCTCGGCGACCAGCGCGCCGCGCGGCTCCAGCCCCGGCAGCTTGATCTGGTGGACGTCGCGCACGCTGCCGCGCTTGAACAGAAGCACGTTGCCGCGCCAGCCATGTCCCTTGCCGTTGCCGATGACCGGCACCGGCACCAGCCCGGTATCGTGTTCGAGGCGGGCGAGATCGAGCAGACCGGCGCGGTCGCCGAAGCGGTTGTCGGCCTCCTGCAGGGCGATCACGTCGGGGCTTATTTCGCGGATGACGCGCCCCGTCCGATCAGGATCGAACCTGCGGTCGGTGCCGATGCATTTGTGGACATTGTAGGAGGCGACGACGATCTCGGCGCCGTTGACGCGCTTGCGCGGCGTCGCCCGCGCCTTGCGCGCGCTTCTGCCGCGGATCGAGAGCAGCACCGTCTCGGGCAGACTGCGTCCTTTGATATCGTCTATCTCCATGATCCCGATGCTCGATTTCCTGCTCTAAAGATAGGGCGATCCCAGCCACAACAAACGGTCGAAGACGCGGATTATGAACGGTCTTTCCTTCAGCGTCTGCAGCGTCACCGGCTGGGCCGTGGAGATGGCCGCCGCGATGCGGGCGTCGATCTCGGCGGCGAAGTTTTCATCCAGGACTTCCATGTCGATCTCGAAATTCAGCCTCAGCGAGCGGGCGTCCAGATTGGAGGAGCCGACATAGGCCCACACGCCGTCGATCGCCATCAGCTTCGAATGGTCGAACGAGCCTTCGTGGCGCCAGACGCGGCAATAATGTTTCAAAACCTGGTCGAACTGCGCCGTCATCGCATGGTCGACGAGGAAAAGGTTGTTCACCGCCGGCACGACGATGTCGATTTCGACGCCGCGCCGGCCGGCCGTGGTCAGCGCGCTGATGAATTCGCGGTCCGGAAGGAAATAGGGCGACATGATGCGTATCGATTTGCGGGCCACCGAAAACGCGCCCATCAGCAGCTTGAGATTGGTTTCGTTGGACGCGTCCGGTCCGGTCGCCACCGCCCGCACCAGCATCGGCTGTCCGGGCGGCGGCACCGCGCGCTCGACCTGCCAGGGCCCGTCCTTCAGGGCCTCGTTGCCGGCAAAGCGCCAATCCTCGGCGGCAACCGAGAACAGATCGGCCACCACCGGCCCGGTGACTTCGAAATGCGTGTCGCGCGAACTGTCGGAACCGGCGAATTCGGCCGAGAAACCCTTGCGGATGTTCATGCCTCCCGTGAACGCCACCGTGCCGTCGACGATCAGGATCTTCCTGTGGGTCCTGAGGTTCGCATAAGGAAGTCTCAGGCCCATGACGATGTTGCCGTTGAAGAGATCGACGGTGACGTCGGCTTCCCTGAGCTGCTTCAGGATGCTGGGCACCGAGTAGCGCACGCCGACGGCGTCGATCAGCACCCGCACGGTGACGCCGCGGTTGACGGCATTGCCGAGCGACTGGACGAAAAGCGCGCCCACCGCGTCATTGTCGAAGATATAGGTTTCGAGCAGCACGCTTCTTTGCGCCGCGTCGATCGCCCGGCACATCGCCGTATAGGCCTCATCGCCGGTCTTGAGCACGGCGATGGTGTTTCCCGATGTGAGCGGACGCCGCGCCACCCTGTCGCCAAGCGTCTTCAGCCCGGTGAAGCGCTGGCCGAATTCGGCGCTGATCAAGGCTTCGAGCGCGACGTCGCGGTCGTGCCTAGCGGCGGCGGCCTCGGGGGAGACCGGGCGCATGGCACTGATCGTCGCGCGGCGGATGCGGTTGATGCCGGCAATGGCGTAGATGATCGCGCCGAGAAAGGGTGACAAGAGCATCACGCCCACCCAGCCGGTGGCCGCGCGCACGTCCTCCTTCGTCATGATGGCATGCACGATCCCCACCCCCGCCATCGCCAGCGACAGGATCAGGATAAGCGTGGACCAGTGACTCGCAATCGCCTCGAACATCGGCTCGACTATTGTGCGAGCCGGCGCGGAAGGCAATGCGGGTGAGTTGTTCCCGCGCTCCTTCGGATACCTGAGACCGGGTGGCAAGAACCGCGGTCATGCGCTCGGCCAGTTCCGCGACCGGCCCGGCATAAAGGGAGACCACCATCGAAGGCTCGGCGCCAAGTCGGGCATAGGGCCGGACGCGATGCCCGATCGTCACGCTCCGCGGCAGCAGCGACAGGCCGAGCCCGGGGCGGCGGCTTTCTCATCGCCGCGATACCGCCCTGGATCGTCGCCGTGCTGCACGACATGACCGGCGGTTTTCCGCGCCGGCTGGCTGCTGCACCTTGCCTGTATCGCCATCGTGACGGTGCTGACGTTCCGCCTGGCGCCCGAAAGTTACGGGCGTTCCATGAAGCTGCCTACCGTCAACGCGCTGGCGTAGGTTCGCGCCACGGTGTGACCCAACCGTCTAACCGCGGCTTTGCCGTGGTTATGCTGTCAGCCATCGGTCGAGATGGTTACGGCCCTCCAGGCTTCGATCTCTTGCTGCAGATGCTGGATACGCTCCGACACGAGCTCGAGGGCGTCGCTGCCAAGCAGGAGCTGCGGTGGCGGGGCTTCGGATTCCACCAAAGCCAATAAGGCCGTCGCAAGCTTGTCCGGATCGCCAAGCTGCTTGCCGCTTTTCGCCTGTCGGGCCTCCCGGATCGGATCGAAAAGCGCATCATAGTCGCCGATGGACCTTTCGGTCCGGACCATGGAGCGCCCGGCCCAGTCCGTCCGGAAAGAGCCGGGGCAGACGGCCGTGACCCGAACGCCGAACGGAGCCATTTCCGAACGCATCACTTCCGATATGCCCTGGAGCGCGAACTTGCTGCCACAATAATAGGCGATGCCCGGCATCGTGATCATGCCGCCCATCGACGTGACATTGACGATGAAGCCGCGGCGTCGCTCGCGGAACCTGGCCGCACTTGCTGCCACTGGCAAAGAGAGCGTAAGTCTAGGGGATATCTAGGGGCTTTCAGGGCGGTGGGGGATGCTGCGAAACTGGAAAGCGTGGCCGGTTGCTATCGGCCTTGTTCTGGCGATTGGCGGGCTTAGCTGGTCACAAGAGACCCAGCCAAGCCAACAAGGCGGTTCCCCGCAACCAGCTACTGCCGAAGATCAGCAACGTACTCCGCAAAACAGCCAAACCCATACGGTCGCGCCTGCGCCGAGCCAAGTTATCAGCGAAGCAAAGACCACCGATGACGAGCAGGGCAACGCCGGCAAAGAATGGCGCGAAAACCTGGTTGAACATGCGCCCGATTGGTCGGTCGCCTTCTTCACCTTTGTTCTGTGCGTGTTTACCGGGTTGCTCTGGCGCTCCACCAATAAGCTCTGGCTGGCCGGCGAAAAGCAAATGAAGCTGATTCAGGACAATGCTGCCCAGCAATCCACCGACATGCAGGCGTCTACCAAAGCCGCTCAGGACGCCGTCGCAGTCTCCAGAGAAACTGGCGTGACGCAAGTACGTGCGTACATCAGCGTAACCAAGGTGGAAGTCAGCTTTCATCCACTCCCGTATCTTATTGATGTCGTTACGGGCAAATCCACTAAGCAATATCAAATGTGGGTGGACCTGAAAGTCGGCAATTTTGGTCGAACGCCAGCTCGGCGCATCCAAACTAGTTGGGTTATCTCTCGCTACGCCGATCCGAGTGACGTTTGGGCTGGCCGCAGGAACTTCATCGAAAACATCGACATTCCGCCAGAGCAGACAGACTACATCGTGAGCGATGCACAATTTAAGGCCCCCGCTGAAGCGGGGGAGCGTTTCGCCAACCAGGAAATTGATCTCGTTTTGGAGGGAGCGGTCATCTACGATCCCGTTGTTGGACCGCCCCAGCGCATAACGCCATTCCTCTATCTGCTCAGCTTTGACGAGACGCTCGATAGCGGTGTGAAAATCCGCATGTCGACCTATGTGGACCATGCGACCTAACCATGCAGCAGTCGCGACAATCCATCCCAGCCATGCGCCTAATCGCGATAGCGTTTTTTCTGGCGCTATGCGGCGTCGCCCAAGCCGATCCGTGGTGGCTTGAATCATCTCAGTCAGCTCATCCACCAGGCAAGCAACAGGCCGCCGCCGAAGACGCAGCCCAAAACCGCGAAAATGAAGGTGGCGAAACCGTTTGGCAGCGGACGATAACCGATCCGATCGCGCTCTATACCTTTGTTTTGACGCTCTTCACGGGTGTTCTCGGCGCTTCTACAGTCGCGCTTTGGTGGGAAACCCGCCGGATTCGCAAATCGGCTGCGGAGGACATCCGAACGCTCCAACGGGCATACTTGAGCGTCGAACCATATGGCGTGCATGCGCATAACGAGCGCGGGCGTGCCCGGCTCCCCGGTGACAAGGGGCCGTTCCAAAGCGTGCCGCAAATCAAAATATCCAACGCCGGGAATTTGCCCGCCCGAGAAATTAGGTGGGTGATTGAACACAAGTTCAATCACGACAGGCGACTGGATGACTTCCCGATAGATGAGACTAAATGTGAGGGGCGAAACGTAATACCGCCTTCCGGGCACATGATTCAGGGCGGCATAGTCATCAACGTTGGTGAGGTCGGCACTACCGACCCGGGCGAATTGAGGGAGGAAACCGATCGTTTCCTGTATGTCTGGGGGATCGTCATCTACGATGACGGTTTCAGGGAAACCAGACGGACCCGGTTTTGCCACCGCTACAATTGCGTCAATCTTGATTATGTCTTGGCCGACGTAAGGGCCCCTAAGCGAGGTTACATCGGTCGCTCGATAGCGGCCGAGTTCGCCCGGTATCACCGCTATGGTAACGATGCTGATTGAAGCGGCCCATGCCGCCCGCGCCCGCACGAACCTACTCCTAGCTCACTGACTCCCCCCGCGATCTAGGGATTGTTGCTCGGGTCGTCCGGTGGCGTTTGCGCCATAATACCGGAATAGTCCGCTCTTGGCGCTCGACCGGCTTCGACGGCCTAAAGCCTGCTGAAGAAGCCCGACAGGATGTTCGGGCCCGCTTCGCCGGGCCGCAGCCTTATCCCATCCTCGAAGCAGTTCAGCGTCACGCATTCAAACCCGCTGGCTGCAAGCAGCGCAACCAGCGAGTCGCGGTCGAAGTGGTGCAGATGCTCGTTGGGCAGGCGCATGCGCCACTTGTCAAACCATGTGTCGCCGTCGGCGCCGAGCTCGCGCCAGCGGCAATACGGGACGGCGACGGCCAGGTGGCGAGCCTGGAGGCGCGAGAGGAAACTGAGATCGGGGATGTGCTCAAGCACGTCGAACATGGCGACGAGGTCCCATGAGCCTGCGAGCGCCTGATCCCAATCGACGAAGCGAACCCCCTTGGGCAGGGGGAATTCGGCGATATCGCAGCCGGCGCAATCGGCGACGCCGGTTATCTTGGCGGCTTCGATGAATGTGCCGGTGCCATATCCGATTTCCAGCACCGAGCGAGGAATCTCCCCCGTGATGCCCAGCACCCAGCCAAGCCGCTGATAGCCGAGCTTGATGGTCCGGTCGCTCAGGTCCTCGTAGTAGGAAATGTATTTCTTGTCGTATTTGATCGGCGTGAAGTCGATCTGGTGGATCACGCCGAACCTGTCCACCTCATAGTTGTCCAACATGTCCGCGCGGCCTCCGGATGCCGAGTTCCTTACATGGTCAATGACACGCAGCCACGGTTCTAAGCGCCTCGGCACGTGAAGGCGCGGGCAAAGCCCCGATCCGCCGAACAGAGGCGTAGAACCTTGGATAGTCGCCGGAGCACAAGTCGAGCAAGCGAAGAAACGCCGGAACCTCTTCGCTGTAGACGGCGGTCGCGGCAAGCTTTGCGTTGTTGATCGGGCTATCGAACCAGGCGTCGTATCCGCGGTATCCGGCCCATCGCTTGCCGCGCATTTGCCGGTAGCGTATCCGCAACCTGTCGATCGTGGCGGCTTTGGCGGCCGCCATCCGCTCCGGGCTGCGCGGGCTTCGATAGACCTGGCTCAACTCGTCCCGGGTTTTCGATATCAGTCCGAGAAAATCCGCCTTGCGCTTGCGATCGACTTCGTAACTGCGCAATCCGGCGCGATTGCCGGTGGCGCGCAGCCATTTCCTCGTACCGGTGGTTTCGACGGCAACCGCGAAAGCCTCGTTGAACGCGGAGTCGCCGTTCACATAGACTTTCTGATGCGCCAGCTCATGGAAGACAAGGCTTGCCAGATAGGTGTCGTTCTGACGCAGCATGGTGCTGAGCAGCGGGTCGCTGAACCAGCCTAGCGTGGAATAGGCCGTGATGCCCGTCACATAGACGTCCAGCCCATGTCGCTGCAGTTCAGCGGCATTTTCGAGCGCGTCCTTGCGCGAAAAATAACCCTTGTAGGGAACGCAGCCGAACACCGGAAAGCACCATGTTACCGGCGCGAGAGAGAATTGCGGCGCGGCAAAGACCGCCAAGGTCACGTCGTTCCGACCAAGGTCGACATAACTGCGATAGCTGCTGTTATCGGGCAGCGCCAGGTCTTCCGTGGCAAAGCGACGTATGGCGCTGGCCGACGTCAGCTTGGTGCGCAACGCCTCTGGCGTCGAAGGATCATGGATCAGCTTCGCAACATTCTTGCGCGCGGCCATGATCCCGACATGGCCCTCCAAAGACTGCGCATAGTAGGAAATGCTGGTGCATCCGGTCACGCCGGACGCCATGATCGCAGCGGCAAGCAATCGAAAAACGCGCTTCAAAGCTTGCCCACCGCCTGCTCATCTCCCATGGAGCAAATGTCTCCATTGCTCCCCTGTCTCAGGCGCGTCTATTTTCGTCAAGACCTGGAGGGTAGCGGGCCGGACACTCGATTTCGCAGCGGTAATCAGGCAATACGGCGCTTAAACGAAAATCTCACCCTCGCCGCGCGGCCAGCCGCAGCCACGGCGCGAGATGGAACGCTGCCATCAACAGATACATCGGCACCATGCCGCTGAGCGCCGAGGCGCCCGACATGCACATCATGTCGTGGCCGCCATAGGCAGCCGTCAGCAACGCCATTGCCGCGAAGGTGGGCGCCGCGGCGAGGCAAAGCCAGTCGGCGAGGCCGAAGCCGCTCAGGCCGGTTGGGCGAGGGGAGTCGATGCTCATGATATCCACCTTCTGATGCGGGCAGGGCAAGCCCATCGGAACAAGGGCGAAGCGATCGGCTCCGGCGGCGCAACTCCACGCCGCCGGTTCCGCTTCATGCTCAGGCGTTCTTGTTGCGGAACGCGGCTTCACCGGCATCCGACACCTCGACCCATCTCTGGTCGGGCGCGGCGCCTGCTTCGTAACTGTCGTGCCAATTCCACCACTTGTAGGTCTGGGTCTGCGGATAGCCCTCGGGCGAATCCTCCCACACCTCCTGACGGCCGAGTGGCGTGACGTCGAGATAGCTCCACACGGTGCCGAACGCTTCGTCGCCGCGGTTGTTGACGAAATAGGTGCGGAAGATGCGCTTGCCGTCATGGATGAAGACGTTGTGGCCGTGCCATTCGTCGACGCCGAAATCCTTATCCCAGCTGTCGGTGATCGTGTACCAGGGCATCTTCCAGTCCATGCGCTCCTTCAGCCGCTGGATGTCGGCCTGCGGCGCGCGCGAGGCATAGGCAAGGGTGGTGTCGCGGGCGTTGAGATGGGCGAGGTTGCCGACCTGGTCGGCGCCGAGCGAGCAGCCGCGGCAGGCATGTTCCGGCCAGCCAAAGACGCCGGGCTCGAAGAAGGCGCGGTAGACGACAAGCTGCCGGCGGCCTTCGAACAGGTCGAGCAGGCTCGCCTTGCCGTTCGGGCCTTCGAAGACATAGTCCTTCTTGACTTCCATCCACGGCATGCGGCGGCGTTCGGCGGCCAGAGCGTCGCGGGCGCGGGTGACGGCCTTTTCCTTCACCAGCATCTCTTCATAGGCGCCTTCCCACGCTTCCTGCGAAACGACCGGCGGTGTCTTCATGTGTTGGGTCATTGCTCTTGTCCCGTTCTTGGGTTTGGTTGGGGGTGACGGGGACAGACATAGGGCCGCATCCGGCGATGGTGAGAGTTACAAGTGTGGCGCGATTTGCTGCAGCGGGCTTTGAGGCGGCGGCATGGACTCGCTGATCAACGCCGCCGGCCGCGCGCTTGCCGCGGGCGATCCGCTCGGCGCCTTGAAGCGCGTCGCGCTGCGCGACGATGCGCCGGCGCTGGCGCTGCGCGGCATCGCCATGGCGCAGCTCGGCGATTTTGCCAAGGCCAAAGCCTTGCTGAAGGACGCCGCCCGCGCCTTCAGCCCGAGGGAAGCGGTAGCGCGTGCGCGTTGCGTCGTCGCCGAGGCCGAGATCGCGCTGGTCTCGCGCGACCTTGGCTGGCCGGAGAAGGCTCTGCGATCCGCCCGTGCGACGCTCGCCGCGCGTGGCGACCGGCTGAACGCTGCCTATGCCGGCAGTCTTGAGGCGCGCCGCCTCATCCTGATCGGCCGCCTCGACGAAGCCGAGCGCCTGCTGGCGGACTTCGATCCGGCGCCGCTGCCGCCGGTGGCGCGCGTCGCGCATGAACTGGCGGCCGCCGGCATAGCCGTCCGCCGCCTCAGGACCAAGGCGGCGCGCTCGGCATTCGGCCGGGCATCGCTTGCCGCCTATCAAGCCAACATCCCGGCATTGAAGGCCGAAGTCGAAGCGGCGTCCCTGGTGCTGAACACGCCGGTTGGCCGGCTGATCGCGCGCGGCACCGAGAAAGAACTGCTGCTCGACGAGGTCGAAGCGCTGCTGACCTCGGGCGCGCTGGTCGTCGATGCCTGCCGCAACGTCGTACGCCAGGCCGACGCGGTCGTTTCGCTTGCGACCCGGCCTGTATTGTTCGCGCTGGCGCGCACGCTTGCCGAGGCATGGCCGGCGGATGCCTCGCGCGAAGTGCTGCTGAGGCGCGCCTTTCGCGCCAGGCACGCCGATGAATCGCATCGCGCGCGGCTCAGGGTCGAGATGGGACGGCTGCGCGCCGAGCTCGCCGGGCTGGCGGAAATCAACGCGACGGCCGCCGGTTTCACGCTCACGCCGGTCAGCGCCGCTGAGGTCGTCGTGCTGGCGCCGCCGGTCGAGGAGGAGCATGGTGCGGTGATGGCCTTCCTGACCGACGGCGAGGCCTGGTCGAGCTCGGCTCTGGCGATCGCGCTTGGCGCCAGCGCGCGCACCGTCCAGCGCGCACTGGAGCAGCTTTCGGCCGAACACAAGGTGCAGGCCGTCGGCCGCGGCCGGGCGCGCCGTTGGATGATGCCGCCGGTGACCGGATTCCCGACTGTGTTGTTACTCCCGGGTCCGCTGCCCAGCGACTAGTTTCCCGATACTGGATCGAGGAGACGTCATGAAACTGATCAGATTGCGGGCGCCAGGCGGCCTGGAAAAACTGGAACTGGTTGAGGAGGATCGGCCCGAAGCCGGATCGGGAGAGTTGCTGGTCCGGATCCGGGCGTGCTCGCTGAATTTCCACGACAGCATGGTTGTCACGGGCAAGAAGCCCTGCGCCGACGGTCGTATTCCGCTATCCGATGGCGCGGGCGAGGTGGTTGCTGTCGGGGACGGTGTCGAAGCATTCAAGGCTGGCGATGCCGTCGTCAGTTGCTATTGGCCCGATTGGCTGGGCGGCGAGGCTTCGCGCGCGAACAAGCGGGGCGAATTGGGCGACGATTTCGATGGCTATGCGCGGGAGTATGCGTGCATGCCCTGGCAGGCTTTCACGAAAGCGCCGGCGGGTTACACCCACGTGGAGGCGGCTACACTCACTTGCGCCGGGGTCACTGCCTGGAGAGGCCTGGTGGTGTGCGGTCAGGTGAAGCCCGGCGATACGGTGCTGATCCTCGGCGCGGGCAGCGTGTCGCTGTTCGCGCTGCAGTTCGCCAAGATGGCTGGTGCCCGTGTTATTGCTACATCCTCCTCGGATGCGAAACTCGAAAAGCTACGGCGACTCGGCGCCGATGTTCTCATCAACTACAAGGCCGTGCCGGACTGGGGCAGCAAGGCGAGGGACCTGACCGATGGACGCGGTGTCGATCATGTAGTCGAGGTCGGCGGTCCAGGCACGCTGGCCCAGTCGACAACGGCTTGCAGGATAGGCGGCCACATCGCTCTGATCGGGGTGTTGACCGGCTTCGCCGGAGAAGTGTCGATCCCGGCGCTGTTTTCCAATCAGATCCGCGTTAGTGGAATTTCCATCGGGAACAGGGCTGACCAGGAAGACATGATCCGGGCGATAACGGTCAATGGCCTCAGGCCCGTGATCGGTCGCAGTTTTCCGCTGCACGAAATTGCTTCGGCCTTCAGGTCGTATGAGAGCCAAAAGCATTTCGGCAAGGTCTGCGTCGAACTTTAAGGCGCCGGCTTCGGTAAATTCGCGACTGTGTTGTTACTCTCAGGTTTGTAGCCGGGCGGCTAGAGTCGAAGCTGACACAAGAGATCGATGGAGATTGGAAAATGAAACGAGCCGCTGCCGAGATCCTGCGTGAATACGGACCGTTCCCCGGCGTCGAGCGCGTCAACGGCGTTACCTATGACGGCGAAAATGTCTGGTTCGCCAGTGGCGACAAGCTGAACGCGCTCGATCCCGACAGCGGCATGATCGTGCGTACGATCGATGTCGCCTCGCATGCCGGTACTGCCTTCGACGGCGAATACCTCTACCAGATTGCCGAGGATCGTATCCACAAGGTCGACCCGAAGATCGGCAAGGTCGTCGCAACCATTCCTGCCCCCGGCAACGGGGGTGACTCAGGCATGGCCTGGGCCGAGGGTTCGCTCTGGGTCGGCGAATACCGGGCACACAAGATCCATCAGATCGATCCTGAAACGGGCAAGGTGATCCGCACGATCGAATCGAAGCGCGTCGTCACCGGCGTCACCTGGGTCGATGGCGAGCTCTGGCATGCCACCTGGGAGGGCGAGGAGGGCGATCTGGTGCGCGTCGATCCCGACACAGGCGACGTGCTGCAGGAACTGGCGATGCCCTCCGGCGTGTCGGGACTGGAATCCGACGGCGGCGGCTGCTTCTTCTGCGGCGGCGGGAGCAGCGGCAAGATCAAGGCCGCGCGGCGTCCGGCACACGGCGGTGGCAAGTAACGAGCTAATGGATGGGCGGCCTGATCAGGCCGCCTCGCGTGCTGGCCGCGGCATGGGCTTGCTGGAGGCCTTGGCGGCGTTCGGCCCGTCGACATGCGCCCAGGCCGGCCGCTCGAACAGGAAGGTGCCGAAGCCGATGCGCTTGACGATGAAATAGAGCACCACCGGACTGATGACTGAGACGAGCAGCACGGCGAGGCTCAGCATGCCGGTGTCGGTCAGCAGGCCGCTTGCCAGCATGACACCGCGGAAGATCGACATCGGTATGGTGAAGGCGACATAGACGACCAGCGAATGCTCGCCGAGCCAGCGCAACCATTCCATCGAGGCGAATTTCGACAGGAAGCCGCCGGCCACGCACAGCGCCACCGCGCCGGCGACGGCGAGCGTGAGATGCAGCGGCGGCCATGCCGCCAGGCCCATCTGCATGCCGACCGGCTGCATGGCGTATCCCGGCGAATAGACGAGCAGGCCGTTGATGACGGCCCACACGAGCAGGCCCGCAACGGCGACCGCCGGACGAGCCTGTGTCCATTCGACCAGCCGGAAGATCAGCGGCGCCAGCACGAAGCCGAGATAGAAGAACACGAAATAGGCCGCGAGCTGCTCGAGGGCGTAGCTGTCGGGCTTCGGCGCCCACATCTGCAGCGCGGCGGCAGCCAAGATGACGATCCAATGCGGCACTTTGAATTCGCGCAGCACGCGGATGACGACCCCGAAAACCGCCAGCATGTAGATGAACCACAACACGCCGTAGGGCTGGACGACGGCCATCGCGAGATCGTGCAGCATGCCGGCCGGATCGCGGCTGAAGATGCCGATCTTCAGCCCGATCGAGATGATCGCCCAAAGCACATAGAAATAGAGGTAATGGACGACGCGGCGGTCGACATAGCGCCGCCATGGCCGGTCGATCACCTGCGACAGGAACAGGCCCGAGATCAGGAAGAATTCCGGCATGCGGAACGGCGTCGCGAAGCCGATGACATAATGCAGGAAGCCGACGCCGCCGGTGTATTCACCGGTGTTGTAGGCGGCATACATCATCACCACCAGGATGATGGACAGACCTTTTGCCGTATCCACCCACGGCATGCGGTTAGGGTTGCTCATGAACGATCTCGAGGAAAATTCAACTGCCGCAATTGTAGCGGACGGGCGCGTGCCCCGCAGCAACAAGCTTACGATATCGTAAACGGAAGCCTTGTCCGGGGCCGATGTTAACCATCGTCCAACGCTGAAACCACGGCGGCGACGCGCGTCTCGCGCATCGCTATCGCGACGATCGCACCCGACAGGAAGGTCAGCGCCGCGATTGCCCCGATCGCCGCGGAGAAGCCGAAGAAGTCGGCGATCAGGCCTGCCGACAGCGCCCCGATCGCATAGCCAAGATCGCGCCAGAAGCGATAGACGCTGAGCGAGCGCGCCCGCCAGGAGGGATGCGATGCGTCCGACACCGCCGCGATCAGGCACGGATAGACCATCGCCGTGCCGAGGCCCAGCAGCAGGCTCGCCAGCAGCCACCAGCCGAAATCGCGCGTCATGGCGGTGGTGAGAAGGCCCGCCGCCTGCACCCACATGCCGGCGACGATCAGTCCCTTGCGGCCCCAGCGGTCGCTCAACGGTCCGGTCGCAACCTGAAGGATGCCCCACACCGCCGGATAGATCGCCTTAAGGATGCCGATGCGCTCGATGCCCAGCCCGTTGGCGGCGAAGAAGAGCGGAAACAGCCCCCAGCTCATGCCGTCGTTCAGATTGTTGACCAGGCCGGCCTGCGAGGCCGCGAACAGGTTGCGATCGCCAAACGAGGTCCGCATGAAGATCTCGCGGAAGCCGAGCGGCGAAGCTGCTTTCGGATGGTTCGCCAGCTCCAGCCGCACATGCTCGCGCGTGTCGCGCACAAGCAGGATCGATAGCGCGGCACCCAGGATCGCGTAGCCGACGCCAAGATAGATCGGCACGGGACGAAAGCCGTAGCGGCTCGCGAGGTAGCCGGTCAGAAAAGCGGTGACGCCGACGGCGAGATAGCCGGCGAACTCGTTGAGGCCGACGGCGAGCCCGCGCGATTTCGGTCCGACCAGGTCGACCTTCATGATCACCGTCATCGACCAGGCGAAGCCCTGGTTGATGCCGAGCAGCGCGTTGGCGGCGACGATCCAGCCCCAGTTCGGTGCTGAGATGATGATGAAGGGCACCGGCAGGCCGAACAGCCAGCCCAGGATCAGCACGCGCTTGCGGCCCCATCTGTCGGCGAGCTGGCCGGAGACGAGGTTGGCGCAGGCCTTGACCACGCCGAAACTGACGATGAAGGACACGACCAGCGTGGTCGAGGCAACGCCGAACTCCTCCGCGCCGATCAGCGGCACGACGGTCCGCTCGATGCCGACCATGCCGCCGACGAAGGCGTTGATCAGCACCAGGAGCGAAAACTGCTTCCAGTTGGCCTTGAGGCCGAGCGCGACGGCGGGCGCCGCTGTGCTCAAGATTTCGCTCCGGCGTTGGCGGCCCGGGTCCGCGCTGCCTCCGGCGGCGGGGGAGGGATGTCGGCGGTCATCGCGGCCACGAACTCATCCTCGTCCTCGATGCGGAAGGCCTTGTTGAAGCGCCGTTCGAAGCCGATGGTCGATGTCGGCTTGCCGCTCAGCGAGCGGCCGCAGACAGAACCGGAATAGGCGCCGGGCAGCACCTCGATGTGATCGGGCAATTCCTTCAGGCGACGCACGCTGGCGTAGAGCGCGCGGGCGCCGTCCTCGGCGTTTGAAGCAAGCTCGGTGCGGCCGAGATCGCCGACCATCAGCGTGTGCCCGGTGAGCACGAACCAGGGTTCGGTCGATCGCGTCCGGTCGGTGACCAAAAGGCTCAAATGTTCCGGCGTGTGGCCCGGCGTATGCATGACGGTCGCCGTCACATTGCCAAGCTCCAGCACCTCGCCGTCCTTGACGCGCCGGAACGGGAAGTCGGCCGCAGCGCCCTCGAACAGCACGTATTCGGCGCCGGTCGCCTCGGCAAGCGTACGCCCCACCGAGATATGGTCGGCATGGATATGCGTGTCGAAGACATAGAGGATGCGCATGCCGGTCGCGCGCGCCGCCTCGACATAGGGAACGATGTCGCCGACCGGATCGACGACTGCCGCGGACGCCTTGCCGCCGCAGCCGAACAGATAGGAAGCGGCCACCGGGTCGCTATGCAGGAACTGCCTGAGAATCATCGCTTTTTCCTCCGATCAGGCGAACGTGCCGGGCAGTGTCCCCTGCTTGACAGTCCGAGCTGAAGCTGCCATTCAATAATTCTGTTGAATGACGATGCGTTAGTGAAAAGGCGATGTCAATCCGCAATCCGAAACAGGCGCTGTACGAGCAGTTCGCGATCGTCGCCAAGGCGCTCGGCCATCCGCTGCGCCTGGAAATGATCGAGCATCTGGCGCAGGGCGCGCGCAGCGTCGAGGCGCTGGCGGTCAAGCTGGGCCAGCCTGTCGCCAACATCTCCCAGCATCTGCAGGCGCTGCGCCGCGCCGGCATCCTCTCGGCCGAGCGCGACGGCAAGTTTGTCCACTACGCACTCGCGGATGAAAGCGTGCTCTCCGCTTTCGCCTCGGTGCGCGGCGTCGCCGAGCGGCATCTTGCCGAGGTCGACCGCATCGTGCGCGGCTATTTCGACGCGCGCGACGACATGCGGCCGGTCACGCGCGACGAGCTCCGCACGCTGATGCGCGACGGGCTGGTGACGCTGATCGACGTTCGTCCGGCCGATGAATTCGCGCTCGGCCATGTGCCGGGCGCAATCAATGTGCCATTGGGGGAAGTCAGGGCGTGGTCTGCCACCGTCGCTCCCGACCGGGAGGTCGTCGCCTATTGCCGCGGCCCGTGGTGCGTGATGTCCTTCGAGGCGGTCGCGGCGTTGCGCTCGCTCGGGTATTCCGCGCGCCGGCTGGAGGACGGCATGCCGGAATGGAAAGCCGCCGGCCTGCCAGTGGAGGAGGCGGCCTGATCGTGACCAATTGGACAGCGCGGAATGCTCGCAAGCGGATAGGCCGCTGAGCGCCAATTGCAGACGCTTGGTGACAGCATGGCGAATGCCTTGAGCGGGGCAGTGAGCCGATTAAGTAGGTCTCCGCCCTTTTCCGGGCAAACCATCTCGACCGCTTAGTAGGTGATCTTCGGGTACCAGTCGGTCCCGCGGCCTTCCGGCGTCCAGTCGAGGACGTTCCACAGCATCATCAAGTCCGGCTCGGTTGTCGGGTCTTTGCCCGGATCGGCTGACTCGAAACCCAGCTCCGCGCCCCAGAAGTGCCGAATGGTTCCGTCGCGCCGGGTGAAGACGTTTTCGGCGGCGGTGTCGGTCCCCTCGTCCATGATCGCGTGGTAGTCCCGGCTAAAATTCCCGTTGACGTCGGCGTAGAAAGGCAGGTTCTTCCAGCCACGCTCTACCTTGAAGGCG
Organism: Mesorhizobium sp. B2-8-3; assembly: GCF_006440815.1. Lineage (NCBI taxonomy): Bacteria > Pseudomonadati > Pseudomonadota > Alphaproteobacteria > Hyphomicrobiales > Phyllobacteriaceae > Mesorhizobium > Mesorhizobium sp. B2-8-3. Next base: position 132,454 of record NZ_VFTW01000010.1, read on the forward strand.
ATCTGCCGCTCGATGGCCGAAAGGCCGACGACGGCGAGGGCGATTCGCTGGCGGAGGTGGTCGGCGTTGCCGTCCAGGCAACTCAGGAGCGCGGTGCACATTGGGCAAGGGCGCTGGCGCTTGGGGCCATACATCCAGTTGTAGACGAACAGAGTGTCCTTATCGCCGAAGAGCTCCTCGAAGCCGACGGGATTGGCGCCGGCCACGCTACTGGCTTCGCCAATGAACTGATAGTCGCCCTTCACCTCGCCGCCAGGCGGCAAGGCGCGACGCTGGGCGGCGACGCGCGCGATGTGGCGGTTGAGTTCGATCTCCTCGATCAACAGGGCCTCGCGCGCCTTGCGGTACTCGACGCTCTCGTTCGGCTGGCGGGCGCGGTTCTTGTGAGCGATCGCAGCAGCGGGTTGCAAGGTGGAACCGTCGGCCATGACGTGTCTCCTTTCCAATCCCTTTCAACTGGTCACCCGCCTTAGGGTTCCGCCTGGATCGCTGCTGCGCGCGATACGCAGACTGTCGTATTAAACGGTGCTTTATTGCGCTTCGTAGAGTTCCAACGGCAGTCCATCCGGGTCGCTAAAGAAGGTGAAGCGCCGATCCGTATATGGGTCGATCCGGATTGGCTCTACGGCAACGCCGGCGGCTTCCAGGCGCACAACCACGAGGTCGATGTTCCCCACAGCAAACGCCAAGTGCCGCAGCCCTGTCGCCTCTGGATAAGACGGCCGCGGCACCGGGTCAGGGAAGGAGAATAATTCCAACTGGGCGGATCCGATTCGCAGGTCGGCCTTCCAAGACTGCCGGTTCTCCCGATAGACCTCGCGGATCAGGTCCAGGCCGAGGAGCTCGACATAGAACCGTCGCGACCGATCGTAGTCGGTGCAGATAAGCGCGACGTGGTGAATGGCGTCCAGCATCTTTCGAACTCTAGCCAAGCTGGGCTTTTGGGCCAAGGTCAGAGCTGCCGCGCGGGGAAGTGCCATGTCGGCTTTTCGAGCGCAACATTTGCCCGAAGTAAACGTACGGCGCCTTTCAGGATTGGCTCGCGGTCGTTACACGGCGACATTTGAGCGCGGCTGCCGTTCACGTCGCGGCAAATGTAAATTCGCTTCGGGTCGGAGCCTGACATCCAGGCGGCGGACAACCGTACCATGGCCCGCTTGGTCGCGGGCGGGCCATGGCGGTTGGGCTGTTGTGAAACTGCGGACTCTCAGTCCTTGGCGCGCTCGACATAGGAGCCGTCGGCGGTCATCACCACCACGCGCGTGCCGGCGGAGATATGCGGCGGCACGGCGGTGCGCACGCCGTTGGAGAGCATTGCCGGCTTGTAGGACGAAGACGCCGTCTGGCCCTTGGTGACCGGCTCGGTGTCGACCACCTCGAAGGTGGCGCGCTGCGGCAGCACCAGCGAGATCGGCACGCCGTTGAACTGCGCGAGCTGGACAGCCATGCCTTCCTGCAGATAGGGCGCCATATCACCGACCACGGCTTCCGAGGCCACGACCTGGTCGTAGCTTTCCGGGTTCATGAAGTGAAAACCTTCGCCGTCGGAATAGAGGAAGGTGTGCTCGCGCTCCTCGACATAGGCGCGCTCGACCATTTCGGTCGTGCGGTAGCGCTCCGAGACCTTCACCCCGTCGCCGATGCGGCGCATGTCGAGCTGGGTCACCGGCGTGCCCTTGCCAGGGTGGATGTTTTCGGCAAAGAGGATGACATAGAGCTTGCCGTCCTTATCGACGACGTTGCCTTTGCGTAAGGAACTGGCGATGACCTTGACCACGGTATTCGATCCCATTCGAGTTTTTCGGCCTGCAGGCGTCGATTTCCGCGAAGCGGCGACGGCGGCCATCGCCTGCGCCCTAGCGCATCTTGCGCTGAACCGCCAGCCTGCCAAGCGATTTTCCTGCCCATGACCGCCGCCTCGCCCTGGTGGACGCCGCATATCCATGCCGACCGCCGGCCACGGCTGATGGCGCGCAATGCTATCGCCGCCGCCCTTCGCGGCTGGTTCGCGCGAGGCGATTTCGTCGAGGTGACGACCTCGGCGCTGCAGGTTTCACCGGGCAACGAGGCGCACCTTGCCGCCTTCGCCACCGAGGCGATCGGGCCCGACGCGTCGCGCCGGCTGCTCTATCTCCACACCTCGCCCGAATTCGCCTGCAAGAAGCTGCTCGCCGCCGGCGAGGAACGCATCTTCAGCCTCGGCCCCGTCTGGCGCAACCGCGAGCGCGGGCCGCTGCATCACCCTGAATTCACCATGCTCGAATGGTACCGCGTCGGCGATCCGATTGAACGCCTGATGGACGATTGCGCCGACTTCCTGGCGCTCGCCGCGGAAAAAGCCGGCGCCAAAAGCTTCCGTTTCCGCGGTCGCGAGGCCGATCCCTTCGCCGAACCGGAGCGGCTGAGCGTGGCGGAGGCTTTCCTGCGCCATGCCGGCATCGACCTCCTGGCGACCGTCTCGGTCGACGGCAGCACCGATCGCGACGCGCTTCACGAAGCGCTGGTCGGAGCCGGACTGCGCACCGCGCCCGACGACAACTGGGCCGACCTGTTCAGCCGGGTGATGGTCGAAAAGATCGAGCCGGCGCTGGGGCAGGGGCGCGCCACCATCCTTTACGGCTATCCGATTTCGGAAGCGGCACTCGCCCGGCCGAGTGCCGAGGATCCGCGCGTCGCCGAGCGCTTCGAGCTCTATTGCTGCGGCGTCGAGCTCGCCAACGCCTTCGGCGAGCTCACCGACCCTGCCGAGCAACGTCGCCGCTTCATCGCCGAGATGGACGAGAAAGAGCGCGTCTATGGCGAGCGCTATCCGCTGGACGAGGATTTCCTCGCTGCCCTGGCCAACATGCCGCAAGCCAGCGGCTCGGCTCTCGGCTTCGATCGGCTGGTGATGCTGGCGACGGGGGCCGCAAGGATCGACGACGTGATCTGGGCGCCGGTGGCGAGCCACTGAGCTGCAAGCACTTCACGGCACTGTCCTGTTCGCTCGGGCGTTTCCATCGCGGACCCTGGCCATAAAGACGTCGTGGCTCTTTTGCCCCATGCGCGCACGCAATTCTTTGCTGGTTTGTGCTTCACCACACGCTGCGACGAGTTCGTCAAAATGTTCGCGCAGTATATCCTGGATAACTGGATCGTTGAAATAGTCATGCCGGGAAACGCCGTCGGGAACAGGAGTGGCGTCCATTATCGTCCAGAATGTTTCCGGGTGTGTGGAAACGAAATCGCGGGCACGCGACGCCAGAGTCCGGACCATTGCTTTCCTGTCTGCAGAGGTGCGTGCAACGGATTGTTTGCTGGTCGACCTTAAGCCTAGACCTGCCGGAATGCCGCTGTAGCGATTACTGCCGTGTATCCGATAGGCCGAAAGCGGTATGTCAATGCAAGCCGAGCCGCCCAAGGCGCTCAGGAACGGCATGAAATAGTTGTCGGTGGAGGTTGAGTTGACCACATTCAACATCGGCCGTGCCCGTTTCAGGAACGATAGTTTGTACATATTCGCTGTACCTGGCGACCAATGCCACCCATGTTCGTGTGGCGCGATGAGCGTCGATTGTCGCCACAACAGTTCCCGATCAGACTGGCTTAGCAAACGTGGCACTCCATCGATGTCGCATGGACACATCGCGGTACCGGCGTTGCTATGCAAAAAGAATGCGTAGCTTGGCGTCAGCATTGCGCCGGTTCCATCAACCTCACAAACGCCACCCGATGTCACGGCGATACGGTCGCCGCAATCGAGGTGAAGCTGGACGTGAAACGCAGCGAAGTTCGCAAATAGGAAATCGTCGGCATCGACGATACAGACCACCCGCCCGACAGGCGGTCGATGACATGTAGGAAGCCACCCATTTGATTGAGGTTTCTGTCCAGATATTCGATGTGCAATCTTTCGTCGGAATTTTCGAATTGCCTGACTACATCTCGACTTGAATCGGTCGAATTGTTGTCAAGGACAACGCATTCGAACCCGGCGTAATCCTGTGACAGAATGCTCGATATGGCCTGCGCGATATATCGGCCATAATTATAATTGATGATGACGAAACTAACCTTTGGCAGCGCCATTTACCGCGTCCTTCCTATCCTCAGAAAGGTGCGGACATCGCGCGACAGCGACTTCGAGAGGACGCGCATCGGAATTCGGCTTCCGAAACCGGCTCCGAGGATAGACCTTGCCTGGGCTCCGGAAAACCGGGCCAGGACCTCTCTGCTGAACCTCCTGGCACCGAAAACAGACCTCAATTGCGGCGCGTTGCGCTTGAATATCTCGACCGCAATCTCGTCGCTGAAATAGTCGCGCAACCTGTCGGGGTTTTCTCGCGTGACCCGGTCCACGACCGGCCAAAACTCGCCCCCTAAAAGCCAGTCGAACCTTTCGCTTCCTTCGATCAGATACTTGACACTTTCATATGTGAATTTCCGCAATTTGGCCGCGTATTCTCTGGTTCCGGTGCGAATGCCCTCCATGCTTTCGCCCGTGGCGAAATAATTGCTTGAATGCAGGCGATAGCCGGACAAGGGCATGTCGATCAACGCGCTGCCTGCAACCGCATGGCATATCGTATTGAAATAGCCGTCGGCCGACGTCATCAAGGGTTTGCTGCCATCGTCCAACCGCAGCAGATGCAGGACCGAGGTGCGGAACATGTTGGCGCTGCCCGGCGCCCAGAACCAGCCGACGTGCGCACGCGGTATGGTCGCAGTGCTGGCGTCGAGGAGCCGGTATTGCGACGGGGAGACGGTCGGCAGCCGCAGCACGGTCCGCTCACCTCGCAGGCCTCGCTGCGCGCCCGGTCTGTTCAGCCGGAGTTGCTGGTACGAGGCTGTCAGGGCTGTGCCTGTCGAGTCCATCTCTGCGACGTTGGCCGAAGTGAAGCCGACGCTGCGTTGCAATGCCATATGCACCTGGATGTGCGTCGAAGCGTAGTTGTCGAACAGCACGTCGTCCGCGTCCACGAAGGTGACGAACCCGCCATTCACCTTGTCCAGAGCCCACAGGGCGGCGCCGAGCTGGCCGCCGTTTTGCGCCAGCGTCTCGACCCGGAAACGCGGATCGCCCTCGACATGCCGGGCAATCACCTGCACGCTGTCGTCGGTCGAGCCGTTGTCGATGACGATGCACTCGAAATGCGGATAGTCCTGCCGGCGTATGGAATCGATTGCAGCGCCGACATAGCGGCCGTAATTCCAGTTGATGACGACGAAGCTGACGAGCGGCGGCGACAGCGCGCCGCCGGCCAGTTCGCCGATGTCGCGTCCGGCGATCGTGAATGACTTGGCCGCGGCGATCCCGTTCTTGCGAACGATGATCTGCTGGTCCCGGTGCAACAGCTCGTATTCCCCGGCGACCTGGCTCAGGAAGGCTTCGATCCCTGCCGCCGGACGCCTGGCCATCGGCAGATCCGGCCGCCACCGATGATCGTCCAGGATCATGACACCATCATTGTCGAGCAGGTCCCAGGCCAGTCGGGCATCGCTGTAAGTGGCTGTGGCGGAATGGTCGCCGTCGACATAGATCACGTCGTATAGCCGGTGTTCGGCGGCAAGGCCCGGCAGGATCGTTACCGTGTGGCCCTTGCGTTTCTCGACCCGGTCGGCGAAGGGCTTGAGATTGCGGTCGAAGCGTCGTTCGACCTCGGCCATGTCCGATTCATACTTCGAGCCGACATGCTCTTCGCCGCCTTGGAAGCTGTCCACGCAGGTGATGCGGGATTTTGGCAGGAACTGCAGGAAAAACAGCGCCGAACGGCCCTCGAGCGAGCCGATTTCGAGCACCGCCGTCGCCGTGCCGGCCTTGTCGCCGAGAAGCTTCTCCCAAAACTTCAGGTGATGGGAGGTCCAGTCATAGGTAAACTCTCCACCGACGAAATAGTCCATCCTTCCCCCATTTTAGCCCGGCGCCATCAGCTCGGCGCTGACGCGCGCGGCCAAACCCCTTCATCAGAGCGTGAACGCTCTTCCCGCGATCGGAACCCCTTCCTGTCGCTTTGGGCGATTTGGTCGCGGTATCCTGATTGCCCGCCGCCCATTGCACAAGCGGCAATGGAACAATAGATGGTGCGGTGGCATCCATAGATGGTGCGGTGGCAGCCACGGATGGACGCGGCCGGATCCGGCTTGGCAGACCGCGTGAACAAACAGGAACAACCTTATGACCGATAAGCTCGACGCAGCGAAATTGACCGATCGCGTCGCGGCGCTCGTCGAGGCTGCCAGGCGCGCCGGCGCCGACGCGGCCGACGCGGTCGCGGTGCGCGGCCGTTCGGCCGGCGTCTCGGTCCGGCTGGGCAAGGTCGAGGGCACTGAATCGTCGGAGAGCGAGGATGTGTCGCTGCGCGTCTTCGTCGGCCAGCGTGTGGCGAGCGTCTCGGCCACCGCCGCATCCGACCCGAAGGCGCTTGCCGAGCGTGCCGTTGCCATGGCCAGGGTTTCGCCCGAGGATCCGTTCCAGGGCCTCGCCGATCCCGCGCTGCTCGCCCGCAATTTGCGCGATCTCGACCTCTTCGACCCGACCGAAGTTTCCGCCGACCAGCTCAAGGAAGCTGCCCTTGCCGCCGAAGCGGCCGCATTGGCGGTCAAGGGCGTCACCAATTCCGCGGGCAGCAGCGCCGGCGCCGGCCTGGGCGGCCTGGTTCTCGCCACCTCGCATGGCTTTGTCGGCCAGTATGTCGCCTCGCGTTTCTCGCGCTCGACCAGCGTCATTGCCGGAGAGGGCACGGCGATGGAGCGCGACTATGAATTCTCCTCGCGCCAGCATTTCGCCGATCTCGACGCGCCGGAAGAGATCGGCCGCAAGGCCGGCGAACGCGCGGTGCGTCGCCTCGGCGCCCGCAAGGCGGCGACCGGCCCGGTCGACGTGGTGTTCGATCCGCGCGTCGCGCGCGGCATAGCCGGCCATCTGGCCGGCGCCATCAACGGCGCCGCGGTCGCCCGCAAGACCAGCTTCCTGCGCGACATGATGGGCAAAGCGGTGGCCTCGGCCGCCGTCACCGTCACCGACGAGCCTTTGCGGCGGCGCGGCCAGGCCTCGCGCCCGTTCGATGGCGAGGGCGTCGAGGGCGACAAGCTGCTGATGGTCGAGAAGGGCGTGTTGAACCACTGGTTCCTGTCGACCTCGGCCGCGCGCGAGCTCGGTCTCGTCACCAATGGACGCGGCTCGCGCAGCGGCTCGTCGGTTTCGCCATCCTCGACCAACCTTGCCATCGAGCCAGGCGAGCGTTCGCCGCAGGATTTGATCGCGTCGTTGAAGAGCGGCTTCTATGTCACCGAGGTCTTCGGCCAGGGCGTCGACATGGTGACCGGTGAATACAGCCGCGGCGCCTCCGGCTACTGGATCGACAACGGCGCGCTGGCCTATCCCGTGGCCGAGGTGACGATCGCCTCGAACCTGAAGACCATGTTCCTCAACATGGTGCCGGCCAACGATCTCGACCGCAATTTCGGCACGGCGGCGCCGACGCTCCTGATTGAAGGGATGACCCTTGCCGGCGCTTGACCAATTGACTTCGAATGAGGCCCGCGACGACCTCGCTCTGCTGCGCGAGGCCGCCCGCGAGGCCGGCATCATCGCCATGCGCTATTTCGGCAACAGCCCGCAGGTGTGGATGAAGGGCGGCACCTCGCCGGTGAGCGAGGCCGACCATGCCGCGGACGCCTATCTGCGCGAGACCTTGCTCAAGGCGCGTCCGGATTATGGCTGGCTGTCGGAGGAGACTGCCGACGACCATGCCAGGCTGTCGGCCCGCCGCACCTTCGTCGTCGACCCGATCGACGGCACGCGTGGCTTTCTCGACGGCCTGCATTCCTGGTGCGTCAGCGTCGCCGTGGTCGAGGACGGGCGTTCGCTGGCCGGCGTGCTCGAATGCCCGGCCAAGCGCGAGACCTATTGGGCGCTGCCGGGCGAGGGCGCCTATCTCAACGACAAGCGCATCCATGTGCGCCCGCTGGGCGAAAGCGTTGATATCGGCGGACCCAGGCCGCTGGTCGACTTGATGCCGCAGGCCTGGCAGGAAAGGCTGCGGCGGACGGCCTACATTCCTTCGCTTGCCTATCGGCTGGCGATGATCGCCGCAGGCAAGCTCGACGCCACCTTCGTCAAGCCGAGCGCGCATGACTGGGATATCGCCGCCGCCGATCTGATCCTCACCGAGGCGGGCGGCGCATTGCTCGACCGTACCGGCAAGCCGCCGCGCTACGCCGGCGAGGTGATCAATCACGGCGCGCTCGCCGCCGGCAGCGGCGAGCTGCTTGCCGTGCTTGCCGGCGTCATTGCCGGCATTGACCAAGGGTGAGTCGGCCCGCAGTTCCAAAATCGGCCGCTTTGGGCTAAACGTTTCACAAAACTCATGAATCTGCGAAGGGTCGGCATGGCCGTGGAAGACGGAAAGAAGCAGCTTTTGCACCTGGTTTTCGGTGGCGAGCTGAAAAAGCTGGGTGGAACCGAGTTCCGTGACCTCGACTCCCTCGACATTGTCGGCATCTATCCCGACTATCAGACCGCGCTTGGCGCCTGGAAAGCCAAGGCGCAGGCCAGTGTCGACAATGCCCATATGCGCTATTTCGTTGTTCATCTGCACCGTCTGCTCGATCCAGAATCGAAGGTCGGCGGTTGACGTCGATGGAGCATGAAGCGGTGAAAGGGGCGACCAGGCGGCGCGCCGCCAGGCGCGGCGGAACGCGCACGCTGTGGCGGCGTATCCGCGAGCCGTTGGCGCAGTCGAGTTTCGTCAAGAACTTCATCGCCAGCCTGTTCGCCTGGTTCCTGCGGCTGATTCGCCTCACCAGCCCGCTCGTCGAGGGCTCGACGCAGGTAGCAGGCGGCGCTTATGCCCATCTCGAGCCCGGCATCATCGCGCTCTGGCATGGCCAGCATCTTTTGACCCCCGCCTATTACCCCAAGGGCCGGCAGCTGGTCGCCATGGTCTCGCGCAGCGCCGACGCCGAGCTCCAGGCGCTGATGATCGAGAAATTCGGCATCGAGGCGGTGCGCGGCTCCGGCGGCCGCAACAGTTCGAGGCATCTCGACAAAGGTGGCGCCAAGGCCTTGATCGCGCTCAAGAAGTCGCTCGTCGCGGGCAAGAACGTCGCCATGATTGCCGATATTCCGAACGGCACGCCGCGCGACGCCGGGCTTGGCATCGTTCTCCTGGCAAGGCTTTCCGGCCGGCCGATCCTGCCCTCGGCTATCGCCACCAGCCGCCGCAAGGTGCTGGAGAAGAGCTGGGACAAGACCACCATCAACCTGCCTTTCGGCCGCTCCGCGGTCATCGTGGGGCCGCCTGTCTTCGTGCCCGCCGATGCCGACGATGCCGAGATGGAGCGCAAGCGCCAGGAGGTTACTGCCTCTCTCAATGTCGCGACGGCTGAGGCTTATCGCCTCGTGGACGGCGGCAAATGAGCGAGCGTTGGGCGCGTGCGGCCCTGACTGCCTATCGCTATGCGGGGGCGGCCGCCTATCCGCTGATCGGCCCCTATGTCGCTTGGCGCGCCTCGCGCGGCAAGGAGGATCGCGTCCGCCGCCGCGAACGCTATGGCGTCGCCGGCCGTCCCCGTCCGGAAGGGCCGGTCATCTGGATCCATGCCGCAAGCGTGGGCGAGACGATCGCGGTGGTGCCGCTGGTCGAGAGCATCCTCGACTATGGCGTCAACATCGTCCTGACCACCGGCACCGTGACCTCGGCCAAGGTCGCCGAAGAGCGTCTCGGCAACCGCATCATCCACCAATATGTGCCGCTCGATCTCAAGCCCGCGGTAAGCCGCTTCCTCGATCACTGGCGGCCGGAACTGGCGATCATCGCCGAATCGGAAATCTGGCCGATGACCATCCTGGAGCTTGGCGCCCGCAACGTGCCGCAGGTTCTGGTCAATGGCAGGTTGTCCGACCGCTCCTTCATGTCCTGGAAGAAGCGCGCCGGCGTTGCCGAGGCGCTGTTCGAGAATCTTGCCCACGTCATCGCCCAGTCGGATGTCGACGGCGAGCGGTTTCGCGCGCTCGGCGCCAGGCCGGTCACCGTCTCCGGCAACCTCAAGGTCGACACCAGCCCGCCGCCGGCCGACGAGCGAGCCTTAGCCACCCTGCAGCGCCAGATCGGCGGCCGTCCGACCTGGGCTGCGATCTCGACTCACGATGGCGAGGAGGTCGTGGCCGCGGAGGTCCATGCCAGCCTGCACAAGCGCCATCACGGGCTCTTGACCATCATCGTGCCGCGTCACCCCGATCGCGCCGATGCGCTGGCCGCGCAGATTTCCGGCATGGGCCTGTCCGTGGCAAGGCGCGGCAAGGGTGACCGCATCTCCCACGATACCGACATCCTTCTCGGCGACACGATCGGCGAAATGGGCCTTTATCTGAGGTTGACCGAGATCGCTTTCGTCGGCCGCTCGCTGACTTCGCAAGGCGGCCAGAACCCGCTGGAGCCGGCGATGCTCGAAACCGCCGTGCTGGCCGGGCGTAACGTGCAGAATTTCCGCGAGGCCTATCAGCGCCTGCTCGACAGCGGCGGCGCCAAGCTGGTGCGCGACCGCGACATGCTGACCGGAGCCGTCAATTTCCTTTTGAGCAACGAAGTGGCGCGCCACGAAATGATGGCGGCCGGTGCTGCCACCGTCGACGAGATGCGCGGCGCGCTTGCCCGCACGCTGAAATCGCTGGAGCCCTATATCCAGCCTCTGGTCGTCAAGGCGCGCCTGAAAGGCGCAAACGGGCGCTAGATCATGATGCCAAAAATCGGGACCGGTTTTTGGAAAAGTCCATGCGCGAAGCCGAGACGCATGGGGCAAGCGCGATGACCAGCGAAGCGCCACCCTTTTGGTGGGAAAAGCCGGACTGGCGCGTGCTTGCGCTGTCGCCCGCATCGGCGATCTATGGGCTGGTCGCCGGCCGCCGCATGCGCCATGCCCCGCGCGAGAAGGTCGAGGCGCCGGTGCTGTGCGTCGGCAACCTGACCGTCGGCGGCAGTGGCAAGACGCCGGTCGCCATTGCCTTGGCCAAGCAGGCCAGGCGCATGCGGCTCACGCCAGGCTTCCTGTCGCGCGGCCACGGCGGGTCTTTCGCCAGGCCGCATGTCGTCGATGCGCATCATGACGCCGCCAAGCATGTCGGCGACGAGCCGCTGCTTCTGGCCGAACATGCGCCGGTTGCGGTGACGGCGAACCGCGCCGCCGGCGCGAAGCTGCTCATCGAGGAACATGGCTGCGACTTCCTGATCATGGATGACGGCTTCCAGTCGGCGCGAATCCACATCGACTATGCGCTGGTCGTGGTCGACGCCCGCTTCGGCATCGGCAACGGCCGTGTCATCCCGGGCGGGCCGCTCCGCGCCAGGGTCGTCGACCAACTGGTCTTCACCAGCGGCCTGCTGAAGATGGGCGAGGGGGCCGCCGCCGACGGCGTCGTGCGCCAGGCGGCGCGCGCCGGCCGGCCAATCTTCCTGGCGCAGGTCGAGCCGGCCAACCCGTCACGCTTCGCCGGCGGCCGCTTCCTGGCCTTCGCCGGCATCGGCCATCCGGAGAAATTCTTCGACACGGTGCGCGGCGCGGGCGGCGAAGTCGCGCTGTCGCGAGCCTTCCCGGACCATCATTTCTACGCCCAGGACGAGCTAGGCGACCTCCTGACGCTTGCCTGGCAGGAGGGGCTGCGCCTCGTCACCACGGCAAAGGACGCCGCGCGGCTGCGCCATGGCGAGACGCCCTCCGGTTTCCTCGACCAACTGGACGTGCTCGATATCGAGGCCGTGTTCGAGCTCGATCATGTGCCCGAACGCATCGTAGACGAGACGCTCGACGCCTGGCGCCTGCGCAAGATGCGGGGCTGAGCTTCGAGCGTGGTGCCGAAAAGGATCAAGCGGTCTTCAGATCCAGCGCCGGCTTGCCCGGTGCCCGCCGTCAATTGCCGTCGATCAGCCGGCGGAAGTAGCGAACCGTCTCGCCGAGCCCATCTTCGAGAGTGACGCGAGGAGACCAGTCCAGCGTCGCTCGCGCCAGGCCTATGTCGGGTTGGCGCTGGCGGGGATCGTCCTGCGGGAGGGGCTTGAACTCGATTTTGGACTTGCCGCCGACGATACCCAATACAAGTTCGGCCAGTTCCAGGATCGTGACTTCCGTCGGGTTCCCAACGTTGAGGGGGCCCACGAAATCGTCGGGCGTAGCCATCATCCGAACCATCGCGTCGACGAGGTCGTCGACATAGCAGAAGCTGCGCGTGTGGCTTCCGTCGCCGTAGATGGTTATGGGGTCGTTCCGCAGGGCTTGGACGATGAAATTGCTGACCACCCGTCCATCCGACGGGTGCATGCGCGGCCCGTATGTGTTGAAGATGCGCACCACCTTGATGGGTAATTTCGACTGGCGCCAGTAGTCGAAGAACAGCGCCTCGGCGCATCTCTTGCCTTCGTCGTAGCAACTGCGCGGCCCGATCGGATTGACGTGACCCCAATAGGCCTCGGTCTGAGGGTGGACTTGCGGATCGCCATAGACCTCGGATGTCGATGCCTGAAGGATCCTGGCTCCGGAAGCGCATGCGAGATCGAGCATGTTGATCGCTCCATAGACGCAGGTCCTGGTCGTCTCGATCGGAATGCGCTGATAGTGAACGGGCGAGGCCGGGCAGGCGAGATTGAAGATCTCATCCGTTTCGACTTTGAGCGGCACGGTAACGTCGTGCCTGAGAAACTCGAAATTTGGATTGCCCAGAAGGTGACGGATGTTTTCCTCCGAGCCGGTCGAAAAATTGTCGGCACATATTACCTGGCGTTCTTGTGCCAGCAGCAGGTCGCATAGATGCGAGCCGATAAAGCCGGCCCCACCCGTCACAAGAACCTTCACGATAACCCCCGTACCCATCGCCCTTTGCTGTCTAATAGCCTCAGAAAAGCGAAAGTGTCAGCACTGAAATGACGGCCTGGGACCGTCGATGGGAGGGGGAAGAGGAGGTGGCTACGGCTATCCTGCGCGCCGCATCGCCTTCAGGACCGCCTCGTCGCGCTCGACATTGAGCTTGCTTTCGAAGTCGAAATGCCAATCCCTGTCGCGCAGCGCGGAAGTCGAGGCGTCGCGGCGCCGGATTTTCTGGTCGAGGTCGGCGAGCGAGCGCGACCAATAGTGATTGATCCTCAGGATATCGAGCTGGGGAGGCACGCCGGGCGCGATGGTCCGTCGATGGGTGTCCATCCCTTCACCGGACAGGAATTTCGACTGATGGACGCCCGGCTTGTAGACCAGGCGGGGATTGAGGATTGTCTTGACCGTCGTGATGTCCAGCCCGGCTCGCATCGTGTAGGCCTCGACCACCCGCCGTTCCGGGCGCTCGACATGGCCGGAGGAGCCATAGAACGCTTGCCAGACGCAAACGCCTGGCAGGTCGCGATAGTCCCTCAGAACCGAGGGAACGTCACGTCCGTCGGGCGCGAAAAGAAACTCATCGATGTCGAAGAATCCGATCCACAACGCTTCACGCCAGTGCCTGCGGATGCAGTCCCTATAAGCCGACAGCTGCCCCACCGGCCGCGGCCAGTCGACCAGCGTAACCAGCCCCTCCTGCATGAACGGGTTCAACACGGCTTTGAAGTCGTCGGTCGAGAAGTTGTTGTAGAGATAGAAATGCTCAAATCCCACATTCTGGTGGAACCTGATCCATTCGGCCAGGAACGGCGCTTCCTCACGGAAGATGGCGCAGGCCGTCAGCTTGAATCGGGGCGCCCTCGACACTGCCCGATCGCGCAATCTCGCACGCATGACAAGCGGCATGCGAACAAGGGTCTTGAGAGATTTCCTGAAGTTTTTCAATGCAGTGCCCTAAGCGGTCGAGGTCGATGGCCGCGGTGCCATGGGCTCGCATGGCCTATCCCCGCTTGCGCAATTCCGGGTGCATCTCGATCTCGCGGGCAAGCGAGACCGCCGCGTTCACATAGGGCTCCTGCCGGGCGACGCTCCAATATTTGAGCTCGTCGAGGGGAATGTTTTCGCCCGTCACCGCGCAGCGCACGAAAGAGCCGGGACTGGTGACCTGGAAGTCGCCGTCGAGATAACGGATCCGGGCTTCCCTGCCGCCCGGGCCTTCGAAACGGTTCATCATGAAAGGACGCTTGAGTTCATCGGGTTTCAATCGCCACAAATCGCAAGCAACGTCAAGCTTGACGCAATGCTCATCCAGTATGGCTGAGCGGCAAAATGGTTTCCGGAAGCCGGCATGGACATCGCCTCGACCCGCTTGAACACGCTGATCAATGAGGCGCTCACGCCGCAAGTGGTGCCCTCGCCCAAGGCCGATCCGGCGACGACGGCTTTGATCAAAGCGCTGATCCAGCCGCCAGCGCCCACGACGGGGCAGGCGGCGCAAATCGCGGCCCAGTCGCTGCAAAGCGCGCAGCCGCGCCAGGCCGCTCAGGCATCGCAACGCTTGTCGTCCTCCGAGGTCGAGGACGCCTACCGGGCCGTCATGGAGCCCGATGCCGCCGCCGACGATGCGTCGGCAAGACCCTCGACCGGCCGGGCGGCGACGGATACCGATCAGGCCCCACGCGGCTTCGTACCGCCACCGACGGCGGTTACCGACAATACGTCCAGGCCCGCGGTTGCGCCGGCATTATCCACGTTTTCGCCGGCCATCGCTTCCGCTGCAGCGCTGGTCGCGGCCAATGCCAACGCGCCTCAGCCGCGCGGTGCCTCCGTCCGCCCGGCTGGACACGCCCCGCGATCGGAAGCCGCGCCGATATCCCTTTGGACGATCTCGGTTGTCACGGCCATCGTCTCTGCGGTGACGGCAACGATCATGGTGCTGCTGCTTCGCTAACCCCGCTCAGAGCAATGCCAGGAAAAGTGTGAGCGATTAGGCTTGGCGACTTCGCCGTTGCCTTTCCGTCCGGGATTGCGTCAAAAAATAAGGAGATGGAGTGGTTCGCCGTTTTCGTGAAACGGTGAAACGCTCCGATGCATGTCGCCCGGAAGTGCGCAGCGGTTCTGGGACAACGACATGCATCAAAACAAAGACTTAAGCGCGTCGCCTGAATCCGTTTCAGCGCGACGCGCTTTAGCCGTCGTCCTGAAGGAAAGCTTCGAGCTTTTCCGGAGCAAGCCCTGCCTGTTCGGCGATGCGCCTGGCAAGGTCCGCCGCCGCCGCGCGCGGCCGGCCGACCGGGCGGTCCATCCAATAAGACACCGGATTGAGCGCGACGCGCTCATCGACCGCGACGATACGGCCGGACCCGATCTGGTCCGCCGTGAGTGGCGGTCGCGCCAGCGCGATACCCAGCCCGTGCGCCGCCGCGTCGAGCACCAGATTATAGTCTTCGAAACGCCGGTCCTGCGGGCGCGGGCGATAATCCACGTCCTGCGCCGCGAACCAGGCGCGCCAAGCGGAAGCGTCGGAATCGTTGATCAGCGGGAATTTCAGCAGCCGGGCTGGGTCGCCTCGTCCGATCTCCTTCGCCAGCTCGGGCGAGGCGATCGGGAAAATATGCTCCTCAAACAGCTGCACCGAGACGCGGCCCGGGATGCGGCCGCGCCCGCAGCGCACCGAAAGGTCGATGCCTTCGTCGGCGAGGTCGGCCTGGCGGTTGTCGACGTCGAGCACGATGCGCAGCTTGGTCGGATGGTTCTCCAATACGGCCATGCGCGGCATCAGCCACAGCCCGCTCACCGACGGGATCGAGGCCAGCCGCACCACGGCGGTGCCGCGCGGCTCGACCCAGCGGTCGGAGTTGGACGAGATCAGCGCGAAGGCCTCGGTGGTCCGCAAATGCAGGCGGTTGCCCTCGATCGTCAGCGTCACGCCACGCGCGTTGCGCTCGAACACCTTCAAGCCAAGCCAGCCCTCCAGCTTGGCGATCTGGCGGCTTACCGCGCCATGGGTGAGGTTGAGTTTTTCAGCCGCCGCGGAAAAACTCCCCATACGCGCCGCCGCATCGAAGGCGCGCAAGGTTTCGAGCGGCAGTATCTGGTCAGAGCTGTGAGCCATGTTCACAGCTGACCCTCGAATTGGTCGTTTGTCAATTGCCCGGCAATGGCGTTTTCTGCGTCCATGGCACAGAAAGACAAGGTTACGGCAATGAGCGCTTACACCGGCACGTTGAATGAGACACAGCGCATGGACACCGCCGCCGCGGTCGCGATGACGTTGACGGTCATCGGCTGGGCCTCGGCTTTCCCGGCAATCCGCGCCGGCCTTGCCGCCTTCCAGCCGCTGGAGTTAGGGGCGCTGCGCTTTGCCATCGCGGCGGTTCCCGCCGCCATCTTCCTCGCGGTGAAGCGCCCGGCGCTGCCCAGGATCGACGAATTGTGGCGCTTCGGCTTCGGCGGCGCCATCTTCGTCGCGCTCTACACTGCCATGCTCAATTTCGGCGAGCTCACCGTCTCGGCAGGCGCGGCCGGCTTCATCATCAATGTCAGCCCGATCTTCACCGCCATCATGGCGATGGCGCTGCTTGGCGAGCGCTTCTCGGGGCTTGCCTGGCTGGGGACCATCATTTCCTTCGCCGGCATCGGCATCATCGCGGTCGCCGACGGGCACGGCCTGCATTTCAACGCCGGCGCGCTGCTGGTGCTGGGCTCAGCACTTTGTTCCGCCGTCAACACCATCGTGCAAAAGCCGCTCTTTGCCCGCCATCATCCGCTGACGATATCCGCTTCCAACATGGTGCTCGGCGCGCTCTGCCTGTCGCCGTTCCTGCCGGAAGCGTTTTCGCAGGCAGCGGTCGCCAACACCGCCGGTCTCGGCGCCGTCATCTATCTCGGCATCGTGCCCTCGTTGATCGCCTATGCCGCCTGGGCGACCGCGCTGTCGCGTCTGCCGGCCGCGCGCGCCTCGAACTTCCTCTATCTCGTCTCGCCGACCTCCGCCCTGATCGGCTTCTTCTGGCTGGGCGAAGTGCCGTCGCTGCTCGGCATCCTCGGCGGCGCGCTGGCGCTGGGCGGCGTGATCGTGGTGAATTTGAAGCGGTAGATCAGAGAGTTGGGATCGTTTCCAGACTCGATCGATGATTTGCGATCCGTCACCGATGCCCTCTGTGATGTAGGCACAGGGCGAGCTATCCTGATCCGACTTGATGAGGGGGACCGGGATGGGAAGAGGGCTTGTAGCCGCGTTTTTCTGTTTGCTCATGCTGAACGGGAAAGCCGACGCGGGCTGGTACCAGGTGGAAAACTACGAAGGCTCCATCGGGCCGAACCCGGTCCATTTCTCCCTGCAGCGCTATGCCAGCTTCGGCAGCGGCATCACCGTCGAGGGAAGCTATTTCTACGACGCCAGGCAAAGTCCCATTGCAATCTACGGCAAGGCGGACGGCCAAAGGCTCACGCTGTGCGAAATCGCGGACGACAAGGAATTCGAGCGCGTGTTGGTGATGGGGTCGAAGACACCTGTCGACACCACGGAATGTCCTTTCTCTCTCGAGATCGGTGACAGCGGCGCGGCGGGAAGCTGGAGCAAAGGCGTGGACAAGTTTCCCGTTACGCTCAGAAAGGTCGCGAGTCTCGACGATACAGGCGACCTGAAGATCGACGGGACCGTCGAAATTCCCTTTTGGGCTGAAACGAACCGCGACAGATTTGCGGGGATTTACACGAAGTCCGACGCCGGCATCTGCATGACGAAAATGCTGGTGATCGATAAGAAGAAAAAGAAGGCCGTTCAGGAGATCGGCTTCGACGACGAGGACTGCAACGCCGGTATGTCGACGACGCCCATTTACATGAACGTGCAAAAATGGGTGGAGGGCGGCAAGGTCATCATTTCAGTGGATTTTGGAGGCGGGAAATTCGCAAGCGCGAACGACTATGTCCTCAACCTCAAGACAAGAAAATACCATCTGAAGAAATGATGCTCAGGCACATCTCACCAACCTTGGCAATGCGCAACAGCCAAGATCACCGCCGCCCGAACAGCCTTTCTATGTCGGCCAGCTTGAGCTCGATATAGGTCGGGCGGCCATGGTTGCAGGTGCCAGACCCGGGCGTCGCCTCCATCTGGCGCAGCAGCGCATTCATCTCCTCGGCCTTGAGCAGCCGGCCCGAGCGCACCGAGCCGTGGCAGGCCATGGTCGCGGCGATCTTGTCCAGCCGTTCCTTCAGCGTCTCGACGGTGTCGTTGTCGGCGATCTCGTCGGCAAGGTCGCGCACCAGCTGCTGCACATTGGTCTCGCCCAGCATCGACGGCGTCTCGCGCACCGCCACCGCGCCGGGGCCGAAGCGCTCGAGACCGAGGCCGAATTTGGCGAGCGTGTCGGAATGCATCGCCAGCCGCTCGGCGTCTTCTTCCGGCAGGTCGACGATTTCGGGCAAAAGCAACATCTGCGACGGCACCGCGCGCGCATGCAGCGCATTCTTCAGCGCCTCGTAGACCAGCCGCTCATGCGCGGCATGCTGGTCGACGATGACGAGCGAATCCCGCGTCTGGGCGACGATGTAGTTCTCATGCACCTGCGCGCGCGCCGCGCCCAATACCATGCCGAGCAGCGCCTCGGTCGGCTCAGCGACGCCGGCCCGAGCGTCGGCACTGGCGAGCGGGCCGGTGTCGAAGGCGGCCTGCTCGTTCTCGGCAAAGCCATTGGACCGCGGCCTTGGTTCAGCGTAGCCCATGTCGAGTGGCCGCTGCGCCGAGCGCAACGGATCGAAGCCTCCGGAGCCGGAAGCGTGATAAGCGGCCTCGTAGCTGCGATGGCCGTTGGCCGGGCCGGCATGCGAGTAGGGCGCCGCCCCCGGCCGGAATGCCGCCATCATGCCGGCGGCACCCGTCGTCGCCGCGCGGATGCCAGCGCCGGCCAGCGCCTCGCGGATGGCGCCGACGATCAGCCCGCGCACCAGCCCGGGATCGCGGAACCGCACATCGGCCTTGGCCGGATGCACGTTGACGTCCACGGTCGATGGATCAAGCGACAGGAAGAGCACCGTCACCGCATGCCGGTCGCGCGGCAGAACGTCGGCGAAGGCACCCCGGATCGCGCCGGCGATCAGCTTGTCGCGCACCGGCCGTCCGTTGACATAGGCATATTGCTGCAGCGCGTTCGCTCGCGTGTAGGACGGGATCGAGACGTGGCCGGCGAGGTGGACACCCTCCCGCGCGGCATCGATGGCAATGGCATTGTCTGGAAAATCCTTGCCCATCACCTGCGCGACGCGGGCAAGGCGGCCTTCCGGCGTGTCGTCCGTAGCCGGCAGTTCCAGCGTCGAGCGGTCGGGACCGGCAAGCGTGAAGCGCACGGCCGGGAAAGCGATCGCGATGCGCTTCACCACGTCGCCGGTGGCCGAGCTTTCGGCGCGCTCGCCCTTCATGAATTTGAGCCTGGCCGGCGTGGCGAAGAAGAGGTCGCGCACCTCGACCGTGGTGCCGCGATTGGCCGCCGCCGGCTTCACCGGTAAGACGCGCCCGCCGTCGATGCCGATCTCGGCCGCGCTGTCGCCGCTTGCCGTGCGCGAGCGGATCGACAGCCGCGCGACGGAACCGATCGAGGGCAGCGCCTCGCCGCGGAAGCCGAGCGAGCGGATGTCGTGGATGTCGTCGGAGAGCTTCGAGGTGCAGTGCCGCGCGATCGCCAGCGCCAGCTCCTTTTCGGGAATGCCCGAGCCGTCATCGGTGACGCGGATGAGGTTCAGACCGCCGCCCGCCGTGACGATCTCCACGCGCGAGGCGCCGGCATCGAGGGCATTCTCGACCAGCTCCTTCACCACGCTCGCCGGACGCTCGATGACCTCGCCGGCGGCGATCTGGTTGATCATCGTTTCGGAAAGCTGGCGGATGGGCATGCGATCATTATAGGCGGATTCGCGGCCGGTGGGGGAGGGACAGAATGACGGCGGCGGTGGATCAGCTGGCGGCGCGGATCTCGCGCACCCCCTTGCGCAGCCGTCGCCGCAACAAGTTGCGCAACGTCACCCCATCGCCGTAGCCGACCTTGGCCGCGATCTCCTCTACGCTGTCCGATGTGGTTTTCAAGAGATGCACCGCCTGTTCGACGCGCAGGTCCTGGAAGAAGGACAGCGGCGTCTTGCCCAGCACATCGTTGACGCGCCGTGACAGTGTGCGCTTGCTGGCGCCGAGCGCCGCGGCCGCCTCATCGAGGTTGAAACCGTCGGCAAGCCGTCCACGCGCCCAGCGTTCGAAGCGCTCGACCAGCGGATTCGAATGGGCAAGGTGATCTGAAATTGCGTAGGCAGATTGGAGCGGCCGGCTGTCGACGATCAGATATTTCGCGGTCAGCGCAGCGAGTTCCGGACTTGCTTGCCGGATCACCAGCAAAGCGAGATCGATATGGCCGAGCGCTGCGCCCGCGGTGACGAATTGGCCGTCATTGACCAGCATGCGCGAAGCGTCGAGCCGTACTCCGGGATAACGCTGCCTGAACATCGGCGCCAACCACCATGTCGTCGTCGATGGCCGTCCGTCGAGCAGGCCGCTTTCGGCGAGAACGAAGGTGCCGATGCACGCCGCGCCGATGCGTGTGCCGTCGCCGGCACGAGCCTGCATCGCTTCGACCGCCGCGCCGACATCGCTCCGCTTCAGGGCAGCGCCCAGTGGCTCGGGCATTTTCTGGCCGAGCGCAGGGATCAAAAGCCAGTCGGGGGCTGGTTCGCTGCCAATCGGCACGGCTGGCACTTGCATTCCCTGTGCGGTGCGCACGCTGTCGCTAACCCCCACGATGGTGGTGACGAAGCGGTTGGGCGGCGCCGGCAGCATGGCGGCGAGTTCGTTGGCCGTGCCGAAGACGTCCAGAACGCAGGCCAGCCCGGTGTCGAATGCGCCGTCGAGAACAAGTACGGAAATGTTCATGGCAAGAATGATATCAAAGAAGTCATTTCTGCCAATACTGTTTTCGCTTTAGTGCTGCGACCCTGCTCCGCGACGGTCGATCTGGCCGTGCACCGAAGGAGAGAAGAAATGATCAAGCTTGCACTGTTCGCCCGTTTCGAAGCCAAGCCCGGCAAGGAAAAGGACGTCGCCGCCTTCCTGCAGGCCGGGCTGCAGCTTGCCAACCGGGAGGCCGGGACGCCGATCTGGTTTGCCCTGCAGCTTTCGCCAAGCGTCTTCGGCGTTTTCGACGCCTTTCACGACGAAGCCGGGCGCGAGGCGCATCTCACCGGCGAGATCGCCAAGGCCTTGATGGCCAATGCCGAGACGCTGTTTGCCGGACCGCCGACCATCGACAGGATCGATGTGCTCGGGTTGAAGAACGACGGCTCGGTGTGAGCCTGTCGGCCGCACCGTGAACTGGCTATACGCCGGCTTGCGGTGCGCAGTTTCACGCCTGCGCCACCAGCCAGTCCCTGACCCTGCGCGCATTGTCGCTGAGGTCGCGGTTCTTCGGCCAGATCACGTGGAAGCCGATGCCGGTCCGCATCACATGGTCCGTCACCGGCACCAGCAGCCCCGATGCCACCAGACGCTCGACCAGATGGCGCCATCCGAGCGAGATGCCTTGCCCCTCCATCACCGCCTGGATCACCAGGGCATAATCGTTGATGCGCAAGCCGCGCTCTGCGTTGCGCAGGCTGGTTCCGGCCGAAGCAAACCATTCGTCCCAGTTCGGCGCCTCGCGATAGGGCTCCTCGAGATGGATCAGCCGGTGCGTGGCCAGTTC
Source organism: Mesorhizobium sp. B2-8-3 (assembly GCF_006440815.1). Lineage (NCBI taxonomy): Bacteria > Pseudomonadati > Pseudomonadota > Alphaproteobacteria > Hyphomicrobiales > Phyllobacteriaceae > Mesorhizobium > Mesorhizobium sp. B2-8-3. Next base: position 154,023 of record NZ_VFTW01000010.1, read on the forward strand.
CTCGACCGTCCTCGGCTTGCCGAATTTGGCGAGATAGCTCGGTCCCGCGACCGGGAAGATCTCCTCGTCGGAGAGCGACAGCGAGTGATAGTCCGGCCAGTCGCGCGGCACGCCGCCGCGCACCCCGAGCGGAATGCCCTCGGCGATGATGTCGAGATCGCGGTCGGCGGTCTGGATGCGCAGGTCGACGCCCGGCAGTTCGTCGCGGAACTGCTGCAGGCGCGGCATCATCCAGAACGAGCCGAAGGCTGTCGAGGCGGCAAGCGTCACGTGCCCGCCCGTCGCCTGCAGGCGCAGGTCCTCCGCCGATTTGCGGATATGCGACAGGCCGAGCGAAACGTCGGCATGGAAGCGCTCGCCGGCCTCCGTCAGAATCACCTGGCGGTGGCGCCGTTGGAAGAGCTTGGCGCCGAGCTGCTCCTCCAGGCCGCGCACGGCATAGGAGACGGCCGCCTGGGTCATGCCGAGCTCGCGTCCGGCGGCGGTGAAGCTCGACAGCCGGCCCGCGGCTTCGAAGACGATGAGGCTGCCGGCTGAGGGCAGGAGGTGGCGCAGGCTTCGCATAAGGTGAGCTTATACAGAAGATCAGGATTTTCCAGCGTCACAGCCATATTTTGCCTCGCTAACGTGAGTGGCGGGAAGAAGGAGGCTCCATGAACGCACCGGCCGTTGAATTGACCGAACAGACCCACCGCCGCGGCGGTGGCCGTCTTGGCCGCAAGGCGCTGAGAAGCGCGCCGATCGCGTCCTTCCCGACCCTTGTCCGCAAGATCCCCGCCTATGAGATCGTGCCTGACGAGGCGGTGGAGCTGATCCACGAGGAATCGCTCAAGATCCTCGAGGAGGTGGGGTGCGAATTCCGCGACGACGGGGCGATCGAGCTCTGGAAAGCGGCCGGCGCGGACGTGCAGGAGACGCGCGTCCGCATCGACCGCGCTTTGCTGATGGAACTCGTCTCGAAGGTTCCGGCGGAATTCACGCTCAACGCGCGCAACCCCGAGCGCACCGTGCGCGTCGGCGGCAAGAACTCGATCTTCGTGCCGATGTATGGCGCGCCCTATATCCGCGACCTCGACAACAAGCGCCGTTACGGCACGCTCGCCGACCTCAACAATTTCCACAAGATGGCCTACATGGCGCCGGCGCTGCATTCGTCGAGCTCGGTCATCTGCGAGCCGATGGAAATCGCCGTGCCGAAGCGGCATCTGCACATCATCCATTCGGCCCTGAAACATTCCGACAAGCCGTTCATGGGCATCGTGACGTCGAAGGAACGCGCCGAGGACACGATGGCGATGGCTGGCATCGTCTTCGGCGAGGACTTCGTGCGCGACAACCCTGTGCTGGTGGCGATCACCAACTGCAATTCGCCGCTGGTGTGGGACGCCACCATGATCGACGCCATGCGGGTCTATGCCAGCCACAATCAGCCGCTGATCCTGGCGCCCTTCGCGCTGTGCGGCGCGTCGACCTCGGCCTCCGCCGTCGGGGCTGTGGCGCAAGTCAACGCCGAGGCGCTTGCCGGCGTGGCCCTGACCCAGCTCATCCGCCCGGGCTCGCCGCAGATCTACGGCCAGTTCATGGTCACGGTCGACATGAAGACCGGCGCTCCGATGGGCGGCACGCCGGAGGCGGCCCAGATGATGTATCTGATGGGCGCGCTGGCCAGGAAATACAAATTGCCCTGGCGCACATCCGGCTTCCATGTCGGCTCCAAGCTCAACGACGCGCAGGCCGGCTATGAGGCGAACATGCTGATGCATGCCGCGATCCTGTCCGGCGCCAATTACATCTGGCATTCCGCCGGCTGGCTGGAAGCGGGCCTCACCTGCGGCTATTCGAAATTCGCCACCGACTGCGAGCAGCTCGTCGGCTGGTATAAATATGCCGGCGGCGTGCCTTTCGACGATTTCAAGGAAGCGATGGCGGCGATCCGCGAGGTCGGTCCACAAGGGCATTTCCTCGGCACGCAGCACACGCTCGAGCATTTCGAGAGCGCCTTCTTCATGCCGAACATCATGGACTTCAATTCCTTCGAGCAATGGAACGCCGAAGGCGCGAAGGACCATGACACGCGCGGTCGCGAAAAGGCGCGCGCCATGCTCGCCGACTACCAGGAACCGAAGCTCGACGAGGGCATTGCCGAGGGTCTCGCGGATTTGATCGCGCGGCGTGAGGAAAAGCTGCCGGACAGCGTTAGTTGATGGATAGCAGCGTTAGTTGAAACCAACCGGGCGAAGACCTGAAGAAATCAATGGGAGAACGAGAATGACACTTTTCAGAAGCAATGGTGACCGGGTCCCGGCCGCTATCGAAGCGATGGCAGAGGAAGCGCGGGCGGGTCGTGTCGACCGGCGCGAATTCCTGGCTCTGGCGAGCGCCTTCGGCGCGTCGACGGCTTTCGCCTATGGCATGCTCGGCCTTGCCGCGCCGACCAAGGCACTCGCCGATGAGCCCAAGAAGGGCGGAACGTTGCATGTCGCGATGTCGGTCAAGGCGCAGAAGGACCCGCGCACCTATGACTGGACGGAGATGGCGAACATCACCCGCACCTGGCTGGAGCCGCTGGTACGCTACACGCACCAGTTCACCTTCGAGCCGGTGCTGCTCGAAAGCTGGGACGTCAATGACGACGCCACCGAATACACGCTGCATCTGCGCAAGGGCGTCACCTGGAACAATGGCGATGCCTTCAACGCCGACGATGTGGTCGCCAATCTGAACCGCTGGTGCGAGAAGGGGGCGTCCGGCAATTCCATGGCCGCCCGTGTCGGCGCGCTGATCGACGCCAAGACCGGCAAGGCCAAGGATGGCGCGATCACCAAGGTCGACGACCACACGGTCAAGCTGAAGCTCAACGAAGCCGATATCGCCATCATCCCGGGCCTCACCGACTATCCGGCCCTGGTCGTCCACCGCGACTTCGACAAGGATGGCGCCGATCCGATCAAGAAGCCGATCGGCACCGGAGCCTTCGAGCTGGTGTCTTATTCGGTGGGGTCGAAGGCGGTCGTCAAGCGCCGCGAGAACGGCAAGTGGTGGGGCGGCGAAGCACCGCTCGACGGGGTCGAGTTCATCGACTACGGCACTGACTTCAACGCCACGCTGAATGCCTTCGATTCCGGCGAGATCGATCTCGATTTCGAGACGCCGGCCGACTTCATCGACCCGCTCGACAAGATGGATCTGGTGAAATCGGAGGTGGCGACGGCAACCACGCTCGTTGCCCGCACCAACGTCACGCACAAGCCCTATGACGACAAGCGGGTGCGCAACGCGCTGCAAATGGCGGTCGACAACAACCAGGTGATGCAGCTCGGCTACAATGGGCGCGGCACGGTCGGCGAGAACCACCACGTCAGCCCGATCCATCCCGAATACTACCCGCTGCCCAAGAAGGAGCGCGACGCCGCCGGCGCCAAGAAGCTGATGGCCGACGCTGGCCAGGCCGACTTCGAGCATGAGCTGATCACGGTCGAGGACGAATGGCAGAAGAATACCGGCGACGCGATCGCCGGCCAGTTGCGCGACGCCGGCATCAAGGTGAAGCGCACGGTGCTGCCGGGCTCGACCTTCTGGAACGACTGGACGAAATATCCTTATTCCATGACCATCTGGTACATGCGCCCGCTGGGCGTCCAGGTGCTGGCGCTCGGCTACCGCACCGGCGAGGCTTGGAACGAAACGGCTTATTCCAACCCGGATTTCGACGCCAAGCTCAAGGAGGCGCTGTCGCTCATCGACGTCGCCAAGCGCAAGGAGGTGATGAAGGATGTCGAGACGATCCTGCAGGACTCCGGCGTCATCGTCCAGCCCTTCTGGCAGAAGCTCTACTGCCATATGAACAAGAAGGTGAAGAACTACACGATGCACCAGACCTACGAAATGGACTTCCAGAACGTCTGGCTGGATGCCTGAGCGCGCCTGGACTTCATGAGCCGCAAAAAAGCCGATATGCAGGATGCGTGGTGGCGATCTTGCCACCACGCCGCCGAACCTCCGGAGATCCTGCATGAAGCCGATAGTGCTTGCCGCTGCCATGTCGATTGCGTTGCCCGGCGCCACGCTTGCCGGGCCGGCATCCAACGCCGTGAAGTTCTTCTACGTGCCGGAAGTGAAGTTCGAGGCGGACGCCAAATATCGCGACCGCTTCACCGAGCCGGTCACCAGGCTGTTCGAAGCCAACGACAAGGCGCAGAAGGAGAAGCCCGACGAGGTGTCCTGCATCGATTTCGACCCGGGCCTCGACGCCCAGGATTTCGATCAGAAGACCCTGTCGAAGACGCTGAAGCTCGCCGAGACCGTCAATGGCGACACCGCCGAGGTGACGGCGAACTTCAATCTTTTCCCGGAAGGCGATGACTCCAAACGCGAAATGGTGTGGTCGCTGAAGAAAGTGGACGGCAAGTGGAAGATCGCCGACATCACCTCCAAGACCAGCGGCTGGAAGCTCAGTGCGCTGGAATGCGGCGCCTCGACGGAGTGATGCCGTGCTTCGTCGTCTCGTCCTTTCGTTGTCGAGCTTGTCGATGCTGGCCGCGGGGCTGAACGGCGGCGCCTCGGCGCAGGGGCTCTTCGGCGCGCCGCCGCCGAGCGCGTCCTCGGGCGACAATGCGCCGGCGGACGACAAGTCGCCGCCTGCGGTCGGCAAGTCGCCGCCGGCGGTCGATACCTCGCCGCCCGCCGCAACCCAGGCGCCGGAAAGCAAGCCGGTCGAACTGCCGCCGCCCGCGCCTGTCCTGCCTGGATCGCCGACGGCGGTGGTCAAGCCCTTCTACGAACATCTCGGGCTCGAGCTCGATCCGGCCCAGCGCAAGAACTTCGTCGATCCGGCGAAAACCGTGCTCGACAAGAGCGATGCGCTGCGCGCCTCGGGGCAGGGCGAATGCCTGGATCCCAACATGGCGCTCGACAATGCCGACTATGACAAGCTCGCCATCGACAAGAGCCTGCGCACCATCGAGGCCGTCAATGGCGATCAGGCCAAGGTGGTCGTCGCCTTCGTCGTCGAAGGCCACCAGCATCGCCTTGAATGGAAGCTGAAGAAGGTCGGCGGCGGCTGGAAGATCTCCGATCTTCTGTCGGTGACCGGCGAATGGGCGCTCAGCCAGTACCAGTGCGAGTGATGGCGATTAAAGATCAGCGCCGGCGATCCTTCGCGCACCCTTCTGTCCTGCACAGAGGGGGGCGCTGTCCCGCCGGCTTCTCGCAACAAATTTCAACCCCTTCCGCGATAAGGCGCGACGCCGGTATCCGGCAGCCATACGTCCTTGGGCGGCGCGCCGGTCTGCCAGAAGACGTCGATGGGGATGCCGCCGCGCGGGAACCAGTAGCCGCCGACGCGCAGCCAGAGCGGTTTCGTCGCCTCGACGATGCGGCGGCCGATCATGACCGTGCATTCCTCATGGAAGGCGCCGTGGTTGCGGAACGAGGTCATGAACAACTTCAGCGACTTCGATTCCACCAGCGTCCGGTCGGGCGCGTAGTCGACAACGATGTGGGCGAAGTCCGGCTGGCCGGTGACCGGACAGAGCGAGGTGAATTCCGGGCAAGTGAAACGCACGATCGCCGGCGGGCCGTCGCCGCGCTGGAACGGCACGGTCTCCAGGACCGCCTGTTCGGGGCTCTGTGGCGTCTCGACGTGCTTGCCGAGCTGGGTGAGGTTCTTGGCGTCGGTCATGGGCAACTCCTTGCTGCCGCCGACGGTTCGACGGGCGGCAGCGCGATCATCTGGCGCCGCGTTCAATCGGGCGCGGCGCGCTCATTAGCACAATTTGATTTTGAAACGGCAGGAAGAAGATGACCAGCAGCGACCCGCTTCTCCAACCTTACCAACTCAAGCACCTGACGCTGAAGAACCGGGTGATGTCGACCAGCCATGAACCGGCCTATTCCGAGGACGGCATGCCGAAGGAGCGCTACCGGCTCTACCACGCCGAAAAGGCCAAGGGCGGCATGGCGCTGACCATGACGGCGGGCTCGGCGATCGTCTCGCGCGACAGCCCGGCCGCCTTCGGCAATCTGCATGTCTATGACGACAGGATCGTGCCGTGGCTGGCTGAGCTCGCGGATGCCTGCCATGAGCATGACTGCAAGGTGATGATCCAAATCACCCATCTCGGCCGCCGCACGGGCTGGAACAAGGCCGATTGGTTGCCGGTGCTGTCGGCCTCGCCGGTGCGCGAGCCGGCGCATCGCGCCTTCCCGAAGACCATCGAGGAGTGGGACATCGAGCGCATCGTCGCCGACTATGCTTCGGCCGCGCAGCGCTGCCAGGCGGCCGGCCTCGACGGCATCGAGTTCGAATCCTACGGCCATCTGATGGATGGCTTCTGGTCGCCGCTGACCAACCATCGTGACGACGAGTTCGGCGGCTCGCTCGACAACCGGCTGCGCTTCACCGACATGGTGCTCGACGCGGTGCGTGCCGCCGTCGGTAAAGAATTCATCGTCGGTATTCGCATGGTCGCCGACGAGGATTTCGAAAAGGGCATCTCGAAGGAGGTGGGCGTCGAGATCGCCAAGCGGCTCGCCAATTCCGGCAAGGTCGATTTCCTCAACATCATTCGCGGCACGATCGAAACCGATGCGTCGCTGACCAAGGTCATTCCGGTGACCGGCATGCGCTCATCGCCGCATCTCGATTTCGCCGGTGAGGTGAGGGCGGCGACGAAGTTCCCGACCTTCCACGCGGCGCGCATTTCCGACGTCGCCACCGCCCGCCACGCCATCGCCACCGGCAAGCTCGACATGGTCGGCATGACGCGCGCCCATATCGCCGATCCGCATATCATCCGCAAAGTGATGGAGGGCCGCGAGCACGAGATCCGGCCTTGCGTCGGCGCCACCTATTGTCTCGACCGCATCTATGAGGGCGGCGAGGCGCTGTGCGTCCACAACGCCGCGACCGGCCGCGAGGCGACCATTCCGCACGTCATCGCCAAGAGCGAGGGACCGAAGAAGAAAGTCGTGGTGGTGGGCGCTGGCGCCGGCGGCCTGGAGACCGCCCGCGTGGCGGCCGAGCGTGGCCATCAGGTGACTGTGCTCGAAGCCTCCAGCCAGGCAGGCGGCCAGGTGAGGCTCGCAACCCAGAACCCGCGCCGCAAGGAACTGATCGGCATCATCGACTGGCGATTGGCCGAGCTCGACCGTCTCGGCGTCGAGATCCGCTACGACACCTGGGCCGAGAAGGATGACGTGCTGGCGTTGGCGCCTGATGTGGTGATCGTGGCGACCGGCGGCATGCCGCAGAACCCGCCGCTGACGGCCGGTGACAATCTTGTCACCTCGAGCTGGGACATCATGGCCGGGAGCGTCAAGCCGGCCGAGAACGTGCTGCTTTACGACGACAATGGCGGCCATCAGGGCATGGGCGCCGCCGAGCTGATCGCCAACAGTGGCTCGAAGCTGGAACTGGTTTCGCCCGAGCGCTTCTTCGCGCCGGAAATGGGCGGCCTGAACCACGTGCCCTACATGCGCGCCTTCCATGAGAAGGGCGTCACCGTCACCATCAACACCCGCCTGCGTTCGGTTCGCCGCGAGGGCAATCAGCTCGTCGCCGAGCTGGCGTCGGACTTCGCCGACGGCTGGCGCGGCGAGCGGCGCATCGACCAGGTGGTGGTCGAGCACGGCACCGTGCCGCTCGACGATCTTTATCTGTCGCTCAAACCCCTGTCGAAGAACGGCGGCGCGGTCGACTATGAGCGGCTGGTGAGCGGCGGCGACATCTTCCCCGCTTGCAATGCCGAAGGCGGCTTCGTGATGTTTCGCATCGGCGACGCTGTCGCCTCGCGCAACATCCACGCCGCCATCTATGACGGCATACGGTTCGGGATCAGGATCTGAGGGTTGTGACGCGCAACGGACCTTTGCAAGGAGAGCCACCTGCCGCTTGGTCCGTTGCGCGCCGCGCCCGGTCGGTTTTGCCGGCCGTGCGATTTCAAAACAGCTTGGCAGACGCCATGCAAAACACGGTGATGACCAGCAGCCCGCCCGCGATGCGTTCGCCTCTGGTCATTTTCGCCCGCAGCTGGGTTTGCGTCGCCTGATCGGCGCCGGCGAGCTGTCTGCTGGCGGAGGCGACAAGCGCGCCCTGCACGCCGGCGGCGATCAGCGCCGTCAAAATGCCCAGCGCCAGCACCTTCTCCATCGAGCCGAAAGCCCCTTCGTGGAAGAAATACCAGAGCAGTATGCCGGTCAGGAACGCCAGGCCGGAGGCGCCGAGCTGCGGCCGGATGAAGCGCTCCGCCTTGATCTCCGGATCGCGGGCAACCGCAATGGTTGTGCCGGCCCAGAACACGCCGGCCATGACGTGCAGACCGATGGTGACGATATAGACATATTGCATGACCGCATTCCTCTCTGCCGCCCGCCGCGCGTCGCAGCATGTCGACGCCATCAATAAGACAAAGTTAGATATCTAACGGTTAGATGTCAATCATGAAGCCAGGTTTCATGTTCCAATCGCTTTGCTCTACTGTCAGGTCATGACACCGTTTGACCGTCCGCCCGTCGGCATGAATCTCGCCCGCACCTCGAAAGTGGTGGCGCAGGCTTTCGATGCCGCGATGGTTGAGGCCGGCGGCACGCTGCCGGTCTGGGTGACCTTGCTCTCGGTCAAGTCGAAGGAACTGGCGAACCAGCGCGAGCTTGCCGGGATGATCGGTATCCAGGGCGCGACTCTCACCCACCACCTCAACGGCATGGAGGCGCAAGGATTGCTGACGCGCCGTCGCGATCCCGAAAACCGCAGGGTCCATCAGGTGGCGCTGACCGAGGCCGGCGAAGCGCTGTTCGAAAAGTTGCGCCTCGCGGCGGTCGCCTTCGACAAGCGTCTGCGGGCTGGTATCCCCGATGATAAGCTCGCCGAATTCACGGAGGTGCTTGCCGCACTTAGGCGCAACGCTGAGCCGCCTCAGTCGTAACCCGCTATCGCGCCGAAGGCGTAGTGGCGCAGCTTGAGCGCCGCGATCAACGCGGTCAGCTTCGCCTTGCCGTCGAAGGTGTCCTGGAACATCTCGTCATGCATGAGCAGGATCAGCTTGTTCGGCTTGGCGAAACGACCGTAGCCGAACAGATGATCGATCTCGCTGACGAGGTGGTCGACGCTCTGCACCGGCTTGCCGCTGTCCTCATGTACCCATTCGTGGTCCCAGCCATAGAGCCAGAAGCCCGACGCCGCGACGAACTCGTAGTCCGGATCCTCGCGTCCCGCCTCCGCCAGCCCGAGCGAATTGTCGTCCTTCGAGTAATTGGGCAGCCGGAACACGTCGCGTCCTGGCAGCCGCGCATGCACGGCCGGCTTCAAGCCCAGCACGGCGTTCGCCCTGAGCATGTCGGCGACCACGCCTTCGGTGTCGCCGTAGAAATGCCGGTAGTGATTGTAGGCATGGCTGTAGCTGTGGTTGCCGATCGTCACCAGCGGCATCGATTTCGCCCGCTGCAGCAGTGCCCGGTTGGTGGCGTTCGCCTCGGCATGCATGCCGACCATGAACAGCGTCGCCGGCACCTGCTCGGCCTGCAGCACGTCGAGGATGTTGCTGGTGCCGTTCAGCGGCCCGTCGTCGAAGGTGAGATATACGGTGCGGTCGGCGGCCAAAGCCGGCGACGCGACAAGCAGCAGAAGCGACAGGATAAAACGAAGCGGCATCCGCAAGAACTGCTTGCGATCATGGCAAGACGCTATGGCAGCGTGGATCTTATCGAGCATGGCTGGATGCCGAGATGCGTTGAGATTCAGGTCAGGCCGAATCGAAAATGGTGGTTTCCGAGAACTGGCCTACGCCGGCCGTAGCCCTAATTTAACTGCCACGTCACTCAGGAATGCTTCGGCCGGCGAAGGCCGGAAGCGCATGAAGCCGCCATTTGCAGGCCGGCCTCACCTGAATATCGGCGCATCTCAAGCCAAGCTGCCCTGCAGCACTTTCAGCTTCGCCTTCTTCGGGCTGCGCGCCAAAAGCCATTCGCGCGCCTTGTCCTGCGGCATCGGGAAGGCGATCGAATAGCCCTGCACCTGATCGCAGCCGATCGCCATCAGCGAGTCGAGCTCGGCTTCGGTCTCCGCACCCTCGGCGACGATCGAGATGCCGAGCCCGCGGGCAAGCTCGGTGATGGCGCGCACGATCTTGGAATTGTCGCCGTTCTCGTTGATGTTCTGGACGAAGCGGCGGTCGATCTTCAGCCGGTCGATCTCGTTCGGATTGACGTGGCTGAGCGAGGCATAGCCGGTGCCGAAATCGTCGAGCTCGAGATGCACGCCGGCGGCGCGGATGTGGCGGAGCTTCGCTGCGATGCCGGTCTTCTCGTCGTCGAGGATGACGGATTCGACAATTTCCAGCGCCAGCTTCTGCGGCCGCAGCCCGGCACGCTCCAGCGTGCCGAACAGGAAGGTGTCGAAATCGGACTCGCGCAGCTCCGTGCCCGAGACATTGACGGCGATGCGCCCGAAATCGATGCCGGCGCGGTCCCATTCGGCGGCTTCCTCGATCGCCTTGCCGATGACGATGCGGCCGATATCCGGCATGAAGCCGCATTTCTCGGCGACCGGAATGAACTCGCCAGGCGAGATCATGCCGCGCGTCTCGTGCTTCCAGCGCACCAACGCTTCGATGCCGCTGATCTTGCCGCTGGTCAGCGACACCTGCGGCTGGAAATAGACCTCGAAGCTCCTGTTGGCGATCGCCGTACGGATGTCCTGTTCGAGCTGCTTGCGATAGTCGAGTTCGCGGCGCAGTTCCTCGGAGAAGAAGGAGAAATTGCCGCCGCCGAGTTTTTTGGCGGAATAGAGCGCGAGATCGGCATGGACGAGCAGGTCCTGCGCGTTGTCGGCGTCGACCGGATAAACCGCTATGCCGGCGCTGGCTCCGGGCATGATGGTCGTGCCCTGGAACGTGATCGGCTCGTTGATCTCATCGAGGATGCGTTTGGCCAGCGCATGGATGTCCTCGGTGGTGCCCGCGCCGTTGAGGATCATGACGAACTCGTCGCCGCCAAGCCTGGCGCACAGATCGGACGCCCGGCAGGAATCGCGCATGCGCTGCGCCGTCACCACCAGCACATAGTCGCCGGCGGCATGGCCAAGCGTGTCGTTGATCTGCTTGAAGCGATCGAGATCGAGCTGGATCACCGCAAGGCGCTCGCGGCGGCGGTGCGCTCCCTTGATCAGCGTTTCGAAATGGTCGGTGAGGAAGGTGCGGTTGTGCAGCCCTGTCAGGCCGTCATGCACGGCGATGAAGGCCATCGAGTTGCGGGCATCGACCAGCTCACGCGTCTTGCGCAGGATGGCGTTGGACATCGGCCGGAAGATGAACAGCGCGACCAGCACGATGACGCCGAGCGTGGCGAAGAACAGCGTGCGATGCAGGTCGAGGATGTTGCTGGATTTTTCGTCGGCGAAGGCGCTGATGCGCTGGCCGAGCGCGGCATAGCCGGACATCGTCGCGTTGGCGACGGAGGCGTCGAGGCCGACGCGTTCGCCGCTGCCTTTATAGCCGTCGTTCTGCATGCCAAGCTGCGAGGCGAAGGACGAGACCAGCCTGTCGCCATTGGCGACGAGGCCGATCGAGAAGTAATCGAGGTGGAAAGGCTTGCTGAACAGGACGTATTCGATCGACTTCGGGTCGTTGCGCGCCGGCGAGAGCGGGTCGGCGCCGGTTTCCTTGAGCAGCCGGTCGTAGTTGGTCTCGAACTCGCCCGTCGCCTGCTTGAGCGCGGTGACCAGTGCCGGCTGCTTGTCGCGCGAGGCGGCGCCGGTGGCGCTGGCCAGGAAGACGATGCGCTGCGACAGTGCCTTCTGCGTCGAGACGATGTCGAGCAGCGCATGATTGTGCTGCTGCTGCGCCATCAATTGCTGCAGAAGAATGAAGGAGGCCACCACCATGGCGGCGATGATCGCCAGCGCCAGCCAATAGCCGGTCTTGATGAGCAGGATCAGCTTGCGCGAAACGCTATGCACTGGCTGCTGCGACATAACTGGGTGACCCCTCCGGTCGACGGATTTCTGCCTGGATTCGTGGCGGGAAAACGCTTGCCTTGAAAGGGTTAACAGGTCGGCAAGGGACGCTGGCGGCAAGAGCGGCGGCGCGGCAAAGCTCGCAAGATGGTTATCATGTCCTTTCCCGCTCACCCCATTTTTGATCGTATCGCGGCCGCGCCTTCGCAAAGAATTGCGAGCGGGCTTTCGCGGCGCCACCGAAGCGGTCGCTTTTGCGATGGATTTTTTGCAGCCATGGCGCGACAGTCCGGCCTCGAACCGAACAGGGCCGGACCATGAGCAAAGCATTCCTTTCCCACATCGACAGCGAGCTCCAGGGCCTCAAATCGGCCGGGCTCTACAAGTCCGAGCGAGTGATTTCCTCGATGCAGTCCGCCGAGATCGAGGTCGGCGGCGAAAAGGTGCTGAACTTCTGCGCCAACAACTATCTCGGCCTCGCCGATAGCCCGGATTTGCGCGACGCGGCAAAGCACGCGCTCGACCGCTACGGCTATGGCATGGCCTCGGTGCGCTTCATCTGCGGAACGCAGGAGGAACACAAGCAGCTCGAGGCGACGATCTCGTCTTTCCTCGGCATGGACGACACCATCCTCTACTCCTCCTGTTTCGACGCCAATGGCGGCCTGTTCGAGACGCTGCTCGGCGAGGAGGACGCCATCATTTCGGACGCGCTGAACCACGCCTCGATCATCGACGGTGTCCGGCTCTCCAAGGCCAAGCGCTTCCGCTACGCCAACAACGACATGGCCGACCTCGAAGCGCGGCTGAAGGAGGCGAAGGACTGCCGCTTCCGGCTGATCGCCACCGACGGCGTGTTCTCGATGGACGGCATCATCGCGAATTTGCACGGCGTCTGCGACCTCGCCGAGAAATACGACGCCATGGTCATGGTCGACGACAGCCATGCGGTCGGCTTCGTCGGCAAGAACGGCCGCGGCTCGGCCGAGCATTGCGGCGTCGAGGGCAGGGTGGACATCATCACCGGGACGCTCGGAAAAGCGCTGGGCGGCGCCTCCGGCGGCTACACGTCGGGCAAGAGCGAGGTGGTCGACTGGCTGCGCCAGCGCTCCCGACCCTATCTCTTCTCCAACACGCTGATGCCGGCGATCGCCGGCGCCTCGATCAAGGTGTTCGACCTGATCCGTCATGGCGACGCCCTGCGCGAGCGCCTATATGCCAATGCGGACCGGTTCCGCTCCAAGATGGGCAAGCTCGGCTTCACGCTGGCCGGCGCCGATCATCCGATCATCCCGGTGATGCTGGGCGACGCCGCACTGGCGCAGGAGATGGCCGCGCGCATGCTGAAGCGCGGCATCTACGTCATCGGCTTCTCCTTCCCGGTGGTGCCGAAGGGCCAGGCCCGCATCCGCACGCAGATGTCGGCCGCCCATTCCAGCGCCGATATCGACAGGGCGGTCGCGGCCTTCGGCGACGTGGGAAAAGAACTGGGTGTAATCGCTTGACCCACGCCGAGGAAAACAGAAGTCGGCCATGACGATCGATGTCACGAGCAGGATCGAGATCGCCAGGCCACGCGCGGTCGTCGCCGCCTTTTCCGCCGATCCGGACAACGTGCCCCGCTGGTACGTCAATATCAAATCGGTCGAATGGAAGACGCCCCGACCCGCGCAGGTAGGATCGAGAATTGCATTCGTGGCGCAGTTCCTCGGACGGCGGCTTGTTTACACCTACGAAATTGTAGATCTCGTGCAGGGCGAGCGGCTGGTGATGCGAACTGCCGAAGGACCGTTTCCCATGGAAACGAGTTATGCATGGCGCGATACCCGAGAAGGCGCTACCCATATGGCGCTCCGGAATCGCGGCACCCCGACAGGCTTTTCCCGTCTCGTGGCACCGTTTATCGCCCTGGCCGTTCGGCGTTCGACCGATCGAGACTTGCTCCGGCTGAAGAACATTCTGGAGGCGGCGCACTGATGAAACCGATCCATCGAGACAGGCAAGATTTTTGAGGAGCGTCTGATGTCCAACATGATGAAGGCGCTGGTGAAAGCCAAGGCCGAGCCGGGCATCTGGATGGAACAGGTGCCGGTGCCGGAGATCGGCCCCAACGATGTGCTGATCAAGGTCAAGAAGACCGCGATCTGCGGCACCGACGTCCATATCTACAATTGGGATCAGTGGGCGCAGAAGACGGTGCCGGTGCCGATGGTGACGGGCCACGAATTCGTCGGCACCGTTGCCGATTTCGGCGCCGCGGTCACCGAATATAAGGTCGGCCAGCGCGTCTCGGGCGAGGGTCATATCGTCTGCGGCCATTGCCGCAACTGCCGCGCGGGCAGGGGGCATCTCTGCCGCAACACGCTGGGCGTCGGCGTCAACCGCCCCGGCGCCTTCGGCGAGTATCTGGCCATCCCGCAGCACAATGTCGTGCCGATCCCCGACGACGTGCCGGACGAGATCGCGGCGATCTTCGATCCGCTCGGCAATGCGGTACACACCGCATTGTCCTTCGATCTCGTCGGCGAGGACGTGCTGGTCACCGGCGCCGGGCCGATCGGCATCATGGGCGCGCTGGTCGCGCAATGCGTCGGCGCGCGCAAGGTCGTCATCACCGATATCAACCCGGTGCGGTTGGATCTGGCGCGAAAACTCGGCGTCCAGCACGTCGTCGACGCCTCGAAGGAAAAGCTGCGCGACATCATGCCGTCGATCGGCATGACCGAAGGTTTCGACGTCGGGTTGGAGATGTCGGGCGCCGCCCCCGCCTTCCGCGACATGATCGACACCATGAACAATGGCGGCAAGATCGCCATCCTCGGCATCGCGCCCACCGGCTTCGAGATCGACTGGAACAAGGTGATCTTCAAGATGCTGCATCTGAAAGGCATCTACGGCCGCGAGATGTTCGAGACCTGGTACAAGATGATCGCCCTCGTGCAGGGGCCGCTGGATGTCTCGGGGCTGATCACCCATCGTATCGGCATCGACGACTATCAGGCCGGGTTCGATGCGATGCGCAGCGGCAGTTCGGGCAAGGTGGTTATGGATTGGTAGGGGCCTGTGGAGAGATGTCGAGTTCCTTCGCCCCCTCTCTGTCCTGCCGGACATCTCCCCCTCAAGGGGGGAGATCAGCCGTCACGCCGGCCTTCGCCAATCGCGGACGCTGCAAGATGAGCGCCGTCGCCAAAGCTGCCGATCTCCCCCCTTGAGGGGGAGATGTCCGGCAGGACAGAGAGGGGGGCCTCGCGTCAACATCTATACCCTGTCTGACGCCAAGCTGGCCTCCAGCGCAGCCACACCCTTCGCTATCGCCGTCCGTTCCCCCGCACTCAACCTCCCCAGTAACGCCTGCTCAAACGCCTTCGCCAGCGGCACCATCTCGCGATAGGCCGCGAGCCCCGCTTTGGTCAGCGCTAGATGCTCGACGCGGCGGTCGTTCTCGTCCGGCGTTCGCGTCAGCCAACGCCGTCGCTCCAACTCGGCCACCGCGCGCGACACCTTGGTCTTGTGCATGGCCGACTGCTCGCCGAGCTCCGTCGCCGTCATCGTGCCGCGCTGGCCGAGGCCTGACAGCGTGCGCCATTCCGGCCGGGTCAGCCCATGGCGTTCCTTGTAGACGCGCGAGAATTCGCGGCTGACGGTGTCGGCCAGCCGGTAGAGCCGGTAGGGCAGGAAGCTTTCCAGCTCGAGGATTTCGCGGTCGTTGGCCGCGTCGCTTCCGTTTATCATGTCCCGCGTCTCAGCGTTGCCATTGATAGTTACATTTTCAATGGTTACAAATGAAACCAGTTTGGTCAATCCGGGAGGAACCGATGGCCTTTTCCTACATGCCGGGCTTCGGCAACGACTTCGAAACCGAGACGCTGCCCGGATCGCTGCCGCAGGGTCGCAACTCGCCGCAGCGGCCGGCCTACGGCCTCTATGCGGAGCAGCTTTCGGGCTCTCCGTTCACCGCTCCGCGCGGCACCAACGAGCGCTCCTGGCTCTACCGCATCCGTCCGAGTGTGAAACACACCGGCCGCTTCAAGGGGGCGAGCTATCCCTTATGGAAGACCGGGCCGAATATCGGCGACCACGAGCTGGCGCTCGGCCAATATAGATGGAATCCGACGCCAATGCCCGGCGAACCGACGGACTTCATCTCCGGCATGCGCACCTTCACCACGGCGGGCGACGCGGTCGGACAGTCAGGCATGGCCGCGCATGTCTATGTCGCCAACCGCTCGATGGAGGACGACCATTTCTTCAACGCCGACGGCGAATTGCTGGTCGTGCCGCAGCTCGGCGCGCTGCGCTTCGTCACCGAGATGGGTGTGATCGAGCTTCGGCCCGGCGAGATCGCCGTGCTGCCGCGTGGCCTCGTCTTCAAGGTCGAGCTCGCCGATAAGGAAGCGCGCGGCTATGTCTGCGAGAACTACGGCGCCAAATTCACCATGCCCGACCGCGGCCCGATCGGCGCCAATTGCCTGGCCAATCCGCGCGACTTCAAGACGCCCTGCGCCTGGTTCGAGGAGAAGGAGACGCCCTGCCGGCTGATCGTCAAATGGTGTGGTTCGTTCCATGTCACCGAGCTCGGCCATTCGCCGCTCGACGTCGTCGCCTGGCACGGCAACTATGCGCCCTACAAATATGATCTGGCGACGTTTTCGCCGGTCGGCGCCATCCTGTTCGACCATCCCGACCCGTCGATCTTCACGGTGCTGACGGCACCGAGCGGCGAAGAGGGCACGGCCAATGTCGACTTCGTCATCTTCCCGCCGCGGTGGCTGGTGGCGGAAAACACGTTTCGGCCGCCCTGGTACCACCGCAACATCATGAGCGAGTTCATGGGCCTGATCCACGGCCAGTACGACGCCAAGGAGGAAGGTTTTGTCCCGGGCGGCATCAGCCTGCACAACGAGATGCTGGCGCACGGGCCGGACGCCTCCGGCTTCGAGAAAGCGACGCGAGCGGACTTGAAACCGGTCAAGCTCGACAACACCATGGCCTTCATGTTCGAGACACGCTTTCCGCAGATGCTGACGCGCTACGCTGCGGAACTCGGCACCTTGCAGGAGAACTACATCGACTGCTGGGCCGACCTGAAGAAGCGTTTTAACGGCACGCCCGAGGGCGACTGGTCTTGAGTACCGAAAAGCTGGATCGGCTGGTCGTGCTTGGCTCAAAGGGCGGCCCAGCGGTCCGGCCGGGCGGACCTTGGCCGAGTTCGTCGCTGCTGGAGATCGGCGGGCGCAGTATCGTCGTCGATTGCGGGCTGGGCGTCACGCGCGGCCTGGTCGATGCCGGCATGGGCCTCAAGGCGCTCGACCTGATCTTCATCACGCATCTCCATTCCGACCATCTTCTCGAGCTCGGGCCGCTGATCCACACCGCATGGACGGCGGGTTTGGCGACACCGGTGACGGTCTACGGGCCGTCAGGCACCCATGACCACTGGCTGCATTTCTGCCGGGCGATGGAGTTCGACATCGAGATCCGCATCGTCGACGAGGGGCGGCCAGATATTCGCGAACTGGTCTCCGTCAAGGAATTTGGCGAGGGGACCATCCTGGCGGAGGGTGGCCTGACGGTGACGGCGCTGCGCGTCGACCATCCGCCGGTGATCGACTGTTTCGCGCTGCGTTTCGAGCATGGCGGCAGAAGCGTGGTGTTTTCCGCCGACACGGCGTTCTTTCCGCCGCTGGCCGACTTTGCCAAAGGGGCCGATGTCCTCGTCCACGAGGCCATGTTGGAGGAAGGTTTGGAAAGGCTGGTCGCTAGGACCGGCAATGGCGCTCGGCTGAAAGAGCACCTTTTCGCCAGCCACAGCCTCGCCGAGGAGGCGGGTCACATCGCCAGCGATGCCGGCGTGAAGCGACTGGTGCTCAACCACCTCATTCCAGCCGACGATCCCGCGATCGGCGAGGCCGACTGGGTCGCCGCTGCTAGGAAATCGTGGGCCGGTGACTTGACGATTGCCCGAGACCGCCTTGTTGTGGAGTTAAGCGGTCAGAAGGCCGCATCAGGAGAGGAAACCGCATGAAGCTTGCCACATTGAAGAACGGGACGCGCGATGGAAAACTGGTCGTCGTCTCGCGCGATCTGACCCGGTTCACCGACGCTTCGTTCCTGGTGCCGACGCTGCAGGCCGCGCTCGACGATTGGCGCCGCATCGCCCCGCATCTGGCGGCGATGGCGGAATCGCTGGAGACCAATGCGGTGCCTTCGGCGCGCTTCCACGAGCATGACGCCCATTCGCCGCTGCCGCGCGCCTATCAATGGGCGGACGGCTCGGCCTATGTGAACCATGTCGAACTGGTGCGCAAAGCCCGCGGCGCCGAGATGCCGGCAAGCTTCTGGACCGATCCGCTGATCTACCAGGGTGGCTCGGACTCTTTTATCGCGCCGCGCGACCCGATCCGTATGGCCGAGGAAGCATTCGGCATCGATATGGAGGCGGAGGTCGCCGTCATCGTCGACGACGTGCCGATGGGCGCCGGGCTGGACGCGGCAAGAGAGGCGATCCGGCTGGTGATGCTGGTCAACGACGTGACGCTGCGCGCCATCACCGGACCGGAACTGGCCAAGGGCTTCGGCTTCTTCCAGTCGAAGCCATCTTCGGCCTTCTCGCCGGTCGCGGTCACGCCGGACGAATTGGGCGATGCCTGGGACGGCGGCAAGGTCAGCCTGCCGCTGCTCGCCGATCTCAACGGCAAGCCATTCGGCCGCGCCAATGCCGGCATCGACATGACTTTCGACTTCCCGGCGCTGATCGTGCATGCCGCCAAGACGCGGCCGCTCGCCGCCGGCACCATCATCGGCTCGGGTACCGTCTCCAACAAGCTCGATGGCGGCCCGGGGAAACCGGTTTCGGCGGGAGGCGCCGGCTATTCCTGCATCGCCGAGCTGCGCATGATCGAGACCATCGAGGGCGGCGAGCCCAAGACGCCGTTCCTGCGTTTCGGCGACACGGTGCGCATCGAGATGAAGGACAAAGCCGGACATTCGATCTTCGGCGCCATCGAGCAGAAGGTCGAGAAATACGAGGGGTAGGCGATACCTGGCGAAGCGCTCTATGTGCTGTTCGGGCACTGGGCGCTGGCCATGCTGGTGGTCTTCGTCCAGGCGACGCGGCTGAGCTACCGCATCGAGGCGCGTTCGCGCCTCGACAGCGATGTGGTCGCCTGCTTCCGTGCCGGCGGACCGGGCTGCCAGAGCCGGATAAACGAGATTCTGCGGAAGGCCGCCGGCCTTTAGGATAGCCGGCGGTTTGGTCCTTCGGCTGGCTATGCCGCCTTGCCGTCCAGCTTGATCACGCCACGCTTGATCTGGTCCTGCTCGATCGACTCGAACAGCGCGCGGAAATTGCCTTCGCCAAAGCCTTCGTCGCCCTTCCTCTGGATGAACTCGAAGAAGATCGGCCCGATGACGGTCTTGGAGAAGATCTGCAGCAGGATCTTGGTCGTGCCGCCGTCGACGACGCCTTCGCCGTCGATGAGGATGCCGTGCTTCTTCATGCGCTCGATCGGCTCGTCATGGCCGTTCACGCGGTCATGCGACATCTCGTAATAGGTGTCGGGTGGGCCGGGCATGAACTTCAGCCCGTTGGCGGCGAGCTTGTCGGTGGCCTCGTAGATGGCGTCGGTGCCAACCGCGATGTGCTGGATGCCCTCGCCATTGTACTTCTTGAGATACTCGGCGATCTGGCTGGTCTCGTCCTTGGACTCGTTCAGCGGAATGCGGATCTTGCCGCAGGGCGAGGTGATGGCGCGGCTGACCAGGCCGGTGATCTTGCCGTCGATGTCGAAGAAATGGATCTGCTTGAAGCCGAACAGGTCGCGGTAGAAATCCCACCACTTGTCCATGTTGCCGCGATAGACATTGTGGGTGAGGTGGTCGAGGAAATAGAAGCCGACGCCTTCGGGCTTCGGGTCGCGCTCGGCCAGCCATTCGAACTCGGCGTCATAGGCCGAGCCCTTCTCGCCATAGGCCTCGATGAAATAGAGCAGCGAGCCGCCGATGCCGACGATTGCCGGTACGTCCAACGCCTTGTCGGCGCCTTCATAGGGTGTGGCGCCCTTCGACACGGCGTGGTCGAAAGCATGCTTGGCATCGACCACGCGCCAGGCCATCGAGGCGGCGCAGGGGCCGTGCTTTTCGACGAACTTCATCGCGTGCGAGCCGGGCTCGGCATTGACGACGTAGTTGATGTCGCCCTGGCGCCAGACGGTGATGTCCTTGCTGCGATGCTTGGCCACCGCGACATAGCCCATTCGGGTGAAAAGCTCGGCGAGTTTTTCGGGCTCCGAATGCGCGAACTCGACGAATTCGAAACCGTCTGTGCCGGCGGGGTTTTGCTTGTTGATCTTGGCGGGTGGGGCGTCGTGCGGGAAGGGGCCCATGGCAGTCCTCCGAAAGCTGTTGCGACCGTGCTTGGCCAACTTTCACGATGATAGCGCGGAGCGTCCGCACGGTGCTTGCATTCAACCGCTTGAAATGCTCATCATGCGCGCAAATTGTGCATGATTGGAGAAAAATCCATGGATGATGCGCGCCTTGACCAATTTGACCGCAAGATATTGGCGCTTTTGCAGGATGATGCGCGATTCACCAACAACGATCTGGCAGAGCGGGTGAACCTCTCGCCATCGCAATGCTCGCGCCGCCGCCTGCGGCTGGAGGACGATGGCTATATCAAGGGCTACCGCGCCGTGCTCGACCGCGATCGCCTGGGCTTTTCGCTGGTCAACGTCATCTCGGTGACTTTGGCCACCCACAACCGCGACAACGCGCGGCGCTTCGGCGAACTGGTGGCGCGCCTGCCCGAAGTGCAGGAGGCGCACGCGCTGACCGGCGAGATGGATTACATCCTGAAGGTGGTGACGCCCGACCTCAAATCATTGTCCGAGTTCGTCAACGGCGTGCTCCTGCCGCACGAATCGGTACAGCACGTGAAGACGGCGATCGTGCTGGAGACGCTGAAGGAAACCGGCGCGCTGCCGATATAGGAAAGCGGATTTCGCGGATTGGCATCGTGCCAACGCGCTAAGCCTCAGTCTCTCTGCTGCTGGATCAGCCCGTAAAGGTTGGTGCAGCGCGCCCCTGAACGGCAATAGGCGAACACCGGGCCTTCGAGTTCGTCGAGCGCCTGGGCCTGGTCCTCGACATTGTCCATGGTGATCTGGCCGCTGATCACCGGGATATAGCGGAAGCCGAGCCCGGCTGCCTCGGCCGCCGCCTGGACGCTCCCGGCGGAAGGCTGGCCGGGCTGCTCGTCGTCCGGCCGATTGCAGATCACGCTTTTGAAGCCGGCGTCCTTGATGGCGGCAATGTCCTGCGGCTGGATCTGGCCGGAGACTGAATAGTCGTCGCTGATCTGGCGGTATTCCATGGTGTCGTCCTCGCAATCTCTTTGGCCGCAGTCTTGCCACTCCGGGTGAGGGGCGGCAATCCGCGTTGAAGGAATTCCCTGCCAAATAGACATAGCCGGCTGGAAAATCCAACTAGGCCAATTTTGACCCGGTTGGGAACGCGCCTGGATCCGCAGCAGAGCGTGGCATGCCGGGCTATTGGCACAACTCAATCTTCTTGCGCGCCGCATGGATTTGGCGACCCGGCCTTGCCCGGAGTTGGAAGCGACTTTAAACAGGCGCGACCCTCAAACGAAGGAACCTCCAATGAGCATTCGTCGCATCGATGTCGGCCCGCGCATGAGCCAGATCGTCATTCATGGCAACACCGTCTATCTGGCCGGCCAGGTCGGTGAACCCGGCGGCAACGTCGCATCGCAGACCCGCGACATCCTGAAGACCATCGACGAATTGCTGGCCAAGGCCGGCACCGACAAGACCAAGATCGTCCAGGCGATCATCTGGCTGGACGACATGAAGACCTTCGCCGAGATGAACGCGGAATGGGACAAGTGGGTGCCGCAGGGCCACACGCCCGCCCGCGCCACCGGCGAAGCCAAGCTCGCCACCCCGGAATATCTGGTCGAAATTATAGTGACGGCGGCGCTGTAAGGGCGCGGCGCCGGAACTGCCAATCTCCCCCTTGTGGAGAGATGCCCGGCAGGGCAGAGGGGGGCGCTGTCCCGCCACGCCACCGCGATCGTCATCCTCGGGCTTGACCCGAGGATCCATGCCGTGACCTCTGACGTGGGGCGCAATGGTGCAGAATTCTGTAAACGTTGCAAAGCCTTAGCGTCACGGCATGGATTCTAGGTTCTGCGCGCGTCGCTTCGCTCCTTGCTTCGCCCTAGAATGACGACAGCGATGGGCGGGGATCACTCACCCCTGCGACGGCGTGAACCGCGCCACCAGCGTGTGGCTCTCGGCCGGATAGACAAAGCGCACATGCGTCACCGGGTGCTCGGCGCTCCAGGTCCGGCGTTCGACCACCAGGCAGGGCGCGCCCGGGTCGATGTCGAGCGCGTCGGCGATTGTCTCGTCGGCGGCCATGGCGCGGATGCGGTGCTCGGCCTCGCTCCACGGCACGCGGCCGATCAGCCAGGGGCCCGGCGCGATCTCGAGAAATTCCTCCTCGCTGGCTTCGGCCACGGCTGAGAGATTGATCAGCCGCTGCTCGAGCGCGAATGGCCGCTCGCCGGCGAAATGCAGACCTTCCAGCGCCAGCACCTGACCTGATGCGGAAAGCCCGAGCAGCGCGCGGTCCTCGGCGCTGCTGCGCCGCTTGAGGCGTTCCAGCCGCTCATAGCGATAGGGCAGGCCGAGCGCCTCGACCTCGATCCGGATATCGTGCAGTTCCAGCACCGCTGCCTGTGACTGCGGCTGGCGCACGAAGCTGCCGGAGCGGCGGCGGCGCTCAATCAGCCCGGCCTTGGCGAGTTGCGACAGCGCCTTGTTCACCGTCATGCGCGAGCAATTATAGTGAGCCGTGAGCTCATGCTCGAAGGGGATGCGATGGCCCGGCGCCCAGGCGCCCGAGAGGATCTTTTCGCGGATGTCGGACAGGATGCGCTGATGCAGCGAGAGGATCTCGCCGCCCTCGACATCATCCGTTTCGACAACGCTCATCGGATGTTTCCTGTTCAGCTCTGCGAGAGCACGGTCATGACATCGCGGAACCGCTTGGCAACCGCCTCGCGCCTCGCATGCTTGCCGCCGCTGACCTGCTTTTCGCCACGCACCCAGACGCAATCGACATTGCCGCCATTGGCAAAGATCCAGGCGTCGAGGATCGCGTCGCCCGCCTTGCCGGCCAGCGAGGGATGGTTTTGGTCAAGCGAAACGAGATCGGCAGGGCCGCCGGCGGCAATTCGCGACGGGCCGGCGCCGAGCGCCTGGCTGCCGCCGTCGAGCGAAGCGTCGAACAGCGCGCGTCCCGTGGATCCGCCGGCGCGTGCCAGCACATTGCGGGCGCGGTGGGCGAGGCGTTGCGAATATTCGAGCTGCCTCAACTCGGCCGGCAGACCGATCAGCACATTGGAATCGGAGCCGACGCCGAAGCGGCCGCCATGCTCGATGAACAGCGGCGCGGCAAACGTGCCATCACCGAGATTGGCCTCGGTGATCGGGCAGAGCCCGGCGATGGCGCCGCTTTTGGCCATGGCGATCGTTTCGGCCTCGGTCATATGCGTGGCGTGGATCAGGCACCAGCGTTTGTCCACCGTAGCGTTGGCAAGCAGGAATTCGACCGGACGCTTGCCCGACCAGGTAACGCAGTCCTCGACTTCCTTCACCTGCTCGGCGACATGGATATGGATCGGCCCGTTCGGCGCCATCGCCGCGACGGCATTGAGCTCGTCCGGCGTTGCGGCGCGCAGGCTGTGCGGCGCGACACCGACGACAGCCTGCTCCAATGGGCGAACGCCCTCGCGAGCTTTCTCAAGCAGTCGCCCAAAGCGCTCGATATCATTGATGAATCGCCGCTGGCCTTCGTTGGGAGCGGCGCCGCCAAAGGCCGAATGGGCATAGAAGACAGGCAGCAGCGTCAGCCCGATGCCGGTGCCGGCGGCTGCCGCGGCGATCCGCTCGGCCATCTCGGCGATATTGGCGTAAGGCTTTCCGTCGCGATCATGATGAAGGTAATGGAATTCGCCAACCCGCGAGAAGCCGGCCTCCAGCATTTCGACATAAAGCTGTGACGCGACCGCCTCGACATGGTCCGGCGTCATCGACAGCGCGAAGCGGTACATCACCTCGCGCCAGCTCCAGAAACTGTCGGCCGAAGGGCCGCGCAATTCGGCAAGACCCGCCATGCCGCGCTGGAAGGCGTGGCTGTGCAGGTTAGGCATGCCGGGCAGGACGATGGCATGACGCTCGTCGCCGGCTTGCGCGGAAGCGCCGGCCTCGACCGTGGAGATGCGGCCGCCGTTGAAAGCGATCCTCACATTGCCCTGCCAACCGCCGGGCAGCAGCGCCTGTTCCGCAAAGATCGCCGTCACCTTTATCTCCGAATCTCGATGCGAGAGCGACATTACCACTTGCGTCGCTTTTCAATATGTATATACATAATCGTCATCCAAGCAAACGGAAAAGATGATGGGTGGAGCAAACAACAAGAGCGGCCATCGGGTCTGGCGCAATGCGCGACTGGCGACCATGGCCGAGGGCGCGGCCGGCCTCGGCATCGTCGAGAAAGGCGCGGTCGTCGCGCGTGATGGGCTTATTGTCTATGCCGGCCCCGAGGCCGATATGTCGGCCGCTGCCGGGCAGGGCGCCGAGGCCGTCGATTGCGAAGGCCGCTGGATCACGCCCGGCCTGATCGACTGCCACACGCATCTTGTCTATGCCGGCAACCGCGCCAACGAGTTCGAGATGCGGCTGGCCGGCGCCACGTATGAAGAAGTGGCGCGCGCTGGGGGCGGCATCGTTTCCTCGGTCAAGTCGCTGCGCGCCGCCAGCGAGGACGAGCTGGTCGCTGAGACGCTGCCGCGTCTCGACGCGCTGATGGCCGAAGGCGTCACCACCGTCGAGGTGAAATCGGGATACGGCCTCGACCTCGAGAACGAGAAGAAGTCGCTGCGCGCCGCCCGCCGGCTGGGTCACGAGCGACCTGTCACGGTCCGCACGACTTGTCTTGCCGCGCACGCCCTGCCGCCCGAAGCCAAGGGCGACAAGGACGCGTTCATCGATCTCGTCTCCGGCACCATTTTGCCGGAAGTCGCCGCCGAAAAGCTCGCCGACACCGTCGACGGTTTTTGCGAGGGCATAGCCTTCTCGCCGGAGCAGATGGCGCGCGTCTTCGACAAGGCCGAGGCGCTTGGCCTGCCTGTAAAACTGCACGCCGACCAGCTTTCCAACCTGCATGGCGCGGCCCTTGCCGCCCGCTATGGCGCGTTGTCGGCCGACCATCTCGAATATACGGACGAGGACGGCGCCGCGGCGATGGCCAGGGCCGGCACCGTGGCGACGATCCTACCCGGCGCCTACTACTTCATCCGCGAGACGAAGAAGCCGCCGGTCGATCTGTTCCGCCGGCACGGCGTGAAGATGGCTGTCGCCACCGATTCCAATCCCGGCACCTCGCCGCTCACCTCGCTGCTGCTCACCATGAACATGGCCGCGACGCTGTTCGGCATGACTGTCGACGAATGCCTCGCCGGCGTCACCCGCGAGGCCGCGCGTGCGCTGGGGCTTCTCGACAAGACCGGCACTTTGGAAGCCGGCAAATCGGCCGATCTCGCCATCTGGGATATCGAGCGCCCGGCCGAACTCGTCTACCGCATGGGCTTCAATCCGCTCCATGCCCGTATCTGGAGAGGACAATGACCGAACTGACCCTGACGCCCGGCAACGCGACGCTTGCCGACTGGCGCGCCATCTATCGCGGCGCCGTGCCGAAGCTTGACGCCGCTTGCCGGCCGAAGATCAAGGCCAGCGCCGAGGCGGTCGCCCGCATCGTCGCCAAGGGCGAGCCGGTCTATGGCATCAACACCGGCTTCGGCAAGCTCGCCAGCGTCCGCATCCCGGCCGACGATCTCGAAACCCTCCAGCGCAACATCGTGCTTTCGCATGCCGCCGGCGTCGGCGAGCCGATGCCTGTCGCCGTTGTGCGGCTGATGATGGCGCTGAAACTCGCCAGCCTGGCGCAGGGCGCCTCCGGCGTGCGGCCTCAGACCATCGAATTGCTGGAAGCCATGCTCGCCAACGACGTCATCCCCGTCGTGCCCGCGCAAGGCTCGGTCGGCGCGTCCGGCGACCTTGCGCCGCTCTCGCATATGACCGCGGTGATGATCGGCGTCGGCGAATGCTTTACCCCACATGGCCGCTTCCCGGCCAAGGTCGCCTTCGTCTCGCATGGGCTGGAGCCGGTGACATTAGGCGCCAAGGAGGGCCTTGCGCTGCTCAACGGCACCCAGTTCTCGACCGCCTATGCTTTGGCCAGCCTGTTCGAGGCCGAGGTGCTCTACCAGTCAGCGCTGGTCGCCGGCGCGCTGTCGACCGATGCGGCACGAGGCTCCGACGCGCCCTTCGACCCGCGCATCCATCTTTTGAGAAGGCATCGCGGCCAGATCGAAACGGCGGATGCGCTGCGCAACCTGATGGCCGGCAGCGCCATCCGTGAATCGCACCGCGTCGGCGACGAGCGCGTGCAGGACCCGTACTGCCTGCGCTGCCAGCCGCAGGTGATGGGCGCCGCGCTCGACGTGCTGCGCAAGGCCGCCGACACGCTTGAGACCGAAGCCAATGGCGTCACCGACAATCCGCTGATCTTCGCCGAGGACGACACCGCGCTTTCGGGCGGCAATTTCCATGCCGAGCCTGTGGCTTTCGCCGCCGACATGATCGCGCTTGCCGTCTGCGAGATCGGCTCGCTGTCGGAGCGGCGCATCGCCATGCTGGTCGATCCGGCGCTGTCCGGCATGCCGGCCTTCCTGACGCCGAAGCCCGGCCTGAACTCGGGTTTCATGATCCCTCAGGTGACGGCCGCGGCGCTTGTCTCGGAAAACAAACAGAAGGCCTATCCGGCAAGCGTCGATTCGATCCCGACCTCGGCCAACCAGGAAGACCATGTCTCGATGGCCGCGCACGGCGCGCGCCGGCTGCTCGGCATGATCGAGAACGCCACCGCCGTCATCGGCATCGAATTGCTGGCTGCGGCGCAAGGCTGCGACTTCCATCAGCCGCTCGCGTCCAGCGAAGCGCTGGAAGCGGTGCGCAAGCTGGTCCGGGCCGAAGTGCCGCATCTCGACAATGACCGGCATTTCCATCCCGACATGGAAAAGGCCATCGCCATGGTGCGCAGCGGCGCCGCAATCACGGCTGCCGGCGCGATAGCGCTGCCGTCGATCTCGGGAGCCGCATGATGGCGCCGCCGTCCTGGCTCACCGTCACCCAAGGCACCGCGCCGCTGTTGGTCTCGATCCCGCACACCGGCATCGACCTCGCTGGCCTCGACAACCGGCTGGTCTCGACTTGGCTCGGGCGCCGCGACTGCGATTGGTGGATCGACAAGCTCTATGATTTTGCGATCGATCTCGGCGCGACCGTCGTGCACACCGCGATCTCGCGCACCGTCATCGACGTCAACCGCGATCCGTCGGGCGTTTCGCTCTATCCCGGGCAGGCGACGACGACGCTTTGCCCCACGGATACCTTCGATGGCGATCCGCTCTACCGCATGGGCGAGGAGCCGACGCCGGCCGAGATCGACCAGCGCCGCGAGACCTATTTCAAGCCTTATCACGCCGCCCTGCAGGCCGAGATCGATCGGCTGCGCGGCATGCACAACAAGATCGTGCTCTACGACTGCCATTCGATCCGCTCGGTGCTGCCGCGGCTGTTCGAAGGCACGCTGCCGGTCTTCAACCTCGGCACCAATGACGGCAAGAGCACCGATCCTGTGCTGCAGCAAAAGGTTGCCGCCATCCTCGCCGCGACCGGCGAGACCTGGGTGGTCAACGGCCGCTTCAAGGGCGGCTGGATCACCAGAAGCTTCGGCCGGCCTGAAAATGGCGTGCACGCGCTGCAGATGGAGCTCTCCAACCGCGGTTACATGCGTGAGCCGTCGGAAAGGGGTTCGCCGGAAAATTGGCCGGTGCCTTACGACGCCACCTACGCAGCGCCGATCCGCGCCACGCTGAAAACCATCCTCGAAACCGCCATTGAATGGGCCGGGCGCTGACCCGCCGCCTTACTCGAAAGGGATAATGATGAACGATCCCCGCCACAACATCCGCGAAGTGCGCAGCCCCCGCGGCGACAAGCTCAACGCCCGCTACTGGACGACCGAGGCGCCGCTGCGCATGCTGATGAACAACCTCGACCCGGAGGTAGCCGAAAATCCGAACGAATTAGTCGTCTATGGCGGCATCGGCCGGGCGGCGCGCACCTGGAACGATTTTGACCGCATCGTCGCGTCGCTGAAGACACTGGGCGAGGACGAGACGCTGCTGGTGCAGTCCGGCAAGCCGGTCGGCGTCTTCAAGACCCATTCCAATGCGCCGCGCGTGCTCATCGCCAACTCCAACATCGTGCCGCATTGGGCAACCTGGGAGAAGTTCAACGAGCTAGATAGGAAGGGCCTGATGATGTACGGCCAGATGACGGCCGGCTCCTGGATCTATATCGGCACGCAAGGCATCGTTCAGGGCACCTACGAAACCTTCGTCGAGGCCGGCCGCCAGCACTACAACGGCAACCTCAAGGGCAAGTGGATCCTGACCGGCGGCCTCGGCGGCATGGGCGGCGCCCAGCCTCTGGCCGCCGTCATGGCCGGCGCCTCCTGCCTTGCCATCGAGTGCAACCCGGATTCGATCGATTTCCGCCTGCGCACCCGCTATCTCGACGAGAAGGCCGAGACGCTCGACGAGGCGATGGAAATGATCGACCGCTGGACCAAGGCCGGCGAGGCGAAGTCGGTCGGGCTGCTCGGCAACGCCGCCGAGATCGTGCCGGAGATGTTCAGGCGCGGCATCCGTCCCGATATGGTCACCGACCAGACCTCGGCGCACGACCCCATCAACGGCTATCTGCCCAAGGGCTGGACGATGGCCGAGTGGCGCGAGAAGCGCGTCAGCGATCCGAAGGCCGTCGAGAAAGCCGCCCGCGCGTCGATGCGCGAGCACGTCGAGGCGATGGTGGCGTTCTGGAACGCCGGCGTGCCGACGCTCGACTACGGCAACAACATCCGCCAGGTCGCCAAGGACGAGGGTTTCGAGAACGCCTTCGCTTTCCCGGGCTTCGTGCCGGCCTATATCCGCCCGCTGTTTTGCCGCGGCATCGGTCCGTTCCGCTGGGCGGCACTCTCCGGCGATCCGGAAGACATCTACAAGACCGACGCCAAGGTGCGTGAGCTCACCCCCGGCAACACCCATCTGCACAACTGGCTGGACATGGCGCGCGAGCGCATCTCCTTCCAGGGCCTGCCGGCGCGCATCTGCTGGGTCGGCCTTGGCGACCGCCACCGGCTCGGCCTCGCCTTCAACGAGATGGTGGCCAAGGGCGAGCTCAAGGCGCCGGTCGTCATCGGCCGCGACCATCTCGATTCCGGCTCGGTCGCCTCGCCGAACCGCGAGACCGAAGCGATGAAGGACGGCTCGGACGCCGTTTCCGACTGGCCGCTGCTCAACGCGCTGCTCAACACCGCGTCCGGCGCCACCTGGGTGTCGCTGCATCATGGCGGCGGCGTCGGCATGGGCTTCTCGCAGCACGCCGGCATGGTGATTGTCGCCGACGGCACGGCGGATGCCGCCAAGCGCTTGGAGCGCGTGCTGTGGAACGACCCGGCGACCGGCGTCATGCGTCATGCCGATGCCGGCTACGACATCGCCATTGAATGCGCCAAGGAGCACCAGCTCAACCTGCCGGGCATTCTGGGCTAGGGCTTGTTGAGATTCATCGTGAGTTTATGACGGCGGCAGCGAGATGGATGATGGCACTGAAACTCTGGTCGGT
>NZ_VFTW01000011.1:0-172372 GCF_006440815.1 Mesorhizobium sp. B2-8-3
TCAGCACGAATCGTTCCATCAAAAGCTTGAATCACGACCAAGCCAAGATGGGAATCCTGAATATCAACAAACCTTAGACCGCGACGATCTGCGTTACCGGCGTTCGGCGACTGCGCGTGCCCGCCCGACTTTGGCCCCATTGCGCGGCACAAGGAACTCCATCCCGCGCCCTGCATTCTATGAGAGGGAGCTGAAGGAGCGTTGCGTGAAGGCTTTGTTGGGAATTGCCGGCGGCTTCGTGTTGACCCTGGCCGTGTTTGCCAGCGGGCTTGCCTTCGCCACCTGGCTGCTCGCCGCCAAGCCGGTGCGGCAGGCAACGCCTGCGATCGGCGTTTCCGAGCTCTGGACGAAGGATGCCCAGCCGGTCGATCGGCAGGAACAGAACCTTCAACGCATTCCCGCCCGACAGGTAGTGGCTGCGCCCGCCAAGACTGGCGAGCCGGCCAAGGCGGATGGCGGAACGCAGACGACGGCGCTTGGCGGGGCCATGGCGCCTCCTGCGGCGCCGCCACTGCAGCCATTGCCCGACGTCTCTGGCCCGGGCCAGCCCGCGCCTGGCGCCGGCGCGACCCAGCAGCCGGCCGCGGCTGATCAGAAGGCGCAGCAACAGCAATTGCCCGTCGCCCACTTGCAATGGTGCGCCACCCGCTATCGCAGCTACCGCCCGGCGGAAAACAGCTACCGCTCCTACAGCGGCGAGCTGCGCCCCTGCGTCTCACCCTATTACGATCCTGGCGACGGCCGCACCGCCTCGACGGGCGCAGGCCAGAATGACCAGACAGCAGCGAGCGATCGCCAGAACGCCATGCCTGACGACCGGACGAGCGACGATCAGACGAGCGACGACCAGGCCGAGATGGAAGGCTACGCCCCGTCGGCCGACGGCTACGCCACCACCTATGGCGGCCCGCCGGAAGAGATTTCGCCCGAGGCAGAGGCCGCCCGGGAACAGGCATCGGGTCGCCCGGTATCGGGCGACCACGTCGACTACTGCTTCAGCCGCTACCGCTCCTACGATCCGCAGGACAACACCTACCAGCCCTTCGACGGCGGTCCGCGCCGCCAGTGCGAGTAGGGGAAGAGTCGCACTCCGAAAGGCTAGGGCCGCCAACCTCACCCTACGACCTTCCCCGGATTCATCACATTACCCGGATCGATCATCTCTTTGATCGCCTTCGCCAAATCCCGCTTCACCGGGTCCGCGTGCCGCTCATAGGCATCGCGCTTCTCCAGCCCGACCCCGTGCTCGGCCGAGAATGAGCCGCCGGCCTCGCGCAGACCCTCGTAAAGCACGTCCTCGATCGCCGCGTGCCGCTCATGCGAGACCGGCCCGTCGCAATTGATCGAGATGTGCAGATTGCCGTCGGCGAGATGGCCGTAGACGTATGGTGCGTAAGAGGCGTCGAGCGTCTTCAGCCCCGCCTCGATGCGCGCCACATATTGATCCAGCCCGCCGCCCGGCACGGACACATCGAAGGAGGGCGCCATGGGATGCGCGCGCTCGATCTGCTCCGTCTCCTCGCGCAGCCGCCACATCGCGGCGGCTTGCGCCTCGGAACTCGCCACCAGCCCGTCGATGATGCCGGCCTCTTCCCAGACCGCCGCCAACCCGTCCTCAAGCACTTGTCGAGCCGCCCCGATGCTGTCGGCGCCGAGCCCGAGCACCAGAAGGCAGGGCGCGTCGAGCGGCAGGCTGCCTGGCGCATAGTTCAGCGCTCGCTGCATGAGCGACGCGAAATTGCGCCACAGGATCTCGGCGGCGGTGAGCCGGGCGCCGGTCAAGTCCAGAAAATGCCGCACGGTGCGCTGAGCGCTTCGTGCGTCCGGCACGCCGACAAGCGCAGTGGCGCTGGCGCCGGCAACCGGATCGAGCCGCACCGCCGCGCGGGTGACGATGCCCAGCGTGCCCTCCGCGCCGATGAAGAGATGTTTCAAATCATAGCCGGCGCTGGTCTTGAGCACCCGGGTGAGATCGCAAAACACCCGCCCGTCCGGCAGCACCGCTTCCAGGCCGGCCACGCGGTGGCGCATCGTGCCGTTGCGAAACGCCATGATGCCGCCGGCATTGGTGGAAACCATGCCGCCGATCGTGGCGCTGCCGCGCGCGGCAAGGTCGATGCCCGGGTCGAGCCCATGCACCGCTGCCGCCTCCCGCAACGCGCCGAGCGTCACGCCCGCCTGCACGATCGCCACGCGCGCGAACGGGTCGATCTCCTCGATTTGGTTCAGCCCGCCGAGATCGCAGATCACCTGGCCGGAGCAAGTCGCCGCCCCGCCCGCCAGCCCCGTGCGCCCACCCTGGGGGACAAGGCTGATGCCGTGCTCCGCGCAGAATTTCACCAGCGCCGCAACACCCTCGACATCGCGCGGCCGCACCAGCGCCGAGGCGCCGAAATTGCGGGCATCGAAGCCGGGATCGCGCGACGCGAGCTCGGCGGCGTTCCAGATGGTCGAGGTGGCGCAGGCAATGCGAAGGGAGGTGATGAGGGCTTTGTCGTCGCTCACGCTGGCTGGCTCCATCCAGGAATCCTTATCCTATAGATGCAGCAAAGCATGGGAGTCACCGCCTTGGCGGGATTAGGATGTCCTGTGAGCGTCTTCCCGCCGTTTGACGTCTTGGATGTTCAGTTCGACAACCAGCTTTTCGGCCCGGCGTGTCCTGATGCCGACCATGATCTTCTGCTCGACCTCGGCAGGTTGGCCGGTGAAGATGTCGAAGACGGTCCAGCTGTTTGGCCGGTCCATTCGAAGCGCGTAACGGTTTGCCATGCTCACATTCCTTTTCGTTTGCGCCTCAGGCGACGGGCCGACCTTGTCAGGCCTTCACCATGACAAATACCGACACCGCCAAGGCGACGATCCAAAGCATCACATACAGCTTCAAGGCGAGCGATCCGTGTGAAGAGAGAGTCGCCAGCCCACGTGTCGCCGCATGCTCCAGGCGCTTGGATCTGACTGGCTCCGCCACGCTGGCGGCCGGCGCCTTGGCGTCGAATTTGCCGAAGGCGTGAGGCGTCGGTTCAGGCATGGAGAGGATCCCGAGTATCGAGGTGGTGGCGGGTGCCGGGAGCGGCGCGCCGGATGACGCGATTGCTTGGGAGAGCGGATTTCAAGGG
This sequence comes from Mesorhizobium sp. B2-8-3, assembly GCF_006440815.1. Classification (NCBI taxonomy): domain Bacteria; kingdom Pseudomonadati; phylum Pseudomonadota; class Alphaproteobacteria; order Hyphomicrobiales; family Phyllobacteriaceae; genus Mesorhizobium; species Mesorhizobium sp. B2-8-3. The sequence goes on from NZ_VFTW01000011.1 coordinate 3,117, forward strand.
TGCTTCTTCCTGTGTCGGCAAAGGCGAGGATGCCTGTCTTTATAGACCGCCTGACGGGCGATAGATAGGAATGCCGAAATCAACAGCTGGATTCCGTAAAAATATCGGGCGGAATAATTACGAGACTCGGAAAATATCAGCACGGATGAGAAAAATTTCTGTTTGTTTTTCAGTCTCCAAGCGACGCTTTTATTTAACCAGGAAAAATAAAGCGCGTCCGCCATCTTGTTCGCAGCGTAATTGGGGTGCATACATAAAATTCGTTGATTTGGTCGAGGTGGCTTTCGTCATAGTGAAGCCTCGCCATCCGCCTCCGAATTTTCGATAGCGAATGCACTGCGCCGCTCCCGGCGCGGCAACTCGCTTCGTTTGAACCCTGAAATGATGCCGGCGTTGACCACGGATGTACTGGCAGCGTCGGACATCGTTTCGGCGGTTCGGCTGGAATTGAAGCGGAAGGCGCATGCGCGCGTTTCCGCAGGAAGCCGCAAGTGACCACTCGCACCACGCCGACCGTCGTTCGCTTCAATGCGGCGTTTATGCTGCCGGGCTTCGATGCGCCGCGGCCGCCCGGCGACTACCGCGTCGATCTCGATGAGGAATCCCTCGAAGGGGCTTCGCGCAGCGCATGGCGCCGCGTGGCCGCCTTCGTTCACCTGCCGGCGATCTCCGCAAAAGAGTCCACGCGGCAAATGGTACCGATCGAACCGGCCAGGCTCGAGACCGCGCTCGTCGAGGACCGGAGACAACCATGACAACCCTCTTGCAACGCAACGCACGCCCCATCCAGCACGGGGCTCCCCCTCGTCTTTTTGACATCGGACAAGCGGTCCGGCTGAAGGGCGGTGTTGGCGCCGGTCCGAAGACTGACGAAATCTATCGTGTCACCGGCACACTGCCGCCAAAGGGAAGCTCCCCACAATACCGCATCCGCAGCGACGGCGAACCGCATGAGCGCGTGGTGACCGAGGACAGTTTGGAGCGCGCCGAGACGCCGGCATCGGACAATGGCATTGCCCTCATCGAAAGGACGTTCGGACATGGCCAGGGCACATAAGCGTTCCAACCGCGAGGCCAGGAAGCCAAAGCAGGAAAGTCTGTTTGGCAACCAGACCGAATGCGCCGTCATCAATGCCCAGGCGAAGGCTAAGAACTGATGGCGCGGCGGACCCCGATGAAGGTCGTGATCGAATTTTATCGCACGCGTGTCGCCGACGACGCGCGTGCCGTCATCGGCCGCGAAACGGCGCTGGCGGCCGACCTCGATAACGCCATCGCGATCGCGCGGCTCTTGGCGAGGACGCTGAACATGCCGCAATGGCCGGACGCCGTCACGATCTCCGAAGCCGATGGCGCAGCCCTTTATTCGGAGATCATTGCCGCGCAGGGAGGCGGGGAAAGACGGGTATGAACAGAACCATCCCCAACGACGAAACCGAGCGGGTTCAAAATGCCGTATTCGGCGGCTCGCGACATAACGGCGGCATCTTGGGCCATGACTTCAGCGACCTTCAATATGGTCGCCGCGTCGAATTTGATCATTCCTGGACTGTCTACCACGTCTTCACGGGAATTCCCGCCTATGTCGACGGCGTTCCGATGGTCGGTCTTACCCATGCGCATGCGACGAGAAGGATGTTGGATCTCAACCGTCGCAATGCCGAGGGCCGGAAGGAATGGAACGGGACCCGGTTGGCACTTGAACATACCGAAATGCGGGCGGATCAAACATGACGCTTGCCTTTCCAAATCCCAGCCGAAGTTTCGACGAGACGCGGAACGCCGTATGCTTCATTGGGCATGACGGTATGTTCCAGGTCCGTTTTTTCGTCGAAGTAGAGGCATTAGGCACATTTGGCGACTATCCTGGCGGCAAGGAAACTGCCGAGAACGCATACCTTTCGGCATTCGACGCGTTGCGCGGTTCCATCCAAGACGCCGCAAGCAAAGCTTATGCGCGCGAGCGGCGGAACTCCTACACCTTGACCTCCACCGGTTTCCGATAGGCGGGGAGCCGATATCGAAAGAACGAGCATGCAGGCAAGCGATGCGGCGGCTGGCAGTCCCCCTGGCTGTCGTCTTACGTGAAAGGATAACGCCGATGCGTTCGATGAAAACCCCCGAGGCACCGCCGGTCGCTATCAAGCCGGTCGTGAGGCGCTCAGACATCATGCCAGTGCGGCTGACGATCAGGAAGGACGAGGCAGCGCGGCGCAGACTCGCGGACACCGACGGGACAGTCAGGCGGGCACGCGAGATCGCGGAACGCAATCGCCTGATTTGATATTCCGCCACCGTCCGTTTGGGCCTTCTATCCTATGACCGGTTGCGACCCCAGGCATACCCAAATCCAGGCCGTACAATGATCCAGCGGGAGAAATGCCATGGCGATGAAGCCCAACTATCGATACGAGCGCAGTAAGCGCGACCAGGCGAAAGCGGCAAAGAAGGAGGCGAAGCTCGCGGCCAAAGAGGCGAAAGGCAAGGTAGTGGAGCAGGAAAACGAGCCGGAGCGGAATACTGACAACGGATGATGCCGCGTCAGGCCAGCCTTGGGGACTGCGATGACAAAGCGAGAGTCCGACCACTTCGAAATCGATGTCGAATGCCCTCGGTGCCACCACCAGGCCAAAACACGCGTAGGCTGGATTCGCACTCACACCCAGATGGAGTGCGAAAATTGCGGCGACATCATCGATATTGAAAACAGGAATTTCAGGTCCCGTGAGGAGCCTTAGGAGGTCACCAGAATAGCGGCCTCGCGGGCGGCGACTATGAACGCCTTTCGCGCGAATGAGGCCGGGCGGCGCCCACTATTCGTATCCGCGCAGGCCTGAACGGCCGCACGATGCTTTTCGCTGCGTTTGCCGCGCCATCTTCTGAGCAGGAAGTCCAGGCACGCGGCCGCGTCGCCGATTGTCTCGTGCCCGCCGCCAGTCAACTCGGTGACAACCGTCACTGGCTGGTCGAATTTTTCATTAGCCATTGCTGGGCTTAGGCCGGCGCCCCCAACATAGCAAGCATTGTTCTTACGGATCTGTCGAAAGGCGACCTCGATCGGGTCGCTCCGGCCGCGCGAAACAAAAAATAGTTTAGACGCGCGAACGCGGGTCATATCCATACGAAGCGACAGCGAAGCTTCTGGACAGTCCGAAGCGGAGCTTCTGGACCGTCCGAAGCGAAGCTGCTGGACAGCCCGACCCGTTTAGCAAGAGGTCAAGCCGGACTGTCCTCGCCGCATCAGCGAGAGTCCACTGTGCGCCCACATTTCCTGCCTGGCTAGCGGAACTATCGAGAAGCGAGCGCCGTTGGGGACGAAAGGGGAATGCAATGGCGCGCGACAAAAGCCAGCCGACGCTTGACGATATCGTCAAGCGGCTAGTGCGGCAGACCGGCATCACCGAAGCTCAGGCGCTCGAACTCATTTACCTTGTCGGCCTGAACTGGCCATCTCTTGTGAGAGAGGCAAAGGCGCTCAAGGCCGGGAAATCATAGTCGGGTCCATGCGCCTGGCATTCGACGTCCCTTGCACGACAAATCCACTTGCATCCTTGCGCGTTCTTTCGTCGCTTGCACGCTGGCGCCGATTGCCGACTGGCTGGAGCAGCTCGATCATCCGTCTGCGACGACGTACTCTGCCGCGACGCTTCCAGCCATCGTAGCCACGGCCGATCCCGCAGCAGACCTAGCTCACCCAGATCGAGCACCCCACCTTCTGCCCCGTGGCCGAGTCCCGCACCACTTTTGCAAACACACGCCTGAGCCCAACCCTGTTGGCCCCGACTTCCTTGCTGGCGAGGTAGGTCGGGTCGCCGACTTCCCAATGGTAGCGCGAGTTTGCCGGGGCTCGCTTCCAGGTGAACTTCGAGACGTAGGCCGGCTGTCCAGGCGTGGTGTCGGAGAACCGGCAGTCGATGGTCGCGGGTATCATGCCTTTCGCTGCCATGGCATCGACGGTCTTGTTGGCGTCGGCCGTTCTCAGCCACCGGTCTGCGCCCCGGTATGCGATGCTGCCCGTCTGGTCCCTCCCGCTCGTCATGCATCCGCCAAGCAGCAACAGCGCGCCGATTGCCGCGCCTGCCTTGCTTGCCCGCCGGGTGTCAGCCCATTTGCTGCCTGCTTGATTGATGCGCATGCCCTGTCTCCTTGCTCTGGAGGAAATCAATCGTGCAGGATGGTGCCGGTGCGACTTGTCTTCGTATATTAGGCGCTTCACATGCCTGGCCGGTCGGGCTCAGCTCATTGGCGGCCCCAGGGCGAGCGGCCGGCGCTGTGACCGCGCCGCCACAGAAGTTGGCCGCATCGGCTGTTAACGGCTCCAATCCCCAAAATTAACCTTTTGTTAACCATTGCCCCGGCACCCTTTAACCATTGAGTAAGGATTCGCCTGGACGTGACCTTCGCCGCCCCCCTGCACAACAAATCGATCCGCTTTCGCGCCCGCTCCTTCGTCGCTTTCACGCTGACGCCGGAGGCGCCGATCGCCGACTGGCTGGAGGGGCTGGATCGCTGGATCGCGAACTCGCCGGGCTATTTCAACGGGCGCCCGGTGGTGCTGGATTTGAACATCCTGCAGCCGGGGCCTGAGGAGATCGGCGCGCTGGTCGGCGTGCTCGGCTCGCGCGGCATCCGCGTCTATGCCATCGAGCTGGAGGGCGCCGAGCTTGGGCCTGAGCTGCCGCCGCTGCTCGCCGGCGCCAAGGAGGCGACCGCCGAGGGGCTGCTCGGCCGGGCGGCCCGCAAGGCCCGAGCGGAAGAACTCGAAATGACCGCCGCCGGGGAGCAGGTGCAGGTGACCCAAGAAACCATCCAAGCGGCGGCGTCGGCCGAGGCTCCGCAGATCGAGATGTCCGGCGACGAGCCGGTCGATCCCGAGCTGGCAAGGCTCGAAGCGGTGCGGATCGAGCCGGCGCAGACCGAGGCGGGGCAGGGCGCCGAGAGCGTGCGGACCGAGCCTTCGGCCGGCACTTTGATGATCAAGGCGCCGATCCGCTCCGGGCAGTCGGTCTTCCATCCGCATGGCGACGTGATCGTGCTGGGCTCGGTCGCGTCCGGTTCCGAAATCGTCGCCGGCGGCTCGATCCATGTCTATGGCACGCTGCGCGGCCGCGCGATCGCCGGCTCGGAAGGCAATATTTCGGCGCGCATCTTCTGCCGCAAGAACGAGGCCGAGCTGCTTGCCGTCGATGGCTGGTACACCACGGCCGAGGAGATGGAAGGCGTCTCGCGCGGCAAAGCGGTGCAGGCCTTCCTCGACAACGATGCGCTGTGCGTGGTGCCGCTCGGCTAGTCCGGCGGCGCAAGCTTCGGACCGGTTTCGCGTGCCAAAGTTGTTAACGAGTCCGCCGTGCCGCGCACGGCCAGAGAATAAAAACCGCCAATGGAGGCTGGATATATGGGCAAGGTAGTCGTGGTCACATCGGGCAAGGGGGGCGTCGGCAAGACGACCTCGACGGCCGCGCTCGGCGCCGCCGTGGCCAAGACCGGCAAGAAGGTGGCGCTGGTCGATTTCGACGTCGGCCTGAGGAACCTCGACCTCATCATGGGCGCCGAGCGCCGCGTGGTGTTCGACCTCGTCAACGTCATCCAGGGCTCGGCGAAGCTGTCGCAGGCGCTGATCCGCGACAAGCGGCTGGAGACGCTCTATCTGCTGCCGGCCTCGCAGACGCGCGACAAGGACGCGCTGACCGAAGAGGGCGTGGCCGAGGTCATCGCCCGGCTGCGCTCGGTGTTCGACTACGTGTTCTGCGACAGCCCTGCCGGCATCGAGCGCGGCGCCCAACTCGCCATGCGCTTCGCCGACGAGGCGGTCATCGTCACCAACCCGGAAGTGTCGTCGGTGCGCGACTCCGACCGCATCATCGGCCTGCTCGACGCCCGCACCATGAAGGCGGAGCAGGGCGAGCTGGTGCAAAAACACGTGCTGGTCACCCGCTACGACGCGGCGCGCGCCTCGCGCGGCGAGATGCTGTCGATCGACGACGTTCTGGAGATACTCTCCACGCCGCTGCTCGGCATCATCCCGGAAAGCCAGGATGTGCTGCGGGCCTCCAACCTCGGCTCGCCCGTCACGCTCTCGGAACCGCTCAATGGTGCCGCAAAGGCTTATCTCGAAGCGGCAAGACGCCTGGAAGGCGAGGACCTGCCGGTGGTCGTCCCCTTCGAACGCAAGGGCTTCCTCGACCGGCTTCTCGGAAGGAGGGCCGCATGAGCATCCTCGATCTCTTCAAGCGGCGCACCAGCGCGCCGGTAGCGCGCGAGCGGCTGCAGCTGCTGCTCGCCTATGAGCGCCAGAGCCGCGGCCAGCCGGATCTCGTCTCCATCCTGCGCGAGGAGATCATGGCGGTCATTGCCAGGCATGTGCAGATCGACCAGGACTACCTCCAGGTCTCGATGGATCGCGGCGCCACCATGTCGACGCTGGAGATCGACATCCAGATCCCCAACAAGAGCGCCGCGCCGCTCGCCATGGCGGGGTGAGTTGATGGGGTAGGCCGATCCGCGCAGCGGATCGGGAGGGGGCGTGCCCTGACGCTCGTCATCCTCGGGCTTGACCCGAGGATCCATTCCGTGACCTTGCCACGAGTTCGGCCGTGGAGAATTCTACAATCGTTGCAACGCTTTAGCGTAACGGCATGGATCCTCGAGTCTGCGCGCGTTGCTTCGCTCCTTGCTCCGCCCTGGGACGGCGAAGGCGACAAGCCTCGCTCCCCTTGCCCCATCGATCCGCCTCCCGCTGCCTCACGACAGCGTGGCGCCCGCGTCCTATCTCCATATCTAAACCAGGGATGGAGCCAGGATTGACCGCAGCACAGGAAGCTAACCAACAGGCCCCTGTCGGCGCCATGCCGGTGCTTGGCCTGCTCGGTGCAATGCTCTCCGTGCAGGTCGGCGCCGCCTTTGCCAAGGGGCTGTTCCCGGTTCTGGGCCCGGAAGGCACGACCATGCTGAGGCTCGCCATTGGCGCGCTGATGCTGGCGGCGGTGCTGAGGCCCTGGAAAGTGCTGCCCTCGCGCAAAAACCTGCCCTGGCTCGCCGCCTACGGCATCACCGTCTGCGCCATGAACATGTTGTTCTATGCCGCGCTCCAGCGCATTCCGCTCGGTGTCTGCGTGGCGCTCGAATTCACCGGGCCGCTGTTCGTCGCCACGCTCGGCTCCAGGCGCCTGCTCGACCTTGTCTGGGTGGCGCTGGCCGTCGTCGGCATCGTGCTTTTGTCGCCCTTTGCCGGTATCAGCCGCGGGCTCGATCCGACAGGCGTGGCGCTGGCGCTGGCGGCGGGCGCCTGCTGGGGGCTCTACATCATCTTCGCGCAGAAGGCCGGCGCCGAGCTCGGCGTGCGCACCTCCGCCTACGGCATGGCGATCGCCGCCGTGCTGGCGCTGCCCTTCGGCTTCAACGCCGCTCAGGCCTATCTCACCGACCCGCACATCATGGCGGGCGCCGCCGTGGTCGGCCTGTTCTCCAGCGCGCTGCCCTTCTATCTGGAAATGCTGGTGCTGGCCCGCATGCCGGCCAAGGTTTACGGCATGCTGGTCTGCCTGGAGCCGGCGGGCGGCGCGCTCACGGGCTTTCTATTCCTGCATGAGAAGCTCGACCTTTTGCAATGCGCAGGCGTCGCCGCCGTCATTGCCGCCGCTTTCGGCACGGCGGTTGCGGCGCGGCGGCCGATGCCGTTGCCGGCCTGAATCCATCTTCCGAACCAAGGCGATTCCTGGAAATGCGCGAAGCGGTCAGGCCCGGCGCTTCGCCGTGGCCTTCCGTCCGGAGCTGCTTCAAAACAAGGAGGCGCGGTGGTTTGCCGTTTCCGTGAAACAGTGAACCGCTTCGGAGCCCGCTGCTCGGAATTGGTAGGCTTTGGAAAATGCACTTCTGCGGCGGCAATGTTCGGCCGCACCCAGTGGTTGAAATAAGACTTAGGTCCTATGAAAGAATTGCAATAGGTCCGAGTGGACAAGACAAGGGTCGTGGGCCACTTCCTTATGCCTTGCCGATTGGGGATGCTTATGCTGCGACATTGCCGGTGGGGTAGTTCGGCCGACGGGCTGAAGGGTTGGCATGGGGAGAGCGGAATGCGCGCGTCGAGCGGGGGCTGCAGGCTAGTCTTGCCAGCACTGGCAGCGTTGGCGCTTGTCGTCACGCCTTTCAGTCTCTCCATTGATGGTCTCGTCGTGACCAAGGCCTATGCCGGCAAAGGCGGCGGTGGCGGTGGTAATGGCGGCGGTGGAAACGGGAACGGCGGCGGCAACAGCGGCGGGAACGGCAACAGCGGCGGCAACAGCGGGAACGGCAACGGCAACAGCGGCGGAAACAACGGCAATAATGATGGCAACAGCGACAATGGCAACAGCAGCGCCAGCGCGGCAAGCACCGCCGATGTCGATAGTCACGTCAATGCTATAACCGGCGACAAGGTCGAGGCCACACGCAACAGAATCCAGGTCACGCACCGCAATGGAATGAAGGAGAAGATCGAGAACGGCCGGTTCAGGATGGAAGACAAGTACGGACGCACCATCGTCGACCGGAAAGCCACCATGGCCGATCTCAATCGCCTGAAGAATCTGTGAGACAGAGTTTGTGAGAGCGAGGTTTTATCGGGATTAGATCTTAAGGGACCGGAGGTCAGCGCTGCAAAATCAGGTTGCCACCTTTTGCTTCGTCTCTGCGGTCCTGATCGTCTTGCGGTAGAACTTGGCTACTCACCTTACCCCCGCCTTCGTGCGGGGGTAATTTTTTGCGCGGCAAGACCTGTCCGTTGCGACATTGGTCAGCCATGGCGCCGGAAATGGTCCGACTGGCCGGGGCATGGGTCGTGGGCCGCTTTCGTCGCCTCGCCGGATGTGAATTCTTGCCCGGGTCAAGACACCGGTTCCGCCTCGGCTGTGCCGTGAGCGGAACTTCGGCCATGCCGAGGCAGAACCGGAACGAAGAGAAAATATGCGAAACCGCCTCTTCAGCAGGCTTGCTTGGCTCGCGCTGCGCGCGTTTAGCGCGCTGGCGCTGACCGTTGCGCCTTGGCACGTCATCTTTGAGGGTTCGCCGAGGATTGCCGTAGCCACGGCCGATGCCGGCAACAGCAATAGCGGCGGGAACGGTGGTAATGGCGGCAACGGCAGTGGCGGCAATTCGGGTTCCGCCGGCGGCTCGAACTCAGGCAATAGCGGCAACAGTGGAAACAGCAATGCCGGCGGCAATTCCGGCAACAGCAATGCCGGCGGCGGCAACCCCAATGCCGGGCCGGGCAACAACAGCGGCAAGGGCAATACCGATCCCGGCGGTAAGAACAATACTGATCCTAGCGGTAAGAACAGCTACACCAACGCGGCAACCGGCGACACGCTCTCGATCGATGGCGACAAGGTTACCGTCATCCATAGCAACGGCATGAAGGAGCAGGTCCAGAACGGCCGTTTCGAGATGAAGGACGCGCAAGGCCGCACCATCATCGAACGGCAGGCGACGGAGGAAGATCTGTCACGCCTGCTGAACCTGTGAGGGTTGAAGAATTGAAGAAAGAGGGAACCTAGTTCCTCAGTTCCTCAGTTCCTTTCCCTCGCCTCGTGCATCAGCAGCGCCGCCTCGGTGCGGTTGCGCACATTGAGCTTGGCCAGCACCCTGGTCATGTGATGCTTGACCGTCTTCTCCTGCAGCGACAGCCGGGCCGCCACCTCTTTGTTGCTGAGCCCTTCCGCGACCAGTTTCAGGATCTCGGCCTCGCGGCCGGTGAGTTGGCCGAGCGGATCGGGCTTGCTTCCGGTGGGCTGCAAAAGGTCGGAAAGCAGCCTCGCCGACAGGCTCGGCGATACGTAGCTCTGGCCGTTGGCGACGTCGCGCAGGATCTCGGCCAGCGCCTTGGAGCCGACGCCTTTCAGCACATAGCCGCGCGCGCCGGCCTTCAGCGCCAGGGCGACGTCGGCGTTGGTCTCCGACACGGTGAGCATGACGATCTTCTGCTCGGGCATCGCTGAAAGGATGCCGGCCAGCGCGTTGAGGCCGCCGCCCGGCATGCTGATGTCGAGCAGGAGAATATCGGGTGTGCTGGCGCGCGCCAGCCTTTCGGCGTCCTCGGCGCTGGCGCCTTCGCCCACAAGTTCGAAGCCGCCTATCTCGCCGAGGCTGCGCGCCACGCCCTCGCGAAACAGGGGGTGGTCGTCGACTATTGCGATGCGGATGGATGTGCTCACGGTTGCTCCTCGACAGACAAGGTGATCACCAGCCTGGTTCCTCCCGGGCCGGTCAGCGTTTCGAACTGCCCGCCTATGCTTTCGATCCGTTCCCTGAGGCCGGCAAGCCCAAGGCCTTCGCTTCGGGCCGGGTCGAAGCCGGGGCCGGTGTCCAGCACCTCGACCAGGAGCTTGCCGCCCTTCGTCGTGGCTCTGACCTGCTGGCCTTTGCCCTTGCCGTGGCGGTAGGCGTTGTTCAGGCCTTCCTGCACGAAGCGATAGATGCTGATCTTTTCCGAGGTGCCGAGCTCCGGCAAGCGCTCGGGCAGAGTTAGCAACACTTTGGTGCTGGTGCGCCGCTCGTGCTCGGCCACCGCCAGCCGCAAGATATCGGCGATAGCCTGCGTTTCGATCTGCGGCAGCACCAGTCCGTTGCAGATGCCGCGTATCTCCCGCATCGCCTCGCCGAGCGTCTTGTGGATGCCGGCGATCTCGGCCTCGCGCAGCGTGCTCGATGTGGTCGGGTCGACCAGCACCGGGCTGTCCATCCTTAGCGCGGCGAGCGCCACCAGTTGCGCCGGCCCGTCATGCAGGTCGGCGCCGATACGCCGCAGATACCGCTCGTTGATGGCGGTGGCGCGGCGCGAGGCGCGCTGGACGCGCTGGCGCAGCGACGAGTTCTGCGCCAGCGCCGCCTGCAATTCGGCAACCTTGGCCTCGAGCGCAGCCTGTTGGGTGACGATGGTGCGGCTGCCGCGGAAAACGATGCCGGAGAGCAGCGCCAGCGCCGCCGCGGTGGCGGCCGCCACCACCAGCCACGTCCATCTGAGCGCCGAGTTCAGCGTTTCCTGGAAATCGTCGGCGACCTCGTAGAATTCGGACACCGCCACCACTTCGCCCGACCAGGGCTCGCGCACCGGATTGTAGATCTCGAACAGCGGCGCGTTCACCGCTTTCTCGTCTCCCGATTCGGGATCGTCGCTGAGGTTGTTGTATTCGGCCACGACATTGCCGGCGAAGGCCGACTTCAGATTGGCGTTGGGCGGAAAGGTTCTGCCGATCAGGGCCGAGTCGTCGGAGTAGAGCACCATGCCGTCGCGTCGCCACAGCTTGAACGACACCAGCCTCTTTCCGAGCGCGCCCTGGCCGAGCGTCTCGTCCAGCGCCCGCTTGACCGAATCGTCGAGCTCGCGGCTCCTGCGCAGGTCAGGCAGCAGCGGCGCGATCACGCTGTCGACATAGAGCGCTGTCGTGGTGGCGGAATTGTGCATCACCCCTTCGCGAATCTGCGACGTCACCCACAGCCCGACCACGAGCATCACGGCCAGAAGGCCGATGCCGCCCGCGATCACGAACTGCCAAGCCAGCGACAGCCCGCTCCAGATTCGTGCAAGTCGCTTGAAATATCTCCCAAACATCGGCCCCGCTCACCCACCCGCTTGCAAGATTATAGGCGAGGGACGGCAATTGCGACACCGACCTTGGTCCGTGCCCATGGGGAAGGTTAATGGCGACGGGTTTGCGCGCTCGCGAACGGGCGGGCTTGGCTTCGCCAGCGGCGAGGGCGGCTCTCCCCGAGCGGCAAAAGCCCGCGTCATTCCTGTTGACGGGGAAGACGCGGGCCGGCTGCCACCTGAAATCATGGATGATTTTAGCAATGCCGAGACAACCACCAATCGAGCGCCGGGTCCATACCAAAAGACGTATAACCTGCAAGATATAGCGCCACGCCCGCGCCCTGGCCCGAGGCGGTCTTTTGTCGGGCGTTGTAGCTGTCATATAGCGGCGGACCTGCCGGTTGGATCGGCATGCAACCCGTCCACATCCGGCAGGCGGAGCCCGCATCGTCCCGGCAGAAGACGCGGACGCCGCGGCAAAATTTGCCCCCAAAAGAAGTCAGAGCCACGGTGTTGATGGGTCGAACAGCCGCCGCATATACGATGGGCTTCACCTCGCGGTTCTTGGCAACGCACTATGGACGCCGGCACAAAAAAACAAAAAAGAAACCAGCGGCTGTCGATCTTTGAGCTCGAGGCTCTGCGAGAAGCTTTCAGGCAGTCCGTTCGTGAGAACGACGTCGCGGAAGCGGAATGGGCGCAGCATGCCGAGCTTTTCGTCAGGAGGGCGCTGCAAAAGGGCGGCCGTCTTACGCGGGCTTGAGCGTTCGGGCGTAGAGCAATTCCAGGAAAAGTATGAGCGGTTAGGCTCGGCGCTTTCCCGTAGCCTTCCGTCCGGAATTGCGGCATCACGTCTCCAGCCGGTCGGACCATTGCGCTGGCGCATAGGACCTCAGCGACAATTGCGGGCGCAACGGGAAACGGACACTCTATTCCTGCGCCGGCTTCCCCCCAAGGAAACCCAATGGTCGGCGCTTTAGCCCGGCTTGTCCGTCAAAGAGCCGTACTCTTTTACCGCCAAGGCAAGCCGGGCTACCCCAGCCGCCGATCCGGCGCGCGCTCATGCTCGATACCGCTTGAAACAGGGCGCAAAGAAATGCGCCTTCGCGGGTATTGTGACGCATGGAGGTCCTGCCGCGCCACCGTCGAACCGGGAACGCGTTAGGGTCGAGGCCTCCGACCCGCCGCTTTCGACGGAACGAAAAGCGGGGCAAGCGCGTTTTCCGCCGCTATGTCGAGGATCCTTCACCATCGCAAGGCCGAAAGGCCTTTTCAGGCCTCGGTTGCCGAGGCCGAGCGCCTGGCGCGCGCGCAAAAGAATGCCAGGCTGAAGGATCTTCGCACGCACGCTTCGTGGCTGGTGCTCGATCCGCAGGCAAACTTCCAGGAGGAGATCGACTGTTCGGCGTTGTTCGGCGACGACCTATCGATCCGAAAGGTCGTCCACGACGGCTAATGCATGTCGCGCAAAAGTGTGCAGCGGTTTTGCGATAACGACATCCATGAAAACAAAGGCTTAAAGCGCGTCGACAGAATCCGCTCCAGCGCGACGCGCTTTTAAAGCAATTCCAGGAAAAGTGTGTAACGGTTTTCCGTCCGGAATTGCATAAGCACAGAGAGTTGGAGCGGTTCGGCGCTTCCGCGAAACGCTCTTTAGCAAAGTGGCGGCTCGAGCCTCAGACCGGCTGTAGCCCGACTGCGCCATCCTCGCGCGACATCTCGATGAGCCGCGCGACCGCCCATGGCGCCATCAGCGCAAAGAACGCCGTGACATCGAGGAAGAGCGCCCGTGCCAGATCGAACCCGCTGTGGTCGTAGCAGACTGCGAACTCCATCACGCCTGACCCCTAATTGAACCCACCCATTGCGCCTGCCATTTCACGCGCTCGGCCAGCATGGCCCTGATTTGCATAAATTACAAGGGACAGCTAATTTAGCTGCCGAGTGAGATTCCGCCGGCATGCGCGGCTGCGCTGGCTGAAGGATCTAGGCCGGCTTCGGCCAGAACAGCCAGGCGAGGGCCAACGCCGCAAGAACCCAGAGCGCGATCATGGAGGCGAGCCCGGTCTTGCTCACCGGCTTCTCGCGTCGCGCGGCCTCTTCGCGGAATTCCTGCATCAGATCGGACGGAACCAGCTTGACCGCGAGCATGATGCCGACAGGCACGATCAGCAGGTCGTCCAGGTAGCCGATGATCGGGATGAAATCCGGGATAAGATCGATGGGGCTCAGCGCGTAGGCCGCGACTGCGCCCGCGGCGGCTTTTGCATACCAGGGCACACGCGGATCGCGGGCGGCGATCCAGAGCGCAACCACATCGCGCTTGATCTTGCGCGCCCACCGCTTCGCCGTATCGAATGTCGACATGCCGCTTATATATGGGTGCGCGGGTCTTCAGGCCATTTGGCGATCGATGGCTCGGCCTCTCAGGCGCAGTCCCTCAACTCGACAACCTCGACGCCGAGGCGGAAGGCCTGGCCATCGGCATAGGAGCGCGCATATTGCTCGGCTTCGAAGGGAAAGATTAGCGTCGTGCCATAGGCGGTGACGCGCACCGTCCACTTCTGGCCCCTGACGAGTTCAACGCCGTGAAGCTTCGCCGTAACCATCTCACCCTCCTCAGATCCGGCACTTCGGCGACATCCGCATAACGTCGCCAAAGTCATTTGAATACAAATAATCCGACCTAATCGTGTCGTTGCGGTCTCGATTCCGATATTAGGCCGTTTACGTCCGTGAAATGGTTCACCGACAGCGGCGCTTTTTTGCGGACGGGCCGCGAGCGGGCTGGATGGCCTGGTGGAACCGCGACGGCCCCAGGCGGGTTAGGTTCTTGGCTCACAAGGAGACCGCCATGATCCGCAAGCTGAAATCCGGCGAATACAGGCTCTATTCGCGCAAAATCGATCCGAGAACCGGCAAGCGCCGCAATCTAGGCACCTTCAAGTCGCGCGAAGCGGCGGAAAAGCACGAACGCGAAGTGCAGTATTTCAAGCGCCATTAGACCGGTCATCGTCCCACGACAGAATCGCGGCTCGGCCCCGGCTCACCCATGCGGTCGCGGCGGGGTGCGTGGGCGAGGGTGGCCCGGCACGTTCGAGCCGATATGGTCTAGGTCGCAACGTCGCGTCACCATCTCGACCGACCGGGTGTCGACGGTCACGCGCCCCAGAACCTGCACGGTCGTGCGTCCGAGATCCTCGTCGACATGCACGACCTCGCCCTCGAGTCTGAGCTTGTCGCCAGCCCTGGCATTGGGCTCGACCATCGAATATTTATGGCTGTCGCCGTCGAGCCTCAGCATCACGCGGTCCTCGGTGCGTTCGACCACCGTGGCGATGACAGCCACCCTGTCGCCTATTTCCACTGTCGGCCGTGTCATCGCGGCCTCCTTTCCGCCCTCGGCGATACCTGGCCGACGCAGCCGGCTGGCGCCACGCTGTGTGCCGGCAGCCGCTGAAATAAACGGCAAAACAAGCATTTGGTTGCCGCCGGCCGCCTGCAGCCGCGGGCGGCCGATCACATGAAGCCCGGATTTCGCGGCAGATACTGCGTCCAGTCGCCATAGCCGGGCGATGCCATCAACAGCATAGGGAAGGTGATGCGCATGCCTTGATCGATCGCGAGGCCGAGCGCGCTCCCGCATGTGCCCGGCAGGAAGGCCGATACCTTCTCGGCCGAGCGATCCGCCGCCAACAGCAACGCCGTTGCAAACGCATCGCGAACGATATCGGGCCGCGTCACCGCCAGGGGGCCGATATGCCCGCCGGCATTGATGTAGCCGTAGCCGACCGCATCGCCGCCGGCAAAGAGCAGGACGCCCGTCGTCGAAGGATCGGTGCGCAGGTAGCGATGATGCTTCACCCGCGAGGCGCCCAGGGCACAGGCGTCGATCTCGGCAAGTTTCTCCATCGTCGCGGCGCTGTCGTCCATTTCGACGGCACGCAACGGTCGAGCCAATGCCTTGGTCACCCGTTCGCGCGCGGCGCTGAGAAGGTAGATCGGCGTTTTGGGAAACAAGCCGTGCCGCATGTAAAGCCCCTGCGACACACGATTGAAGGTGAATGTTATAAGTGCCTTGTGGGCTGCGCCTGATGCGCGGGCATGCTCCATGGTCCGTTCCAGCAGCGTGTTTCCGATGCCGCGGCCTTGTCGGCCAGGATCGACGAACAGCTGGGCGAGGAACCAGATATCGCCGCATACCCAGCTCCAGGCGAAGCCGGCAATGTCCCCGTCATCTTCCGCCACCCACAGGCCGCCGGGGTCGTCCTCGAGCGAAAACAGCTGAAAGTTGGGAGGGCTCGTCGCCGCCATCGGGCCAAAGCCGTGCCGAGTGGTAAGCTCATTGATGCTGGCCACCACCAGCGCATCGGTCGCCACGAGATCATCGGCGCGAGCAGGTCTGTAAACGAGCGACATTGAACAACCTCAGCCACGGAGCGTGAGCCGCAACGCCGATCGTATCAGTTGTCCATGCCTGCCGTCTCGGGCGCCATCAGCAAGCATCGTCCGGGGTCCGAGGCCGCGTTGACCCCCGGCGTTTGCCCACCGATGGCAAGCACGATGCCGGCAAGCGCCAGCGCCACGCCCAGCGCCTGCCAGCGGCTGATGGTTTCGCCGAGCACGAGATAGCCGAGCGCCAGGGCGAAAGGCGAGGTGAGCGAGAAGAGCAGCGCCGTGATGCGCGGGCCGACCGAATAGATGGTGGCGAAATAGGTCGAGCTGGCAATGCTGATGCCGGCGAAGCTCGATCCGGCAAGCAGCCAGAACTCCCTCGCTCCGATCGTGTGCCAGCCGCCGATCGCCAACGACACCGAG
The DNA here is from genome assembly GCF_006440815.1 of Mesorhizobium sp. B2-8-3. Taxonomy (NCBI): domain Bacteria; kingdom Pseudomonadati; phylum Pseudomonadota; class Alphaproteobacteria; order Hyphomicrobiales; family Phyllobacteriaceae; genus Mesorhizobium; species Mesorhizobium sp. B2-8-3. The sequence continues at coordinate 19,498 of NZ_VFTW01000011.1, forward strand.
CCGGTCATCACGAAGGTTGCGAGCATCTGCCAGCGGGCAAGCTGGAGCAGGGGAACGCGGCCCTTGAGCTCGCTCAGGAACATGGAGCTCAGCGCGCTGCATAAGGCGGCGGTGACGGCGAAGGCTTCGGGGGCGAACATGGCTGGCGGCTGCGAATCCGGGAACCGGACAATTGCCGATGCTTACGCCTGCGCGCAGCGCTCGGCTAGGCCGCGCGGGCGCGCGGCGTGCCGAAGATGGACCATGCGGCGGCGACGAGCGCCGCTATCGTGGCAAGCAGCACGCAGAGGCTCGGCAGGTGGAAGACCATGTCGCGCCATCTGGGCTCGACGACGGCGCCGGTGCTGAAAGACTCGCCGCTATACTGGCACAGGATCCACGACGCGCCGCTGCGCACCATGTCGGCGTCGATATCGGAGATCAGTGCTTTCGCGTTGCGTTCGGCTGAGGGCATCGTCGCCATATGGGTGAGCAGCGCCTTGGCGGTGGCGAGGTAGGCGTGGCTGCATTCGTTGAAGGGGCTCTCCTCGTCGGCGAGGCTTCCCGGCATCAGGCCCCACAGGCAATAGGTGTATTGCAGATTGCCGTGATTGTAGAGCCGCCGGAAGGTCGGGTCGGTCGCGGTCTGGTGCTGGGCGAGCTCGAGGATCTCGCCGCGGTAGCGGGCGATCACGGCCATCTGGCCGTGTGTCAGGCTCGGGATCTGGATGCCGGGAGGAGGCGGGGCGAAGGATCCGCTATGCGCTTCGGCGGGTGCTCCCGCCGTCATGATCGAAAGGGCGGTCGCCAAAAAGAAAATGGCCGCCAGGGCAAGGAACCGTGGCGGCCGACGCATCGGATTTCAGGCGAAGCGGCGGGCAGGGCTGCGCTGGTCGCGCGCCGCGACCACGCGCTCGGCAACCGCGCCGAAGCCGAGCCCGACGACGGTCCATAGCACAAGCTGGATGCCGAGCGAGGCGACGCGGAACTGCCACAGCACCGTCGCCGAGAAGTTCTCCGGTACTTCGTTGATGTCTGGCAGGGCTGCCTTCACCAGCGCGAAGACGACGAGGAAGGCCAGCCCAGCCACGATCGAGGCGTTCCAGGCGCCGAGCCGGGTCCACAGCCGCTGCGCCAGGCCGACCGCCGCCACCATCGCCGCGATCGAGACCACGATCATGATGAAGAACAATTCCGTGCGGTAGCCGATGGTCTCGGCATTGCCGACCGCGGGCGGGTTGGCCGGGTATTTGAGGCCGGGCACCACGATCACCGCCAGGAAGCCGAGCAGCGCGATGAGCGCCGAAGTGCCACGGGGCCCAAGCGAACCCAGCCGGCCATAGGCATAGGCGAAGACCAGCGAGAACAGCCCGCCGAGGGCGGCGCCATAGACCAGCACGCCGGTTGCGAGACCGATGCCGGCCTGCGTGACGCGGCTCACCATCTCGGGCTCCGGCGCCTCGCCGGCCGTCTGGGCCTGCTGTTCCTCGAAGGCGATCGCCTTGTCGACCTGCGGCTCGCCATAGACGCGGGCGAAGGCGAATGCCAGAATCCCCGCAACCAGCCCGACAAGCATGCCGCGCAGCAAAAGTTTTCCGACCATGTCGTTAACCCTCTAAGCAATTCCAGGAAAAGTGCGTAGCGGTTTTCCGTCAGGAATAGCGTTAAACCAACCCAGCAATTCCAGGAAAACTGCGTGCCGGTTTTCCGTCCGGAATCGCGTTAGACCAAAATCGAAGCGAGTTCACCGATGCTGAACCGCCTTAGTGGCAGGGGAAGCCGAGCAGGTGGCGGCCGTCATGCACGAATTCGTGCACATAGGTGCCGCGGATCAGCGACGTCGCGCCTTCTTCCGCCCCGACGAAATAGATCGCCAGCATCAACAGCAGGCCGGCGAAGATGGCCCACGGCAGAAGCTCGCGAACCGGAATCGCAACCGGACCGTAGCTGGGGGCGAAGGTGGTGTCGGACATATTGACCTCCCGTGGGATACTGCGTCCCGTTGATCGAACAATGCTGCGGAATAAGGCCTGACTTTCGGCTGGTGCCGATCACAGTGGCGCGACCGTGCCGGACTCGCACCGGCTTCCAATCCCGTATAGCGCTAAAACACTTGTCAGCACTTCGTTCGCCTGTCAACGACATGTAATGGCCAACACGGCTTCGCGCGGCCGAAATTTCACTGGACCACGGAGTTTTGGGATGCTCGCCCGCCTGACGATGATCGCAAGCGGCGCGACGCAGGCCACGCGCAAGGGTCGTTTTCCGAGTGACGAGGCGCCGGAGCCGCGAGCCTTCGAGCGTGCCGGCGCGCTGGCCGCTTCGCTGCGCCGCGCCGACCGCGTCTGGACGAGTCCGGCGCGGGCCGCGCGGCAGACGGCCGAGGCGCTCGGCCTGGCGGCGACGGTCGAGCCGCTGCTTGGCGAACAGGATTTCGGGCGCTGGGCCGGCAAAAGTTTCGAGGAGGTGCAGGCGGAGGATCCGGAAGGCATGGCGGCATGGCTTTCCGATCCGGATGCCGCACCCCATGGCGGCGAGTCGCTTGCCGCGGTGGCCTCGCGCGGCGCGGCACTGCTGGAGCGCCTGGCCGCCGAGAGCGGCCACACCATCGCGCTCACCCATGCCGTGCCGATCCGCGCCGCCATGGTGCATGTGCTGGGTGCGCCGCTCTCCTCGGTCTGGAAGATCGACATCGAGCCGCTGTCACTCACCGAGTTCCGCGGCGACGGCCGCCGCTGGGTCCTGCACGCGAGCGGGGTCATCGTCTCTGGTTGAACCCTCTGGGCATGAAAGATCCCGATGAACGCGGTCGGCCTATGAAGCTGCCGTTCCGCGTTTCAGTGATTGCTAACGGAACGGAAACGCCTCGCTGCTATGGTGCTGCCCTGTTGCGAGGAGAGCCTTGCCTGAGGAGCCCGCCGGATATGGCCAATTTTCCCGAGACCGAGCGCCGTCTTCATGCGCGCGAATTCGTGCTCAAGGAAGCCACGATCATCGCCGCCGGCGTCAGGATCGGCTGCTCGGTCAGAAATCAGCACGAGCAAGGTGCGGAATTGCGCGTCGGCGCCGATGTGGAGATCCCGGACCGCTTCCTGCTCGAGGTCCCGGCCGACGATACGGCCTATCGCGCTCTGGTGCGGTGGCGGCGCAACGACCGCGTCGGCGTGGCGCTCTACAGCAACGCGCCGAAGGACTGATGCGCAGCCGTCCCACCAATTCGTTACTTGATCCTGCCCAAGGCGATGTGCAGCCTGGCATATCGGGAACGTAACCGCCGCGAGCGCGTTCATTGCCGGACCAACAGGGATTTGCGAATGAGCAGGACAGCCGTTTGGGTGGCGCTGCTCGCCATTTACCTGTTGCAGGCCAATGGCCCATGGTGGATCTCCTGTGGTTGTGCAGGGATGAACCTCTGATCGGCTGAGGGTTCCGCCGACGAAGCGAAAGCTGCTCAGCGAAGCGCCGCCCACCCCGTCACGAGGATGAGAACAAGCGTGACCAGCGCGCCCGAGACATAGAAGATTGTCCTGACGCTGCCGCCCTTGGCGGCGTTTCCTCCACGCAGGTAGATGACCATGTGTACGAGGCGTATCGCCAGGTGAACCCAGACAAGCACGGCGAGCGTCACCGGGCCGACGCCGACCATCATCGCCAGCATCACGGGCACGACGAAAGGGGCCAGCGCCTCGACCGAATTCATGTGGACGCGGTCGATCCGGTAGAGCCGGTTGTCGTCGTCCGCCGGGACGACCGGACCCGAAAGCTTGCCCGCAAATCCCTTGGACGAGCCGGAATAGACCGCCAGCGCCACCGACAGGAGACAGAGCGCAAGCACGCCGAGCGTGCTCAGCCAATAAGCTTCCATTTTCCGCGCTCCTTCCAATGGCTGTCGTGCGGGCCAAGCCCTTCGGTACCGGGTGGTGCTGTCAGGCTGCCCGGGAAAAGAGGTCCTGGAACCGCTGCAGGTAGAGCGGCCAGCCCTGATCGCTGTCGACCCCGCCGCGCACGCTTTCCCAGCCTTGGCCATGCCGCTCGATATGGCGGTGCTCGATTTCGACGCGGGTGCGGTTTTCCGCCTCGGCCGTGAAGCGGACTTCCCACTCGCTTGTGCGGGTGAGGTCGGTTTCGATCTGCCAGCGCGGGCTGATGTCCCAGCTCAGAAGCAGCCGGTTCGGCGGATCGTAGGCCAGCACACGGGCGAAGCGGCACTCCGAGCCATCGACGCCACGGTCGTAGACGTGGCCGCCGACCCGCTGCTCGAAGATCGTTTCCGCGATCGGGACGGCGAGCAGATTGTGCTCGCGCGGTTTGATGCTGCCGAAATCCTCGGTGAACACTTTGAAGGCGCGTGCGATCGGCGCCGCGACGACGACGGAATGTTTCACGGGCGCGGGTGCCGGTTGCTTGATCATGTTTCGTCCTCCGTCGGTTGCTCGACAAGCCGCGCGTAAGCCGCGAGCGTCTTCACCCAGAACTCGTCGATCTCCGCCCGGAAAGCCGCGAGGCCGTCCGGGTCGATACGGTAGATGCGTTCCTTGCCCGAGCGCGTGTCGGCCACCAGCCCGGCATCCTTGAGAACCTTCAGATGCTGCGAGACCGCCGGCCGCGTCACGGGCAGTGCATTGGCGAGCCCGCTGACCGAGCTGGGGCGGTCGACCAGCAGTTCGAAGATCGTGCGTCGCGTCGGATCGCCGAGCGCTGTCCAGTATTTCGCGTTAGTGGTCACTAACGCGAAAGCTAGGGCGGCGCGTCTGTCCTGTCAACCCGGATGGAGAGTGCCACCCATGCGGCACGCACGTGGTTGACCTTGCCGGCCGCGCCTGGCGAGCGGTTCTGGATGGGGCCGAAAATGCGATGGTGTCCTATCCGCTGCTGATCGGCGAGGATGGCGGCAACAGCGTGCGCGCAAAGAGCAACTGGCTGGCGAACCGCACCTTCATCGCCGAAGCGGTCAGGGCCGCATCATCGTCGGCTCGACCAAGGAAGCCTTCTTCTCCCTGGACAGGCCGGCGACCTCCCTGCTGAAAGCAGGACTCGACATCAACACCGCGCTCAATCTCGACGGCGGTCCCATCGTCGGTCTCAGCGGTGCGCCCGGGCAGCTACAGCCTGAAACATTACGCGTGGTGGGAGGCCCAGGTGTCGGAAGGCAAGGTTTCCCTGCTGCAGGCGCCAAGGAACATGCCTTGGGGCATGCCTGTCGTGCTCGCCGTGGAGCGCAAATAGAGCATCTTCGGCGGGTCAGCGCTGCCGCTTTGCCTTGAGGCTTCGCGCCGCTTGCTCGATCGCCGCGCGGTCGTTGCCCAGCCGGTCGAGCAGTTCCTGCGCCTCGTCGCCGGAAATGCCGGTGCGCATGGCAAGCGCCTCGACCGTCAGCACATCCGCGCTGTCGATCTCGCGCGTTTCGGGCAGCGCATCGCCTGCCGTCAGCGGCAGGGCGGCCTCGCGGTCGATCTCCAACTCCGCCTGATGCCAGTGCCGTTCGTGATTGCCAAAGATGCCGCCCTCGCGTTGAAAGATCTCATAGGCCCGTTGCCTGATCTTCTCGGTCCGATCGTCGTCCATCGCCGTTCCTCCTTGCGTGTCACAAGAACGCGGGACATGGCGGAACGATCCGTGGCATCGCGAAGGTGATCGGCTGATGCGCGCAGCCGGTCGAAATGCCCGTCCTGAGGACAATCCCATAGGGCGTCCCCCTCTTCGACTGGGGGACGGCGCTGATGATTACCGCCGGCCAGCGGCCATTCCGATCCGAAACTGCGAACCGGCTGCGCCGCTTCCCGCTTACGGCCCATAAATCGCCACAGGCTTGCCGAACATGCCGGGCTCCGGTTTCACGCCCAGCCCCGGCCGTTGCGGTACGGCGATGTGACCTTGCTTGATGACCACCGGGTGCTTCGCGTCGAAATGGCCCTTGATGTATTCCTGCGCGATCCAGGCGCCTTCCATGCGGCGCGGCTCGACCGTGGCGGCCAGATGCACGCAGGCCGCCGCGACGATGTCGCCGCCCCAGGCGTCGTCGCAGCTGTGCGGCAGCGAGCGGATGGCGCAGAGGTCGCGCACCGTCGTCATCTTGGTGAGGCCGCCAAGGCGCGTCACCTTGAAGCCGAAGCCGTCGGCGATGCCCATGGAAATTGCCCTCAGCACGGCGTTCTGGTCCTCGGTGCTTTCGTCGAGATAGACCGGATGCGTCACGCGGCCCTTCAGCGTCGCGATCTCGTCCATCGTGTTGCAGGGCTGTTCGAAGACGAAGGGGATTTGCTGGCAAAGCCGGTCGAGGTGGATCGCGGCGGCGACCGTCAGGCCTCGGTTGCCGTCGACAGCTAGCCGAGCCTTGTAGCCGACCGCTTCCCAGACCTTGTGGACGACGGCCACGTCCTCTTCCAGGTTGCGCCCGCCGATCTTGACCTGCAGGCGCGGATAGCCGGCCTTCACCTTGTCGGCGGCGATCCGCGCCGTCTCGTCCGGCGCCCCGACGATCAGCGAGTAGTAGGCCGGCACGCGGTCGGTCAGCGCGCCGCCCAAAAGCGTCGAGACCGGCACGCCGAGCTTCTGGCCGAGCAGGTCGAGGAACGCCATATCGAACGCGGCCTTGGCGTAGCCGTGCCCGCTAAGCCGCTCGTCCATCTGTTTCGCCAGCTGCCTGATCGAGGCGACCTCCGAGCCGATCAGGCCCGGCGCGATTTCGGCGATCGCGGCGCGGGCGCCCAGCGCATGATGCGGCTGGTAGACCGGGCCGATCGGGCAGCTCTCGCCCCAGCCGGCAAAACCGTCATCCGTAACGATCTCGACCAGCGTCGAGTCCAGCGCCTCCACATCGGCGCTGGCCATCCGGTAGACGCCGCCTTTGACCGGCAATTGCGCCGAATAGACGTTGATCCGGTCGATGCGCATACGGCTTCCCTCCGAAGGACACGTCGGCAACGGGGCCTTTGCAGGCCCCGCCTATTACATCCGCGCCCTGGCCGAGGTCGGATCGTAAGGCGAATCCGCGATCACCTCGGCGATCTTCCAGTCGCCCAGGATCGCGACGTCGAGCTTGGTGCCTGGCTTCGAAAACCGCTCGGGCAGCAGCGCCAGCGCCACGTCATGCCCAAGCGCATAGCCGTAGCCGCCCGACGTGATGCGCCCGACCAGCGCGCCGTCGCTGTAGAGTCCTTCATTGGCAAGGGAGCTTGCGCCTTCGGTGTCGATCCTGAGCGTCACCGAGCGGCGCTGGTCGTTGCGCTCCTTGTATTTCAGCACCGCGTCGCGGCCGACGAAGTCGCCCTTGTCGAGGCGGATGAAACGCTCCAGCCCGCTCTCCAGCGCGTTGAGCTCGGGATTCATGTCGCGGTACATGGCGCGATAGGATTTCTCGAGCCTGAGCGACTCCAGCGCATGCAGCCCGACCAGCCGCATGCCGTGCTTCTCGCCTTGCTTCAGGATCGCGTCGAGCAATTGACGCTGATAGGGCAGGGGATGGTAGAGCTCCCAGCCCAGCTCGCCTTCATAATTGACGCGCAGCAGCCGCACGGCGCTGGCCAGAGCCACATTGCCGGTCTTGACGCCGAACCACGGAAAACTTTCGTTGGAAAGGTCGATCTCGGTGAGAGGTTGCAGCACGTCTCGCGCCTTCGGTCCGACGACCGTGAAACAGCCGCGATCGTTGGTGACGTTTGTCAGCTTCACGCTGCCATCGGTGGGAAGCAGTTTTGTGAGGTCGTCGAAATTCCAGCGCTCGGCGCGCGGCGTCGAGATCAGGTAGAACAGGTCATCGCCCAGGCGCGCCACCATATATTCCGCCTGCACGCCGCCGCTCGCCGTGAGCTGATGCGCCAGCGCCACCTTGCCGACCGCCGGTAGACGGTTGGCGATGATCCGGTCCAGCCAGGCGGCCGCGCCTCGTCCCGACACTTCGAACTTGGTCATCGGCGTCATCTCGACCAGGCCGACGGCGTTGCGCACCGCGAGCACCTCCTCGCCGACGAGGTTGCCCTTCGGCGTCCAGCGCCAGCTATACTGGTCCTTGGCCTCGACGCCGTCGCGCGCGAACCAGTTGGGCATCTCCCAGCCATTGAGCACGCCCCAGACGGCGCCGAGCTCGGTCAGCCTGTCATAGGAGGGCGCGGTCTTTTGCGGCCGCGCGGCGGGCATGTCCTGTCCGGGATATTTCTGCTCGGCATGCGTGCCCCAGGCCTCGCGCACCTTTTCGCGCGTCCAAGCCTTGTTGGCGTAGTCGCCGAAGCGGCGTGGATCGAGATCGGAGGTGTCGATACTGTTGCTTCCCTCGACGATCCGCTCCGACAGATAATATCCGATCGTGCCGCCCCACAGGATGCCGCCCGGCACGCCCTCGGCCAGCCACACATTGGGCAGGCCCCAGGCCGGACCCATCAAGGGCAGCTCGTCCGCCGTCATCTGGAAGGGGCCGCGCACATTGGCCTTGATGCCGACACGTCCGAGCGCCGGGACGAGCTGCAGCGCCTGTTCCCAGTTCCACGCCACCGCGTCGAAATCCTCTTCCAGCAGGTCGGCGCCGAACCAGGACGGCACGCCATCCTCCGCGAAGAGTTTCAGGTGTTCGGTGCGCTCGTAAGGCCCGAACATGAAGCCGTCGCCTTCCTCGCGCAGATAGCCCTCAAAACCTTCGTCGCGCAGGATCGGCATCTCGGGCCGGCCCGCGCGCTTGCGCTCGACCACCTCCGGCACGGCTTCGGTGATCCAGTATTGATGCAGGATCGGGATCGCCGGGATGTCGAGGCCGAGCAGCGCGCCGGTCTGGCGCGCGTAATTGCCGGTGGCGCAAATCACATGCTCGCAGGTGATGTCGCCCTTGCCGGTCTGCACCACCCACTCGCCGCTGGCCATCCGCTTGAAGCCGGTCACCTCGGTGTTGAGATAGACCTTGGCGCCGAGATCCCGCGCGCCCTTGGCCATGGCATGCGTCACGTCGGCCGGCGCGATATGGCCGTCGTCCGGATGATAGAGCGCGCCGAGCATTTGCTTGTTGTCGAGCAGCGGCCAGAGCTTGCGCGCCTCGTCGGGCGTCAGCAGCTGCGCCCGCATGTTCTGCACCTCGGCGACGCTCATATAGCTCTTGTATTCGTCGAGCCGGTCCCTGGAATTGGCGATGCGCAGCTGCCCGCATTTGTGCCAGCCGACCGGCTGCCCGGTCTCGGCCTCGAGACCTTCATAGATCTCGATGGTCTTGTTGATCATCCGCCCGACATTGATGTTGCGGGCGTAGGACGGGATCAGCCCGGCCGCATGCCATGTCGAGCCGGCGGTCAGTTGCGTGCGCTCCAGCAGCGCGACGTCCGTCCAGCCGCGCTTCGCCAGCCCATAAAGGATACCGGCGCCGACGCATCCGCCGCCAACGATCACCACCCGCGCATGTGTCTGCATCAAACCACCGAAACCGTATCATTGTTGAACGAGCGCCGCCGAAGCTACAGGCGGGGAAAGCCCGTGTAACGTCTTCAAAAACTGGGGGTCATGATAAGCTGGATTTATGCAGCAGGTTACAGCTCGGCGGCCTCGACCGGCCGGCATTTCATTGCGCCTGCCCGTCTTGCGCCGTCTCCTGCTCGAAGTCGACTTTGGTCCCGGGCTTGACCATGGCGGCGAGGTCTTCGGCATCCCAGTTGGTCAGCCGGATGCAGCCATGCGAGAAGGTCGTGCCGATCTTGCCCGGATCGGGCGTGCCGTGGATGCCGTAGCTTTCGATCGTGAGATCGATCCAGACGACCCCGACCGGATTGTTCGGTCCCGCGGCGATGGTGAAGGGCCGCTTGCTCCTCACCCCCTTGAAGGCGAACTTCGGATTGTAATTGTAGGCCGGATTGTGGACGACGCGCTTGACCTCCGCCGCGCCACTCGGCGCCGGCTTTTCCTCACTGCCGATCGAGGCGGGATAGACCGCAAGCGCCTTGCCTGACGCATCGAGCGCGCGCACCTGGCGGGCGCCCTTGTCGACCTCGACGCTGGCGACGGTCGCGGGAGGGTCGCCGCGGCCGATATCAGGCACCACCAGCGTGGTGTCGGCCTTCCTGAAAACGGTTTTGGGATTGAGCAGCCTCAGCAGTTGTTCGCTGACATGGAAGCGCTCCGCCAGTTTTTCCCGCACGTTGCGATAGCCGAGCCGCTTCAGATGCGCCATCCGCTCCATGCGGGCGGGGATGCGCCTGGTGAACGGCCCGCGCACATCCTTGGCCGTGACCTCGTAGTTTATCAACACCGGGCCGGCGAAAGTCGCTGCGAGCTTGTCCCAGGTCTCCCGGGTGAGCTTGCCATCGGAGGGCAGTCCGTTCGCCGCCTGGAAGGCCGCGACGGCCTTGGAAAAATTGTCGGAAAGGCGGCCGTCGATCAGGCCGGGGGAGAAGCGGGCGCGATCAAGCAGGATCTGCGCCCTGAGCACCATCGGATCGACGCCCTTCGGCTCGCCCTCGCTGAATTGCGCCTGGTTGACGGCGGCGAGGTCGAGCTTGGCTGCCAGCGTCCCGCCGCACGCAAGCGCGAGCGCCAATGCAACGACACCAAGCAGCCTGACCATCGACGTCCCTCCAGGATCGCGACAAGAGCCTGTCTCTATGACGCGGCACGGCCGATGTGGTTCCTGTCGCGGGGAGCCGCACGAAGATCATCGCGAGTGTGCGCTTTCTCCCATAGACATTTGAATTTTAAGCTGGAAACCAGTTCCCATGAACGCAAAGAACTGGCATTATTGTGCCAGGGCCTGCGCATTTTCTGATTCCATGGCCCCTCGTGCTGGTAACCGACGGCTCCCCAACGCCCCCCGCCCATGCCGTCGGTTGCCCTGTTGGGCGCTTTCCGGTCTGAGCCCCATGGGCTCCGTCAGCAGCGGCTGGTCATTGGCTGGAATTGAGCTTCTGGATGCGCCCCTTATCCAGCCGGAATACGCCGTCCGTGCCGCCTTGAAGCTCGAAATCGGTTTGAAGCTCATCCCATGAGCCGAGATATTTGCCGCACTCGGCGCAATGGATCGCCGTTTCGGGTTGAGCATCGGCCGGAATTTGCAAACGGATGGTGCCGCAAAACGGGCATTCCAGTTTGTGGTCCAGATACTCGCCAGCCATGGTTGTGCAACATCGCGCAATCGGCACGTCTTCGCAAGGCTGGGATTTTGGCAAGCCTTTGCTTCAGCCCGGCCCGATCTCCTCAAACAGCCAATCGCGAAACGCCTTCACCTTGCGCTGGCGGATCGCCTCCGGCGGGTAGACGAGGTAAAAGCTGGAGACCGCTTTCAGCGCATGGTCGAACGGCCGCACCAGCCGGCCGGTGGCGAGATCGGCGGAAACCAGCATGGTGCGGCCGAGCACCACGCCTTCGCCCTGCACCGCCGACTCCACCGCGAAGGTGGCGGAGTCGAAGGTGAGGCCGCTGTTCGGGTCGATGCCCTCGACGCCGGCGCTGGCAAGCCACGTCGCCCAGTCGATGCGGTAGCCGTCGCGGATCAGCGTGTGGTGCCTGAGGTCCTGCGGCGTCCTGAGCGGATGCGGACCCTCCAAGAGCTTCGGGCTGCAGACGGGAAACACCTCCTCGCCCGTGAGGAATTCCGACGTCAGCCCGTGATAATGCCCGCCGCCATAACGGATAGCGACGTCGATGCCGTCGCCGCGGAAATTGGTCAGCTTGCCGGTGGTCGAGACGCGCACGTCGATGTCGCCATGCGCGCGGTGGAAACGGTAGAGCCTCGGCACCAGCCATTTGCCGGCGAAGCCGTCCGAGGTGCTGACATTCAGCGTCGAACCCGAATGGCGCGAGGTCGCCGTCTGCGTCGCCAGCGCGAGCTGGTCGAGCGTCTCGCGCACGGCAGCCGCATAAGGCTCGCCGACCGGGGTGAGCCGCACCGAGCGCGTGGCGCGTTCGAAGAGCTGCGCGCCGAGCTGCTCCTCCAGATGTTTTATCGCCCGGCTGACGGCGCCATGCGTGAGATTGAGCTCGTCCGCGGCCCTGGAAAAATTCAGGTGCCGGGCGGCAGCCTCGAAGGCCGGGAGGGCATTGAGCGGCGGCAGTCTGCGGGTCATGGCCAGATCGATTTGTGAGTGTTGGTAACAAATCCTTGCCAAACTTTGGTTTGTCCGTCGAGCTTTTTCCAGCCAAAAATCCTCACAGAATTTGTGATCAACGCTCACTTCAGATCAAACCTGCGAGGACACCATGGCCACCGTTCATCCCTTCCTCTGGTTCAATCTCGATGCCGAAGCCGCGCGAGATTTCTATCTGTCCGTTTTCAGGAACAGTCGCGCGCTGCGGACCATCGAGTTCACCGACAAGCCGCACGCGATCTTCGACTTCGAACTGGAAGGCCAGCGCTTTACCGCTTTGAATGCCGGCGGCGTGCCGCCCTTCAACGAGCGCATCTCGCTCTACATCGGGACGAAGGACCAGGCCGAGACCGACTATTTCTGGAACGCGCTGACTGCCGACGGCGGTTCTGAGCAGCCCTGCGGCTGGCTGAAGGACAAGTTCGGCGTCTACTGGCAGGTCATTCCCAGCGAAGCCCTGCGGCTGATGAACGACCCGGATCGCGCAAAGGCCGGCCGGGCGCGCCAGGCGATGTATTCGATGAAGAAGATCATCCTCGCCGACATCGCGGCCGCCCACGCCTGAACATCCCGCAATTGAAGAACGGAGAAGACCTATGGCCAGTCTCACGGGAAAGAAGCTCATTGTCGTCGGTGGCAGCTCCGGCATCGGTTTCGGCGTCGCGGCCGCGGCGCTTGCAAGCGGCGCGGAGGTGGTGATCGTCGGCCGTTCGGCCGAAAAGCTGAAGACCGCCGAAAAGCGGCTCGGCGGGGCAGGGCGCGTGACTGGCATCGCCGCCGATATGGCCAATGAGGCCAAGGTGTCCGGCTTGTTCGAGGCAGCCGGCGCCTTCGATCATCTGGTCGCGACGGCCGGCACGCCACCGCCCAATGATCCGATCGGCGAGACCGACATGGATTTCGTACGCGGCTTCGTCGACGGCAAGCTGATCGGCGCGGTGATGCTGGCCAAGCATGCCGTGCGCACGCTGAACAAAGGCGGCTCGATGATCTTCACTTCCGGCATCAACAAGGACCGCCCGCCGGTCCCGGGCGGCTCGGTGGTCTCGGCGGTCGCCGGCTCTTTCAGCTATTTCGCCCGCGCGCTGGCGCTGGAGCTCGCGCCGACCCGCGTCAACATCGTCTCGCCCGGCTGGGTCGATACCGAAATGTGGGACGAGATCGTCGGCGAGGCCAAGTTAGGTTATTTCGAGCAGATGGGCGCGCGTATCCCGGCGGGAAAGATCGCCAAACCCGCCGACATCGCGCCCGCCTATCTCTATCTGATGCAGAACGAATTCATGACCGGCGAGACCGTCCACATCGACGGCGGGCAGCGGCTGGTGTGAGCGGGCAGGGCCGGACCTCTGTCTGAGGATCTGGCCTCATCCATCGCCGCCGCAAGGGCCGGCGTCGCTTTCCAGGCCTTCGCCGGGCAATGGCGTTTCCGGCGGAACGCCAATATAGATGACGCTTGAATGAGCAGCGCCTCCGCTTCGTCGAGGAATGCCATGCGAAGGGTCATCGTCACAGCCATGTGGATTGGCGCCGCGACAGGCGCCAACGCCCATGACTGGTACGAAAACAAGGTCGACCCGGTAACGAACTTCAAATGCTGTGGCGGCACGGATTGCCGCCCCATACCGGAGTCTGCCGTGCAATCCAGGGCCGACGGCGGCTATGTCTATCTTCCCGAAGGTTTCAGCATCCCGCGAGAGCGCGTGCAGGAATCGCCGGACGGCCGCTACCATATCTGCGAGAACCATTACGTCATAACCAACCAGCCCTATCTGCGCTGCTTCTTCGCGCCGCGGCTCAAGGTCTCGCGGTTGCTCCCGCGCTGATCAAACGGTCGCTCCTCGACTACGCTTAGGTCTGGTGATCGACATCACCCGAATGCTCGGCCTGCGCGTATCCGAAATAGTCCATGATTTCCCGCGCTTCGCCAGCGTCGAAACGGCAAGCCACTTCCGTCGGCAGCGTGGATCGCCAGCCGCCCCTATAATCGGTGATCGGCTGGTTCACCTGGGCGTGCCGGCGAGCGGAATGCGCCGTGCGAACCGCCTTTTCCCGCCCCCATACAACAGGCTGCTCGTGATAGTTCAGAATGCCCGGATCGAAAGCCACGCCGATGAAGCGGCACAGCCGTTCGATGGAAAGCGCCGGCGATTCGATGAAGTCCTCATAGCGCCATAGGATGCTTTCGCCCTTTTCGACGCGAAGCATCGAGGCCTTGCTGTCGGCGATCCATCTTTGGAAGGCCTTGTCGAAATCGCCCTCGTAACGCTGCCCGAGCGACGCCACGACGTCCCTGCCGTCGCGCGTGACGACGATAAAGCGCGCGCCCGGGATCGTCTCGGTGATCTGCCTTGTATAGTGGATATGGTTCGGAGTCTTTTCGACCCAGACGCTGCGGCGTGAAATGGCCGCCTGCAATAAGACCAGGCTTAGCTTGGTCCATCGCGCGCCACTGTTGGAGACAAAAGCGCTTGTCTCGCGTCGAATGGCGAAGACATCCGGATGGGCAGCCAGTATCCGGGCGAGCAAGGTCGATCCCGTATGCCCACAACCGCAAATGAATATAGAAACCCTGGGCTTCGGAAGAAGCCGCACCACACCCCTATGCACGATTTTATTCTCCCCGGAAATTTTAATGAACCTTCTTCTTCCGGAGATTGCAACGGGAAATGCTTATATGCGGTCGGCGACGAACAGCTAATTGCCGCTGACGACAGTGATCTGGAGGGCCGGGGCAAATGCCGGGCGTCCGGCTGGTCCAGCCGGCGGAAACGACCAAGACGTTCTGCCGTCAAACGCGATGCCGAAGCGCCGCGACGACCACCGCCATCGCCGGCGAGAGCTGTCGCCGGCTTGGGTAATAGAGGTGGTAGCCTGGAAAGGGCAGGCCCCAGTCGTCGAGCACGAGCCTCAGCCGGCCCTCGGCCACATGCTGGCTGACAAGGTCTTCCGGGACATAGGCTATGCCGTATCCGTTCAGCGCGGCGTCGACCATGGGGATGGTCGTGTTGAAGGTAAGTTGGCCCTCCACCCGCACCCTGAGCTCGCGGCCCTTTTTCTCGAACTCCCAGGCATAGAGCCCGCCGAATGTCGTCTGCCGCAGGCAGATACAGTCATGCGCGACCAGGTCCTGCGGTGCTTTCGGGATGGGACGGCGCGAAAAATAGTCCGGTGAAGCCACCGCCACCAGCCGCCAGTCGGCGCCGATGCGCACCGCGATCATGTCCTTGTCGACGTTCTCGCCGAGCCGCACGCCGGCGTCGAAGCGCTCCTCGACGATGTTGCGCATGCCGTTGTCGCTGTAGAGCTCGACGCGCACGTCGGGATAGTCGCGCAGCATCGGCTGCAGCTTCGGCCAGACAACCATCCGCAGCGCATGGTCCGACAGTGTGATACGCACCGTGCCGGCGGGCCTGTCGCGGAAGGCGACCAGGCTCGACAGGTCGGACTCGATGCCTTCGAACCGCGGGACGAGCGATTCGTAAAGCCGCTCGCCTGCTTCCGTGGGCGCTACGCTGCGCGTCGTGCGGGTCAGCAGCCGCACGCCGAGCCGCGCCTCCAATTGCTTGATGGTATGGCTGAGCGTCGATTGCGACGTGCCGAGCTCGGCCGCCGCCCTGGTGAAGCTGCGCTCCCTGGCCACCGTCAGGAACCACAGCAAATCCTTCAGATCCTCGCGCTGCATGGGCACCATCCCGGCTCGACCGCTCGTTCAAGCTGTGGCGGTTCGTGGCCACCACTCGTCAATTCATATCAAGAATGGATAAGTTCATGCAGATTGCAATGGCTAATCCGGATAGTGTCGATGATCTATATAGCCGCCAGCGAAATGACTGGAGGGCTCGACGGCGAGCCGCGGCACATGGATACGACCTACGACAGCCAATTGGCGAAAGCCCAAGTGGGGAAAGTGCCCAGCGCCTGGGGAGCGGTGACATGTCTGTCGCTGCTCACCTTCGTGCTGGTGGCGTCGGAGTTCATGCCGATCAGCCTGCTCACCCCCATTGCCAATGAGCTAGCCATCTCCGAGGGGCAGGCCGGCCAGGCGATCTCCGTCTCCGGCTTCTTCGCGGTCCTCGCCAGCCTGTTCGGCAATGCGCTCTTGTCGCGGCTGGACCGGCGGACCGTCATTGTCCTCTACACGGCCATCCTCGTGGTCTCCGGCCTGGCGATCACCTTCGCGCCGAACTATCTCGTCTTCATGCTCGGCCGGGCCCTGATCGGCGTGTCGATCGGCGGCTTCTGGTCCTTGTCCACCGCTATCCTGGCCCGCCTCGTGCCTGGCTCCGACCTGCCCAGGGCAATTGCCATGCTGCAGGGAGGAACGGCCTTTGCCACGGTGATCGCGGCGCCGCTCGGAAGTTTTCTCGGCGGACTGATCGGCTGGCGCGGCGCCTTTTTCATCGTCGTCCCGATCGGCCTCCTCGCGATCGTCTGGCAACTTGCCGTCCTGCCAAAAATGCCAGCGGGTGAGCAGGCTTCGGTCGGCAAAATGCTGGGCCTGCTCGGCAATCGCGTCTTCGCCATCGGCATGGCGGCCACCACGCTCGCCTTCATGGGCCAGTTTGCGCTCTCCACCTATCTTCGCCCCTTCCTCGAAGGCGTCACCGGCCTGGAGGTGAATACGCTGTCGCTGGTGCTGCTTGGCCTCGGGCTCGCCGGCCTTGTCGGCGCGTCGCTCGTCGGCTTCATTCTTCGCACGCATCTTGGCGTGGTGCTGGTCGGCCTGCCGACGGTTTTGGCGATCATCGCGTTGCTGCTGATCGCGCTCGGCCCGTTCGCCATCGCGACCGCCGCCCTGCTGATCGCCTGGGGCCTGTTCACCACGCCGATTCCCGTCGCCTGGAACACCTGGATGGCCCGGGTGATCCCGCACGATCTCGAGGCGGGCGGCGGGCTGCAGGTCGCGCTGATCCAGTTCGCCATCACCTTCGGCGCGTTCGCGGGCGGGCTGCTGTTCGACGCGGCCGGCTGGTGGAGCCCATTCGCGCTCGGCGCCGTGCTGCTTCTCGGTTCGGCGCTGCTTGCCGCCGCGGCGACAGCGCGCGGGAGCAGCCATCGATGACGCGACGACCGGTCAGCCGGCGAACGCTGCTCTGCGCCGCGCTTGCAACCGTGGTCGTGCCGCGGCCGGCCAACAGCCAACAGGGCAGGAACCCGGCCAACCAGGAGCCGACCGACATGAGGATCAGGATGACGTTCGATGGCCGGACCATGACCGCCACGCTCCACGACAATCCGTCGGCGCGGGACTTCTTCTCGATGCTGCCGCTGGATCTCAAGATCGAGGACTACGCGCACAATGAGAAGATCGCTTACCTGCCGCGCAAGCTGACCGAGGAGGCCAGCGGTCCATTCGGCAACGAGCAGCCCTATGATCTTTGCTATTCGTGCCCTGGGGCAATCTGGCGATGTTCTACGCCGATTATCGCCATCCCGGGCTGATCAGGCTCGGCCGCTTCGACGAGGGTCAGGAGGCCTTGCACGGTCGCGGCGCTTTCCCTCTTCACATCGAACGCATTTGACGACGTAAAGGAGATTACCATGGACATTCTTCGCGCAGGCACGCGGCCTTCCGGCAAGGGTCCGGCAAGTTGGTTCACCGGCACCGTGCGGATCGATCCGCTCTTCAATCCCTTCGACGCCGAGCGGGTGCAAGGCGCGCAGGTGACTTTCGAGCCCGGCGCCCGCACCGCCTGGCACACGCATCCGCTCGGGCAGACGCTGATCGTCGTTTCCGGCCTCGGCCGCGTGCAGCGCGAGGGCGGCCCGGTCGAGGAGATCCGGCCGGGCGACATCGTCTGGTTCGCGCCTGGCGAAAAACACTGGCATGGCGCGTCCCCTGCAACCGCCATGACCCACATCGCCCTCCAGGAGGTCAAGGACGGCAAGGTCGTCGACTGGCTGGAACACGTCAGCGACGCCGATTACGGCGCCTGAGCTTCCTGCCCGACCCTGTCTGATTGAACGAAAGGAAAGCAAGTGCTCGCAACCGTTCTTCACAAGCCTGGCGACATCCGCTGCGAGGAAGTCGCCGATCCGAAAATCCTGCGCCCGACGGACGCCATCATCAAGCTCTCGGCCAGTTGCATCTGCGGCTCGGACCTGTGGCCCTATCGCGGGCTGCAGCCGGTCGACGGCCCGCAGCACATGGGTCATGAATATTGCGGCATCGTGGTCGAGGTGGGCAGCGAGGTGCGCAATGTCCGTCCCGGCCAGTTCGTCGTCGGCTCCTTCTGCCTCTCCGACAACACCTGCCCGCATTGCCGCTTCGGCTTCCAGTCCTCCTGCGAGCAGCGCGAGTTCATGAGCGGCGCCCAGGCGCCTTACGCCCGCGTGCCGCTGGCCGATGGGACGCTGGTGGCGACTTCCGAGGTTCCGCCGGTCGAGCTTATCCCTGACTTGCTGGCCGTGTCGGACGTGCTCGGCACCGGCTGGTACGCGGCCGATGCGGCCGAGGTGCGCGAAGGATCGACGGTGGTCGTCGTCGGCGACGGCGCGGTCGGCCTGATGGGCGTGCTCGCGGCCAGGGAGATGGGCGCCGAGCGCATCATCGCCATGAGCCGCCATGCAAGCCGCCAGAAACTCGCGCGCGAATTCGGCGCCACCGACATCGTGGCCGAGCGCGGTGAGGAAGGCATTGCGCGCATCAAGGAGCTGACCAGGGGCGTCGGCGCGGATTCGGTGCTGGAATGCGTCGGCACGGGAGAATCCTTCGACCAGGCGCTGGCCTGCTCGCGGCCCGGCGGCACGATCGGTTATGTCGGCGTGCCGCATGGCGTGAGCTTCGACGGCCAGCGCCTGTTCTTCGGCCAGAAGCGCATGCTGGGC
Source organism: Mesorhizobium sp. B2-8-3 (assembly GCF_006440815.1). NCBI lineage: Bacteria > Pseudomonadati > Pseudomonadota > Alphaproteobacteria > Hyphomicrobiales > Phyllobacteriaceae > Mesorhizobium > Mesorhizobium sp. B2-8-3. The sequence goes on from NZ_VFTW01000011.1 coordinate 38,355, forward strand.
GGCCCGGCGCCGGTGCGCCGCTTCCTGCCCGACCTGATGGAGCGCGTGCTGCAAGGCCGCATCAAGCCCGGCAAGGTCTTCGACCTCAAGCTGCCGCTGGCCGAGGTGGCGGAAGGCTACCGCGCGATGGACGAGCGCCGCGCCGTCAAGGTCATGCTCGAGGTCTAGGTTTCGCCGGCAGGTGGCCGCGAGCCCTCGGCAGTCGGGCCCAGGACCCGCGCATGTCAATGCCGGGGCACTTCGGCCCACAGTTTGGTGGCAAAGCCGCGCTTGTCGAGCACCCATGGCTGGCCGGTGATCACCGCCTTGCCAGCCGCGCATTTGTAGGCATAGACGGCGTCGTGTCCCGTCGCGAAAGCCGGCACGACGTCGCCATTCGGGTTGGTCCTGCAGAACTCGTCCGCGCCGGGATTGTCGCGCGCGGCGTTCATCTTCGCGCAGGGCAGGTTGGCGCCGACGAAGCAGGCCAGCAGCTTGCCGTTCATGCAGCGATAGTTGGCTTGCGTCGCAAGCTCCGATTCCTGCGGCGCGCTCTTGGCCTCCGGAAACAGCTTCTTGAACGCCTTGACGGTGCCGGCGTGAAGCGCGTGCGAATAGGGGCGGACCGTGTCGTCGTTCTTCACCTGGCGGCAGAGCTTGTGGAGATCCTGCGCAGCCGCCGCCGTGGCGTTGCCGGCGGCAGCGGCGGTAAAGGCAAGTGCCGATGCAAAAAGGCCGATTGCCGAAAGACGAAACGCAGCCATTGTGACCTCCTCGGACTGGCCGGAGCAAAACCCGCGGAAAACCGTTAGGTCCGATTAAGACCATGCAGGAAGCCGCAAGGATGGCACAATCTGTCAACAAACAGGAATCTCTCGCCTTCCACTTTGCCGATGACGGGCTGGTGCCCAACCATCCGCGCTGGCCGATGCTCGTCTATCCCGGCGCGGTGCAACTGCCGGACGACGCCGATCCGGCGGCCGTCTTCGAGGATATTTTCGGCGCCAATGGCTGGGGCGACAGCTGGCGAGACGGCATCTACGGCTTCGTCCACTATCATTCGCGCATCCACGAGGTGCTGGGCATCGCGCGCGGCGCCGCCGAGGTCCGCTTCGGCGGCGATAAGGGCAAGGTGTTGGAGGTGAAGGCGGGCGACGTGGCGGTGCTGCCGGCCGGCACCGGCCACCAGCGCCTGTCCGCCTCGGCCGATCTTCTGGTGGTCGGCGCCTATCCGCCCTTCGGCACCTATGATTTGTGCCGGGGCCCGGAGCAGCACGGCGAGGCGCTGCGCACCATCCCGAAGGTCGGCCGGCCGGACAAGGATCCGGTCCATGGCGGCGACGGGCCGCTGCTGAAAGCATGGAGCGAAGGCTGAAATGGCAAGGATCGTCGCCATCGAGCATCTGACGCTGGACGGTGTCTTCCAGGCGCCGGCGCGCGCCGATGAAGACACGCGCAACGGTTTTGCGCATGGCGGCTGGGGCATTGCGGGCAGCGACCCGCAGATGCAGGAGGTCATCGGACGCGCCATGGCCGGCGGCTGGTCGCTGCTCGCCGGCCGGACGACCTATGAGGATCTTCACGAAGCCTGGGCTGTCCGCCAGCCAGCCAGTCCGATGACCAGGGCGCTGACCGGCGCGCAGAAATTCGTCGCCTCGCATGACGCCGGCTACGAACCGCGCTGGGAGAATTCGACGCTGCTTGCCGGCGATGCCGGGGAGCCCGTGCGCGCGCTCAAGCAAGGCCACGACAAGACGCTGGTCATGTTCGGCTGCGGCAAGCTGCTGCGCGCGCTGATGCGGCACGGGCTGATCGATGAACTGGTGCTGATGGTCCACCCGCTGGTGCTGGGGGAAGGCTCGCGCCTTTTTGAGCCGGGGCAGGCGCAGTCGGCGCTGAAGCTGTCGGACCTGGTATCGACCGCGACGGGCGTGGCGATCCTCACCTACGCGTTCGACGGGGAGGGCGCGGCGGAGCGGCCGCGGTAGAAACCGGGCCGCGGCCCACCGCCTACGGATAATGCGTCTTCTTCGGCGCGTAGGTCGACGGATCGAAATCCAGTTCCTTCGGCAGCGGCTGGCTCGAGCACTGCAGGTGTATCTGGCGGGCGAGCAGCCGTCGCTGCTGCTGCTCGTGCTCCTTGGCGGCCGCGACGAGCCCCATGCTGTAGGGGCCAACCAGCACGCCGAAGCCCCAGCCGGGGTTCTGCTTCTCGCGGGTGGCGTAATCCGAGGCCGCCTTGCGGGCCTGCTGGCATTCCGGCGACGCCCATTTCGGATCCTGCTGGGGAAGCGAGGCGCCATAGTCGACTGGGGAGGATACGCACCCAGCCGCTGCCGCGCTCAGCGCGACGATCACCGCAATTCTCATTGTTTGAGTCTCTGCTAATTTAGGGCGAAGACTACACGGAACGCGTCTTCGCACAAGCGAGACGGCTCGAAAGCGAATGGAAGGACCGAGGGCCGCATCGTCGCACTTCGAGCCCGGTTCCCGGATTCTTTTCAACGCCCCGTTCCATTTCCGCCCGCCATTTCGTCCTTGGTTCGTCCACCGCAAAAAGGAGAACCGCAATGGCTGGAATGATCGTCATCTACAAGCAGCCGGCGGACGCGCAGGCGTTCGACAAGCATTATTTCGAGACGCGCATACCGCTTGCCAAGAAAATTCCGGATCTCAGGAAATACGAGGTCAGCCGCGGGCCTATCACGGTGCTGGCCGGACCATCCGACGTCTACCTGATCGGGATGCTGCATTTCGACGATCTCGACTCCAGGAAGAAGGGTTTCGCGAGCCCGGAAGGAAAAGCGGCGGGCGCTGATCGCCGGCTTTACGCACCTGACGAGTCGGGCGTTCAGATGTTCCTTTTCGACAGCAGTGAAGTTTAGAACCTGCGGCTGAGATAGGCCGATCCGCCGAGGCCAAAGCGCCACTCGGCTTCCACGCCCTTGGTCAGGCCGATCCGGCGACCGGCAAGGATCGCGGCCGGGTCGGCTTCGGAACGGGCGAATTCGAAAGGTGGCGCGGTCAGCGGCAGCCGGTTGTGCGAGCCGTCGATGCCCAGCGCCTGGCAAAGCTTGCCGGGGCCTGAGCAGAGCAGCCGCTCGTCATCCATTCCGCGCCGCGCGCGCATGGCGGCGATACCGGATTGCGGCTGGATGGCGCGGATCAGCACCGCGCTGCCCGGCAGGCACACCGCGTTCAGGCACCAATGCAGTCCGTAGGAGCGGTACACGTAAGCGGTGCCGGGCACGCCATACATCGGCGCGTTGCGCGGCGTGCGGCCGCGAAAGCTGTGCGAGGCCGGGTCGTCGGGCCGGTACGCCTCGGTTTCGACGACGATGCCGCCGACGCCACTGAGCTCGAGCCTCGCGCCGATCAGCGCGCGTGCCACGACAACCGCGTCGCGGGCGAAGAAGTCGGCGGCGGAGCCAGCACTAAATGGCATGGTGATTGACGTCGATCGGGCAGGCCATCTTTGGCGCGCCGCTCAACCCAAAAGATTGCGCGCCGTGCGCATGAAGATGCGCGAGCCGATCGGGATGAGATCGTCGGGGAAATCATAGTCGGGATTGTGCAGCGAGGGGGTTCGCTCGCCGGCGCCGAGGAAGAACATTGCCGACCTGGCATTGTGGCCGAAAATGCCGAAATCCTCCGAGGCGCGCATCGGCAGCGTCTCTTCGCTGCGTAAAACGCCTTCCTCGTCGAGCGCGCGGTTGAGATGCTCCACCGCGTCCGGCGCGTTGACGCTGGCGACGAAGATTTCGTGATAGTCGAAGCGCACGGCAAGGCCGTGCCTGGCGGCGATTTTTGCCGCAAGCGCTTCCGCGGCGGCGACCTGTTCGGCCATGCGGTCGTCGCGGCGGGTGCGCAGCGTTGCCCACACTTCCGCATAGCCGGGCGCGATGCCGAACACGGCTTCGCCCATCGCGCAATGGGTGACGGTCACCATGCCGAAATCCTCATCAGTGAAGGTCGCGCGCCCGAGCGCTGGGAGCGCCGGCATCAGCTCGCTCACCGCCGGCATCGGCGAGGTGCCGGTTTCCGGCATCGAGGAATGCGCGGTCTTGCCCTCGAGCACGATGCGCATGCCGCGCGAGGCGCAGTTGACGGTGCCGGCCTTCAGCCGCGCCTCGCCGAACGGCACGCCCGGCAGGTTGTGCAGCGAAAACGCGAAATCAGGCTGAATCTCGCCGAAGCGCGGATCGGCGACAACGCCGGCCGCGCCGTTGCCGGTTTCCTCGGCCGGCTGGAACATCAAGACGACGCGGCCGCGTGCCGGCCTTTCGCGCCCGAATTGACGGCCGAGCGCCGCCAGGATCGCGGTGTGCCCGTCATGGCCGCACATATGCGACTTGCCTGGCACCTGCGAGGCATGCGCGACGCCCGAAAGCTCCTCGATCGGCAGCGCGTCGAGCTCCGATCGGAACAGCACCGTCGGCCCGGCCTGTCCGCTGTCATAGACCGCCGCCACGCCATGGCCACCGAGCCCCGTCAGCACCTTGTCCGGCGCCGTATCGGCGAGGAAGGCGACGACCTCGCTCGCCGTCTTCTCCTCCTCGTTCGAGATTTCCGGCTGCCGATGCAGCTTGCGCCGCCATTCGGTCAGCTCGACGATGTCTCGATTGGTGAGGGTCATGGGTTGGGGCTCCGATTGGCTTGCCGGTCACACAAACACGATAGGGTTTTTCTCGCGCCGTGCCATGCCGATCAATTCCGATGGTCCATCGGCCTTCGCAAAAACAAAGCCGCTATCTGACCACCTTCACCTGCGGCAGGTCGCGGCTGATCGGGCGGAAGCCGACGCCGTAATACATGTACCGGGCGGCCGGATCCGCCGGGGCGCCGCGGCAGGCGACCAACATGCGCGTGGCGCCCGCGGCTTTCGCCAGCCGCATGCCGTGCAATTGCAAGGCGGTGCCCAGTCCGCGCCGGCGAAAATCGCGATGCGTGCCGACCGGTTCGAATTCGGCGGTCCGCGTCGTCTCGTCCAGCCAGATGATCGCGGTGGCGGCCAGCGTGTCGTCGGGCGCGGCGATGAGCACATGCAGGTCGCCCCGGCACGGCCAGGTCCGCCGCACGCGCTCGAACGCCGCCTCGCTGAAGCGCGACGCCCGCGACCTCATCGTGCCAGTCGAGGATTTCCCCGAGCATCGCGGCGCGGTGCGGATGCGTCTGCCAGATCAGATTGGCGGTCTCGACCTCGTGCAAGGTGCCGTCGCCGCGCGGCACCCGATGGGGCAGGCAGGCCCATCCCCATGCCGCCAGCCGCCCATCCATGAACCACAGCCGATGCCGCCAGAAGGGGCTGAGCGTATCGAAATCCTTGGCCCAGACCCAGGCCAATTCGCCGATTGTCGCATCGCCATTGAGCAGTTCCGGCCGCAGCGCCGTCACGTCCTGGTCGCCGCCCTGCATCAGCCTGAGCTCGGTCGGGCCAAGAGTGTCCATGCTCCACCGCTTATTCCGGCAGCCCCGCGAGCCGCAGCGCGTCCGTCACCTCATCGATAATCCCAGGCGCAATCCCGACGGCCGCCGTCCAGCCGCTGATCGTGAAATGCGTATCGAGCGCCATCAGCCGCCTGGCGGAGGCCTTTGCCTCCTCGATCCGCCCGACCCTGGCCAGCGGCGCCGCTAGCCAGCCATGCAGGATGCTGAAGCCCGGGGTCATCTCTACCGCGCGGCGGCCGGCAATGATGGCTTGTTCATGCCGGCCGGACAGAAAATTGCCGAAGCCGATAATGCCTTGCGGCACGCAGCTCATGGCGTCGAGCGGCGAGAGCCGCATCGCCTGCTCGCACCAGGCGATGGCACGTGCCGCATCGCCGCCATAGGCCACCGGCACGCAGCCGAAGGCATAGACGAAGGCGCAGGAGGCGCTGAGCAAAAGCGCCGCGGCAAACGCCTCGTCGGCAAGCCTGCGGTCATGCTCGACCAGACCGATGGTGAAGCCGGCCAAGGCCAGCGCCATGGCGTCGCCCGACCCATGTTCGATCGCCGCATGGGCGTGGCGGGCCGCCCTGTCGCGATGCTCTGCTTTGAGACCGCCGCGGATGAACAGGGTCTGGTGTGCCCAGGCGGCAAAGCCGTGGGCGAGTGCGTAGGTCGGCTCGATGGCCAGAGCCTGGTCGAGCAGCGGCAGGCCCTTGGCCGCACCTTGCGGCATGAAAGTGTAGACGGCGGGGAGCGCCCGTAGCAGAAGGTCGTAGGCATCGAGACTGTTGGGCCGCTGGCGCTTGACGCGTTCGATCTCGGCCCGGCGCAGGTTGGGCTCGATCGCCGCCACCACGGAGATGGTGATCTCGTCCTGCAGCGCGAACACGTCGGTGAGGTCGCGATCGTATCGCTCGGCCCACAGATGGCTGCCGTCCTCGGCATCGATGAGCTGTCCGGTGATGCGCACGCGGTTGCCCACCTTGCGCACCGACCCTTCCAGCACATAAAGCACGCCGAGCTCGCGCCCGACCTGCTTCACGTCCACAGCGCGGCCCTTGTAGGTGAAGCTCGAATTCCGCGCGATGACGAACAGCCAGCGGATACGCGACAGACCGGTGATGATGTCCTCGACCATGCCGTCGGCGAAATAATCCTGTTCCGGATCGCCGCTCATGTTCTGGAAGGGCAGCACGGCGATCGACGGGCGGGCGGAAGGCTCGGGGCAGGGCGGCTCCTCTGCCGAAGGGAGCGGCTGCGCCCCGCCTTCCTCGCGCACGCTGCCGACGAAGCGAAAGCCGCGGCGCAGGATGGTTCGGACGAGCCGCTGCTGCTCGCCGCTGTCCTGGAGGGCATTGCGGGCAGCGTTGACGCGGCTGGCCAAAGTCGCGTCGGAAACGATGCGGCCCTGCCACACGGCGTCGACCAGGTCGTCCTTGCTCACCACCCGGTCGCGGTTGCGGATCAGATATTGCAGAAGATCGAACACTTGCGGCTCGACGGCGATCAGGTCGCTGCCGCGGCGCAATTCGCGCCGGTCGCCGTCCAGTGCAAAGTCCTCGAAATGATACGCCAAAATCAATTGCTCCGGGCCGCGCCGTGAATATGGGACACTCTAATCGCGTCGGGCACGCAAAATCAAAGCGATCTCAAGGGAAAATCAAGAAGTCCTGAAGGCCGCCTGAAAGCGAGCCCGGCCGCGCCGTCGCATAGTCCTCCTGCAAGCAACGCAAACAACTTTGAAACAGGAGAACTCAAAATGTCGACCACCGCAGCAATCATCGCTTCCGCCGCGCTCGCTCTCGGCGCAACCGCATCGGCAACCTTCGCGGCCAAGGCCGAGCCAGCGAAATCCGTCGTCCTCGTCCATGGCGGCTTCGTCGACGGCTCGGGCTGGGACGGCGTCTACCAGCAGCTGAAGGAGGACGGCTACGACGTCACCATCGTCCAGAACCCGACCACCTCCTTGGCCGACGACGTCACCGTCACCAGGCGCGCCATCGCCGCCGCCAAGGGCGACGTCATCCTGGTCGGCCATTCCTATGGCGGCGTCGTGGTGTCGGAAGCCGGCACCGATCCCAAGGTGAAGAGCGTCGTCTATATCGCCGCCTTCGCGCCGGACGCCGGCGAGTCGGTCTCCTCGCTGATCGCCAACCCGCCTGCTGGCGCTCCGGTGCCCCCGATCCTGCCGCCCGTCGACGGCTTCCTGATGCTGGACAAGGCGAAGTTCGCCGCCTCCTTCGCCGCCGACGTCAAGCCCGAACTCGCGTCCTTCATGGCCGACTCGCAGGTTCCGTGGGGTGTGGCGGCGCTCGAAGGCAAGGTCACCCAGCCGGCCTGGAAGGTGAAGCCGTCATGGTACCTCGTCGCCACCGACGACCACATGATCCCGCCGCCGGCGCAGCGCCAGATGGCCAGCCGCGCCAAGGCGACGACGGTGGAAGTGGCCGGCAGCCACGCCGTCTACGTCTCCAACCCCAAGGCGGTCGCCGACCTTATCGAAAAGGCCGCCGCCGCGAAAAACTGATACCGCGTTATCCTTGCGAACAGCCCGGACGCCTGGCGGCGCCCGGGCTTTCCGGCTGCCGCGCCGGCCCCTGATCGAGAAATGCACCGTAAACCGCTGAAATCCTTAACACGATTTTCATTCCGCTCGCCTAACCACTATGGCCATGACAGGGCATGATGAGCGGCTGGTTGCAGGTCTCTCCTCCGAGGGACGCAGCGAAGCCGTGGAAGCAGGCATCCTGCGCGACCAGCTTGCGGATCTGAGCAAGTGCGTCTTCATCTCGATGCCCATAGGCACGGTGCTCTCGGCCCTGATCCTGGCGGTGCAGCTCTTGTCGGGCGGCGGCCTTGCCACGGTGCTGTGGTTTATCGCGACCGCCTTGATCAATGGCGCGCGTGTGGTGCTTGCCGCTGTTCAGTCGGATGCTGCCGACGACAGGCCGGAGGCGGTGGGCGCCCGGCTTTCCCTCTATGGCCTGCTGGCGCTGGCCTCGGGTGTCGCCTGGTCTTTCCTGGCGCTGCTCAGCGACGGATACACCACGCCGCAGGCGCCGCTCTATCTGATCGTGCTTGCCGGCACCTCGGCCGGTTCGGTCACTTATGGAACCTCCTACGTGCCGGCTTCGATCAACTTCATCGTCCTGCCGCTTCTTACCGCCGCCGGCTGCGTGTTCGCGCAAGGCGGCGTCGAAAATGGCGTGCTCGCCTTCACGATCCTGCTTTTTCTCGGCGGCATGATCAGGAGCGCGCTGCTCGGACAGTCCCGTTTCCGCGAGACCAGCCGCCTCAAATACGAGGCGCGCGAATTCGCCGCCGAGATGGAGCGCAATTCCAGGCGGGATCCGCTGACCAACCTTCTCAACCGCTATGGCCTGGAGCAGGCGATCGCCAAGCTCGGGCTTTCCGACGGCCCGTTCGTTGCCATGCTGATCGATCTCGACGGCTTCAAATCCGTCAACGACACCTATGGCCACAACATCGGCGACGACCTTTTGGTCAAGGTGGCGCGCCGGATCGAGGACCACGCCCCGCGGGGCGCTACGATCGCGCGCATCGGCGGCGACGAGTTCGTGCTGCTTTTCTCCGCCGACAGGTGTCCGCAGCAGGCCGGCGAGCTTGCGTCGGCCATCATCGCGGCCATCGCCAATCCGGATCCGGAGCTGAATTCGGTGCGCGTCGGCGCCTCGATCGGCATCTATCAGGCGGAAAAGCCGCGCCTGACGGAAATGCTGCTCAAGGCCGATTTCGCGCTCTACGCGGCCAAGCGCGGCGGCAGGAACGAATATTGCCTGTTCGACGCGGGGCTCGACGCCGCGCTGGAACGCAAGAACCGCATCGAGCGCGACCTGCGCGGCGCGATCGAGGCAGGCCGGCTCTGCTCCTGGTTCCAGCCGCTGGTGCGGCTCGACAGCAGCGCGGTCGTCGGCTTCGAGGCGCTGCTGCGCTGGCATCATGACGTCCATGGCGCCATCTCGCCGCCCGAGATCGTCACCGCCGCGCGCGAAACCGGCCTGCTTTCGCTTCTTACCGAGACGGTCTTCCTCAACTGCTGCGCCATGATCGGCGAACTCGTGAAACAGGGGCGCCTCGATGTTCGGGTCGCGATGAACCTTTCGCCGCGCGAGCTCGAGGCCGGCAATGTCGACGACATGATCCTTACCGGCCTGCGGGCGAACAATGTGCCCGCCGCGATGCTCGAGATCGAGATCACCGAGGAGGCGCCGGTCGACCGCGACCGGGTCGACGAAAAGGTCGGGCGCCTGGCGGATGCCGGCATATCGATCGTGCTCGACGATTTCGGCACCGGCTTCTCGACCCTGGTGTCGCTGAAGGACAGCCGCATCCGCAAGATCAAGATCGACAAGGATTTCGTCCGCGACCTGGCGAAATCCGTGGAAGACCAGGCGCTCGTCGAGGCGGTCATCGGCCTTGGCCGGACACTGGGGATAGAGGTGATGGCCGAGGGCGTCGAGACCGACGCCGACCGCATGATCCTGCGCTCGCTGGGCTGCATGATCGCGCAGGGCTATCTGTTTTCGGCGGCGCTGCCGATGCGAGACGCGCTGGCCTTCGACGCCGCTGCCGCTGAGGTTATTTTCGAGCCGTTGCGCAATCCTCGCAGCGGCAACGCCGCGTGATGGGTCGCTCGCCCGTGACCCAGCAGGCAAGCAGCCTGGAAAGGGTAGGGTTGCCGTGAGGCGCGGCACTCGGAGCGGCGGAGCGCTCCGAGAGTGTGACGGGCGTGACTGATCGACCTGAGCTTGATTGCCACGTGGTTCCCCCAATCCGTCGCTGCTTCGCAGCGCCACCTTTCCCCCCTCCGGAGGGAAAGGAAGGGAGCCTTGCCGGACGGGCGTTGACGGCAAAAAAGCTTGGCGCCTTTCCTCTACCCCGTCGATCGGGGGAGCGGTGGCTCGGCGAAGCCGAGACGGAGTGGGGGTCGACCAGAGCTACATTAGACAATGCATGCGGTTCCTCGCCCCCGCCAAAGGCGGGGTGGCTCGGCGAAGCCGAGACGGAGAGGGGGAGCGCCCTCGGCGATTGGCGTGGGCGGCCCGCATGAAACCTTTTGATTTTTGGGCCGTTGTCGCGCGATGCCCCCGGCCAAGCACAAACCGAAACCGGCCGACAGCGCCACGCAGCGCGGTGCAAGCAAGCCGCGTTCGGCGCCGCTGCGCCAGGACAAGCCGCGCCAGTCGAAACCGCGCGGCGCCGCGAAGCCGCGCGCGCAGAAGGCGCGGCAGGACAGACTTCAAGAAGACCAGCTGAAGGACGACGAAGTCCGGCAACGCAAGCCACAGGCCGACGAGAACCCGCCTAAGCAAAAGGCGCCCGCCGAAGCAGCACCGGAAGCCATCGGCCATGCCGGGTCGCCGCCGCCGGAGGCCGCCGAGCCGGGTCCCGCGCTTTCGCCGGAGGAAGCCGAGCGGGCGCGCAAGAAATACCTTTTGCGGCGCTTCTGGATCAGCGGTCGCGGCTATTGGGGTTTGCACGGCGACAGGCTCGCCTGGCCCCTGACGATCGGGCTGCTCACGCTGATCTGCGTCAATGTCGGGTTCCAATACGGCATCAATCGCTGGAACCGCGCGATCTTCGACGCCATCGAGCAGCGCGACGCCCACACCGTCTATTGGCTGAGCGGCATCTTCCTGCCGCTGGTCGCCGGCAGCATCAGCCTGGTGGTCGCGCAAGTCTACCTGCGCATGACCATGCAGCGGCGCTGGCGCTCCTGGCTGACCACGGCCGTCATCCAGCGCTGGCTGGCCAGCGGCCGCTACTACCAGCTCAACCTCGTCAAGGGCGACCATGCCAACCCCGAGGCCCGCCTGACCGAGGATCTGCGCATCGCCACCGAATCGCCGGTCGATTTCATCGCCGGCGTCCTCAACGCCTTCCTGTCGGCCTCGACCTTCATCGTGGTGCTGTGGACCATCGGCGGCGCGCTGAGTTTTACGCTGGGCGGCTCCACCATCACCGTGCCCGGCTTCCTCGTCGTCACCGCGGTCATCTACGCGGCGATCACCTCGACCTCGATGTTCGCCATCGGCCGCCGCTTCGTCCAGCTTTCCGAGGACAAGAACCAGGCCGAGGCCGAGTTCCGCTACGTGCTGACGCGCGTGCGCGAAAACGGCGAGAGCATCGCGCTGCTCGGCGGCGAGGAGGAGGAGAACGCCGGCATCGACCGCACCTTCGCCGGCGTGCTCGGCCGCTGGGCGCGGCTCACCGGCCAGCACATGCGCACGGCACTGGTCTCGCAAGGCTCCAGCCTGTTCGCGCCGGTGGTGCCGGTGCTTCTGTGCGCGCCGAAATTCCTCGACGGCTCGATGTCGCTGGGCCAGGTGATGCAGGCGGCCTCCGCCTTCGCCATCGTGCAGGGCGCCTTCGGCTGGCTGGTCGACAATTATCCGCGCCTGGCCGACTGGAACGCGTCGGCCCACCGCATCGCCTCGCTGATGATGTCGCTGGACGGGCTGGAGCGCGCCGAAGAGAACGACAAGCTCGGCCGCATCCAGCGCGGCGAGACCGAAGACGGGGCGATGCTCAGCCTCAACGATCTTTCCGTGACGCTCGACGACGGCACCGCCGTGGTCAAGGAAACCGAGGTGATGATCGAGCCCGGCGAGCGCGTGCTGGTCTCGGGCGAATCCGGCTCGGGCAAGTCGACGCTGGTGCGCGCCATCGCGGGTCTCTGGCCCTGGGGCAGCGGCAGCGTCGATTTCCACCCCGGCAAGCGGCTGTTCATGCTGCCGCAGCGTCCCTACATCCCGTCCGGCACGCTGCGCCGCGCCACCGCCTATCCCGCCGCCGCCGACAACTGGAAGACGAAAGAGATCGACGCTGCCCTCGACAAGGTCGGCCTCTCCTATTTGAAGGACCGGCTGGAGGAAGAGGCGCCCTGGGACCAGACGCTGTCGGGCGGCGAGAAGCAACGCCTGGCCTTCGCCCGCCTGCTGCTGCACGCGCCTGACATCGTGGTCCTCGACGAAGCGACCTCGGCGCTGGACGAGAAGAGCCAGGACAAGATGATGCGGACGGTGATCAAGGAGCTGCCCCAGGTAACCATCATCAGCGTCGCGCATCGCGCCGAGCTGGAAGCCTTCCACACGCGTAAGATCACGCTGGAACGGCGCCAGGACGGGGCGCGGCTGGTCAGCGACGTCGAGCTCGCGCCGAAGAAGCGCGCGCGAGGCCTGCTGCAGCGCGCGCTGTGGGGCAGCGGCGGGAATGGCAGCAAGGGGTAGGGGCACTCTAACGTGGCGCGTAATCGCCAGCGGTGCTCCCCCGCTTCGTCTCGGCGCTGCGCACCGAGCCACCTCTCCCGCACCTTTGGCGGGGGCGAGGAACCCAAGCTTGCAAAGGCCGCGCCTTGCCGATTAGCATTTCCTCGCCCGACAAAGTGGGGGAGAGGTGGCTCGGCGAAGCCGAGACGGAGCGGGGGGCAGCGCCGGCATCCGCGATGTTGCACCCGCCTTTGTGCCAACCGACGAACCTTGACGCCGCAACACACCCCAGTCTGTAATCGCCGCAGGGAGGAACCATGGAAAAGATCATCCTGGACTGCGACCCGGGGCACGACGACGCCATCGCCATCCTGCTTGCGGCCGGCAACCCGAACATCGACCTGCTCGGCATCACCACGGTTTCGGGCAACCACAATGTCGAGAACACCACGCGCAACGCGCTGGCCACCTGCACGGCCTATGGCATCGAGGTGCCGGTGGCGAAGGGCTCGCCCGGCCCTTTGGTCGGCGATCAGGTGCTGGCGATCGAGATCCATGGCGAGACCGGGCTCGATGGCCCCGTGCTGCCGCCGGCCTCCTTCGAGCTCGACAGGCGGCATGCCGTCGACTTCATCATCGATACCGTCATGGCGCATGAGCCGAACACCGTCACGCTGGTGCCGGTCGGTCCCTACACCAATGTCGCGCTCGCGGCCCGCAAGGACCCGCGCATCGTCGGCCGGGTGAAGAAGGTGGTGGCGATGGGCGGCAGCTTCACGCGCGGCAACATCACGCCCGCGGCCGAGTTCAACGTCTATGCCGACCCGGAGGCCGCCGAAATGGTGTTCCGCGCCGGCTGGGACGTCACCATGGTGGGCCTCGACCTCACGCACCAGGCCTTGGCCACGCCTGAGCTGCAGGACAGGGTGCGCGCCGTCGGCGGTTCGATCGCCAAATTCATCCTCGATATCTGGGAATTCATCGCCACCACGCATGGCGGCCTCCTGCAGATCGAATATCCCGCCGTGCATGACGCCTGCTGCGTGGCGGCCATGATCGACGCAAGGGTCTTCACCACCGACAAGGCCGACATCCGCGTCGAGACCGCCGGGCGCTGGACCAGAGGCATGACGGTCTGCAATTTCGAAAAGATGGGCGGCATGCGCCACTTCGGCGGTACGGCGAGCGAGCAGGTGAATTTCCGCCACACCGTGGCGATGAAGCTCGACCATCAAAAATTCTGCGACCTGATCGTCGACGCGGTCGAGCGGCTGAGCGGCAAGAAAGCCGGCCGAGGTCGCGGCCTTGGCGGTTAGCGTTCCTCGCCCCCATGAAATGGACTACGGCATGCACACATTCCACGCGGCTGGCCTTTGGCGATAGCGTGCATGGCAGCTTGGCGCATGCATTGTCTTATGCAGCGCTGGTCGACCCCCACTCCGTCTCGGCTTCGCCGAGCCACCTCTCCCCCGATCGACGGGGTAGAGGAAAGGCGCCAAGCTTTTTTGCCGTCAACGCCCGTCCGGCAACGCTCCCTTCCTTTCCCTCCGGAGGGGGGAAAGGTGGCGCTGCGAAGCGGCGACGGATTGGGGGAACCACCTGGCAATCAAGCCTCGGCCTGATCAGTCGCGCCAGTCACAGAAGATGTGTGCATAGCGTAGACAAAGTGGGGTAGAGGTGGCTCGGCGCGCAGCGCCGAGACGGAGTGGGGGCCAGCGCCGGCGTCTGCGATCACGCGCCAAACACGCCGATGCTAAACAGTCTGTAGAGCGGCCCGCCGTTTCCAGGCAACGAAGAACCGCCTAGAGTTCCGCACGACAGACTGAACCATCAGGGAGGGGAGCATCGCGATGAACGACGCCACGCCACATGATCCGAGACCGCTCGCGGAGATCGCCAGCTACCACGCCCATATCTACTATGGCGATGCGGCTGAGCGCCGGCAGGCCGAATGGCTGCGCCAGCGCATCGGCGAGCGTTTTCGCGTGCGGCTGGGCAACTGGCGCGACGAGCCGGTCGGTCCGCACGCTGAGGCCATGTACCAGGTCTCCTTCGCCACCGAAGTCTTCGCCACCCTGGTTCCTTGGCTGATGCTGAACCATGGCGGCCTCAGCATCCTCATCCACCCCAACACCACCAACCCCAAGCGCGACCACCTGATCGACCCGATCTGGATCGGCCGCGCGCTCGGTGTGCATGGGGAAGTGCTGGGCGAGGAGGACGAGGCGGAGGAGGCGCTGGAGGTGAACACGGTGCCGACGCTGGGGGCGTGAGGGGGGAGTGCGTGTGGTGTCTTGTCCCTGTCTACATCTTCCGGTAAATTTCGAGTATGGAATACGTCGACATTCTGACAGCTATTCTGAACCTCGCGGTAGCCGTGGTCGGCATCATCTCCTTCAAAAA
The DNA here is from genome assembly GCF_006440815.1 of Mesorhizobium sp. B2-8-3. NCBI lineage: Bacteria > Pseudomonadati > Pseudomonadota > Alphaproteobacteria > Hyphomicrobiales > Phyllobacteriaceae > Mesorhizobium > Mesorhizobium sp. B2-8-3. The sequence goes on from NZ_VFTW01000011.1 coordinate 53,396, forward strand.
AACGCAGTTAATGTCCAAGAATCCCGGGACAATAAGCTAACGACTTTCAGCGGTAAGGTAGGCGCTTTCTCGCGGTAGATATCTCAGATTTCCCTTCTAATTCAACTATATAGGGAAGCCGAGCTAGCTTGGCTACGGGGAAGCGCGGATCGTTCGTTACACCGCCCTCCGTGAAACACCATAGCGCCCACGGTATCTCAGAGAGCTTATAAAAATCCGAGAAATCCAGCTTTCGGTTCCCGAGAATCACGATATCTTTCATGAACGTTGCCGGTCCAATGACGGCCAGTTGATCTCGCTTAAGGACCGAAAAAGCGGCGCAAGCGTCCCTTCCGACTGCAACGATCATTTCTTTTGGGCGCGGGAATCCCGAGAGATATTTTTGATCCAGCAGTTCCCAAACTGCCCAGCGCGCGAATATTCCGGCGGTGAGTTCTTCATAAATGTACTGCTTGTCAGCAAGATAGTGGACCTCCAAGCCCGTGAAACCAGATAGGACAGTCCTGTTAAACGACTTTCGACGGTCTGCTTTTCCTGAACTTCCGGGCGAGGCTTCCCCCTCCAAGTAGCGGCAGCAAAGCTCGTTCAGCAGCGCCACGCCAGTTGGTTGACTCTGAACGAGCATATCGAGGACTTGACGTTTTCTTTTTGTCTGGCGCATCGACTGGTCATCTTTCGGCGCTGGCGATTGGCTCAGAGAAGAAGATGGCACGGTTGGGCTGCAAGTGTCATGATTGTTACCGCTCGCCGCACCAGCAGGCCATGTACCAGATCTCCTTCGCCACCGAGATCTTCGCCACACTGGTCCCCTGGCTGATGCTGAACCACGGGGCCCTCAGCATCCTCATCCACCCCAACACCACCAACCCCAAGCGCGACCACCTGGTCGACCCGATCTGGATCGGCCGCGCGCTCGGTGTGCATGGCAAGGTGCTCGGCGAGGAGGATGAGGCCGAAGAGGCGCTGGAGGTGAATACCGAGCCTACGCTAGGGGTGTGAGGGGGCGTGACTTCAATGAGGCCATCCGCGTTCCTCATCGTCTGTCAAAATCGCGCCCTGCTATGGACCTTAAAAGCTCATACAGCTCGACGCGGCTTAAGTTTGCAGAAGCCGATTCAGCCAAATAGTCAAAGTTAACAAGCAAAGCACAATTTCGCCGAGGGTTTAGCAGCAAGCAATCGGACCATACGTCATCCCTTTTCTCTATCGTTGATGCGTACTTGAGAAGCCAGTATATAAGCACCTGCCTGAAGTCGCCTGATACAAAATTCCTGTCCGTATGCTTAACTTCAATAAGAATGTTTCCCATCGAAAAGTCGCCGTTCCCTGATGCAATCCATCCGTATCCCGGTATAAAAGGAGATCGCTCTAGGGGGACGTCCAGGTGTTGCTCTCTCACACTTGCTAGCATTGCCATTAGGTTATGCGCAGCTAGCGCAGCGACGTCGATGTCAGACGGTTCGAGTTTTGTGGGAATCCTCGCATCATAGTGCTGGCTCTGGCGCCTTGCAGCTAGTTTGAGGCAGTCGTCCCATGTCGCCTGAGCTAGCCCATCAAGCACGAAATCGACGCGAGCCATCGCCACCTCGAACAGCATCGCTTTCTGCAGTCGGCTTTGTTCAATTAGCTCAATCGGGATTGCACCCAACTCGCGAAACGAAAACATTGTCTTATTCAGTGATGCTACTAACCCCCCAGACAATCGAGGGAAAAGGACGTCCAATACCCCGGGGATGTCCCGCGCAACGGTCCGTGGGTCCCTTAGGGGGAGCCTGCTAAGAGCCATTTGTCACCCAGTCTTCATAGCACGAAGCAAAAGTGGGCCCGACGTTCGGCTCAAAACCAAGCCGCCATTCCTGCGTCAACGTTCTCCGCAATTGACTTCTGGCATGTGCTCCATCATCCCCGAAGTTCCCGGCAGCAAGCCAAACCATTCTTTGCTCGTCGGGGCCGAGATTTTGCCATTGATTCCTAAGGCGCATAAAGCTGGCGCGGTCACCCCAATGCCGCCAGCAATCGATGCAGGCACGTCTTACCGCCTGCGACGAAGATCCATCATAGGTACGTCGTACAAAACGACCGCGCACATCTGTTCGTCGAAAACGGATAGCTCTCAAATAATGTAGTAAGTTGGCCTCTGGCATAAGTAGGTGCGATGCAGCCGCCGGCAATCTATCCAAGAGGCCATCGATCTGATCGAATACGGCGGCGAAATCTTCGTTCGCACGAACGGAGTATACGCCGCGTAAAATTTTTGCCCACGATGCCCTAAAAGAATCTAGGTTCGCTACGTCTAGTAACGTTGCGCAAAGCTGAGCGGCAACCGTAGGCTCCTGAAATTTTAGAGCTCGTCCTATTTGGGCCAAGACAAAGTTATCGGGCTGCGATTTCTGCTTCTCAATGTCCAAGAGGAATTGAATATCTATGGTTTCAAAAGATTTCTTAAGTTCTTCATACTCGCTTCTCGATGCATCTGAGTAAGGGTCAAAGTGTAGGTCAAGCTCCCTTAGTGCCGTGCTCGCATCCTCGCCATGGCCGATTAGAGCAGAAATATAATCCATATAGTGCTTAGAGCTTAGAATTGTTGTCTTAGTTTTATTTAGAGAAAGACCGTAGTCAGCAAGTGAATGAGACAGTGTCGAGAGTGCACGATAAGCGTCCTGTTGTGAATCGCATATCAGTGTGAAATCGTCTACATAACGATGCCAGACTATACCGGCGTCGGAGAGAGACATGTCTATCGGAGACAGCATGACCTCCGCAAGGATTCGAGCGCATTGTCCTCCCACGGGCAATCCGAAGGATCGACCGGAAGAGAGTTTGCTCAAAATCCGGCTGATTTGTACTGCAACTGTGGACCCTTCAGGACTCAGGTCGTTCAGGAGGTTTTCCAATCGGTGGTGGTAGATATGCTCATAGTAGCTAGATATGTCCGTTTGGACGACGACGCTGTCGTCATTGTTCAAAGTTTCTTCCCGTAAGGTAGCTTCTTTATAGGATCTCCACGAGCGGGACCTGTCGAAGAACGAGGGGAAGTCACGCACGTCGCGGCAAAGTCGATAGGAATGCGCCCTGCCGCTTCGGCTGCCTTCGTTTGCTTCGGCAATAGATAAGCCAAGGCCATTGAGGTATAGATTCCAAAACGGATGTATTTTAGTGGTAATACGAAAACCGTGTGAGCCAGAAGGCGCTAGCAGGCGTTCAGCGCCTACCGTAATCTCGTTCATGAAGGCGGCAGCTTGCTTTATAGGCTTGGAGTCAATACTTTTGAATAGTTCGAAGCAAATTCGCGAAATATCTTGTGCTTTGTCGCGAATAAAGCTGGCGTCTATATCGTAAGGGAGTGTATCGTTCTCGCCGCTTTCCCCGATCTCCAGCGCTGCCGCGAAGAAGTTGCTCTCCTTGACGTCCAATATAATACCCTCCGCGGCAGCCAGTCGAAGAATCTAAGAGCGCCTCACTCTCAACGGAATACGTTGCAATATTCGTAGTGAAAGTCTAGTCACCTAGATGTAGCGATATTGCCGTTTTGATCGCTGGTTTTTTGGTCAGGTTGCTCCCAGGGCGGGTCCCTTTTCAAGGAAGCAACGTCGCTTATTCGGGCAACTTACAGGCTGGTTGAAGCGCTTGAGTTGTCTTTTTTCGCCGTGCTGGACCCCGAACGCTATCTGCAAGACCTCATCTGGTATCACGCTCGCGACCTTTCCGGCAGGGCGGCTGAAATATCCCGAAAGAAGAGTATTCAGTCCGTTTGGGGTAGAGATTCTTTTGAAAGGGCTGGTGCGGTGCTACGGAAGTTGGCCAAGAAGGGATCTCTGGCGAAAAGAAAATAAGCAAGAATGAAGAACGCGAAATCCCGTTGAGTTCGACCAAAAATTGACAGATGAGCTATGTAAAGTGACGCTAATTGAAGTGTACGAGCGGGTAAGGCTCGCTACGAGGGAAATTGATTCAATATTAACGCGCGACCCAGATCGTTGAACGCGCTCGCCTTACCGCTGCCTCACCACCCCCAGCCAACCGCGGCAGCAGAAATATCTCCGCCCCTCCGGCAGCTCCTTCGACCACGTATCCCGGTAGATTGTCCCGTCGATCGCGACCGCGATCCTGCGATCGATCCACGGCTCCCAGAATACTGTTCCGCCAGTTTGCGGAACAGCTCCGTCGTGTCGTTGGCCTCGATGTCGTGCTTGGCCTCCGGCGACGGTGCCAAGAGAGCCCAGAGAGTGACTTCGACCAAGTTGGACAAAGCCCGCGATACCCTCAACTTTCAACCGACACCACAAACGAAAGCGCTATCAGGTCGTCGACGTCGATGCCGCCATGGCCGTTGTCCAGCACGTCCGCGACCCTTTGAAACGCCAGCATGTCATCCATGCTGAGGTTGGCTTCCCTCTCGCGGTCGGCATCGATTGGGACGACCGGCGCCAGATCCTGGCGGTGGAGATGGCCAATCGCGAGAGCCGCTCGGCCTGGAAGGACTTCCTCGTCGCGCTCAAGGCGCGCGGCCTCAGGGGCGTCGAACTGGTCGTGTCCGACGATCATGCCAGCCTGGTCGCGGCGATCGCGAGGTCATCCCGGAAGCGGCCTGGCAGCCCTGCTACGTGCACTTCCTCAGGAACGCGCTCGATCATCTGCTGAGGAAACATGGCGACGACTGCTTGCAAGGAGCTGCGCTGGCTCTATGACAAGCGCGATCTCGCCGAAGCCAAGGCCGATCTCGCCGCGTGGCTTGCCAAATGGTCGGGCAGCTATCCGCGGCTGACGACGTAGGTGGAGGAGACCGTCGAGTATACGCTGACCTTCTTCCGCCTGCCGCGCCAGCACGCCAAGCACCTGAAGCCGACCAACATGCTCGAACGCCTCAACGAAGAGATCAGGCGCCGCACCTATGTCGTGCGCATCTTCCCGAACACCGAAAGCTGCCTGCGCCTGGTCAGGGCGCTGGCCGTCGAGACCAACGAAACTGGATGGAGGCCAACCGCTACATCAACATGGACGACCTGCGCGAGCACAAGAAGCTCGCTTTGCGCCAAGCCGCATGACCAGTATGCATGGCCGCCGCTTTTTGCAGAACTTGACGCACACAACCCTTCGCGCGCTTAAGGCCACATGAGCAGGCGCGGTCTCGACTTCTTAGATCCACGCCGAACCACAGGAACATTAGCGCGCCCTAAGGGTTCTCTCAGCAAGGATCGCACACCCAGGTGGAACCATGGCCGAGTTGGCATTTGCTTTTGTGTATTATTCGGGGCTGACCGGCCACGACATGCTGGGCGCTGTCGTGTCTTTGACTGCGGGGCTTCTTCTCTACAACGTTGTGCGCGAAGACCGGCCAAACCGATAACCAGCCCGACAATCATGAGCGGCCCGGCTCGAAGCGGGGTTGCCCACGAGCCGGGCCTGACCGGCGGGGGCACGGACTAGATACGGGGCGCCGGCTGATATTGGTGTATCAGTCGATGCTAAAGTCATCGCCATTCGAACGAAGGACGCTTGGAACAGCCGCCCGCGGAACATTAGCGAACGCTAATTATTAGTCCTCCATAGGAGGACCTGCCATGCACAGCATTATCTATCTCATCGGCCTCGTCGTTGTCATTCTCGCCATCTTGAGCTTTTTCGGGCTTAGACGGTAAGGGCCGCCACCACAAAGGTCCGGAACGGTCGTCAGACATAGCTGTCGACGCATTCGTCGCCGCCCGTTGCCAAAGCAAAGAGCAGCGGGAGTTTGCGTGAGGGCCCGACAGCCAATGGGACGTATGGCGGCGGCCAGCCGTCGGTTTCACTCACCCCCCAGCCAACCGCGGCAGCAGAAAAATCTCCGCCCCCTCCGGCAACTCCTTCCCCCACGTATCCCGATAAATCACCCCGTCGATCGCCACCGCGATCCCGCGGTCGATCCAGGGCTCTATCCCCGGATACTGTTCCGCCAGCTTGCGGAACAGCTCCCTTATGTCCTTGGCCTCGATCTCGTGCTGGGCCTTGCCGCCGGCGACGGCGCTGAGCGAGCCCCAGAGCGTGACGGCGACCATTAGTTCCTCATCGGGTGATGTCAGCCGAAAACCGCTGCGCGCTTTTCGGCATCAGCCTTCCCGCTCCGCCTCCAGCGCTGCAAGAATCCGCGGCGGCGACATCGGGATGTGGGTCATGCGCACGCCGACGGCATTCGACACTGCGTTGGCGATCGCCGCCAGCGGCGGCACGATCGAGGTTTCGCCCACGCCGCGCACGCCATAGGGGTGGTTGGGGTTGGGGATTTCCAGGATCTGCGTGTCGATCATCGGCAGGTCGGAGCAGACCGGGATGCGGTAGTCGAGGAAGCCCGCATTCTGCAGCCGCCCGTCCTTGCCGTAGATATACTCCTCGTTGAGCGCCCAGCCGATGCCTTGCGCGGCACCGCCCTGGTACTGGCCCTCGACATAGGTCGGGTGCACCGCCTTGCCGGCATCCTGCACCACTGTGTAGCGGATCACCCTGGCAGCGCCGGTCTCGGGGTCGACCTCGATGTCGCAGATATGGGTGGCGAAGGAGACGCCCGCGCCGTCGGCGACGAGCTCGCTATGGCCGGCGATCGGGCCGCCGGTCGTGCCCGACTTGGCCGCGATGTCCTTCAGCGACAGCGGCGACAGGTTGCCGTATTTCTCGCCCTTGGCGATAGCATGGCCCTTTTCCCAGACCACGTCCTCAACCGGGATATCCCACATCTGCGCCGCGCGGTCGCGCAAGATCTTGATCGCGTTGCGCGCGGCCGAGATCGTCGCCATCGAGGACGAGAAGGTGCCGCGGCTGCCGTCGGTCATGTCGTTGTAGCCCAGCGAAGACGTGTCGGCGACGATCGCCTTGACGTTGCTGTAGTCGATGCCGAGCTCTTCCGCCGCCACCAGCGACAGCGAGGCGCGGGAGCCGCCGACATCCACCGTGCCCACGGCCAGCGAGACAGAGCCGTCCATGCCGATGTTCAAGTCCGTGCAGGTCTGGCCGCCGAAATTGAACCAGAAGCCGCAGGCCATGCCGCGCCCCTGGTTGGCTTTCAGCGGCGCCTTCATGTGCGGATGCTTCTTCACCGCCTCCAGCGTCGGCCCGATGCCGATCGGCCCGTAGACCGGACCGTAGGAGGCGCGGGTGCCTTCCTGCGCGGCGTTCTTGATGCGGAAGTCCACCGCGTCCATGCCGATCTCGCGGGCAAGCTCGTCGATCGAGCTTTCCACCGCGAAGGCCGCCATCGGCGCCGACGGCGCGCGGTAGGCCGCGGTCTTGGGCCGGTTGACCAGCACCTCGTAGCCGACGGTCTTGACGTTTTCGAGCTTGTAGCAGGCGAACGCCGTCATGGCGCCGATCTCGGCCCAGGAGCCGGCATAGGGGCCGCAGCTGTAGCGCAGCGTCGCTTCCGCGGCGGTGATGGTGCCGTCCTTCCTGGCGCCGATCCTGACGTCGATCGAGGTAGCGCTGGTCGGGCCCGAGGCGCGGAACACCTCGTCGCGGGTCATCACCAGTTTTACGGGACGGCCGGCCTTGCGGGACAGCGCCAGCGCCACCGGCTCGGCCCAGACATGGGTCTTGCCGCCGAAACCGCCGCCGATCTCCGACGAGGTGACGCGCAGCTTGGAGGCTTCGAGCCCAAGCAGCTGGGCGCAGTGCTGGCGGTAGACGAAATGGCCCTGCGTGCAGACCCACAGGTCGGCCGTGCCGTCCGGGTTGACGCTCGCCACGCAGGCATGCGGCTCGATATAGCCCTGATGTGTCTGCTCGGTCTTGAAGGAGCGCTCGACGATGAAATCGGCCTGGGCAAACCCCTTGTGCACATCGCCATGGCCGAACTGCGTGCGCTTGGTGACGTTGGAGGGTTTCGCCGGTTTTTCCTCCAGCCCCTCGGTGAAGACCTGGTCGTTGATCAGCGGCGCGTGGTGCTGCGCGGCCTCGTCGACATCGGTCACATGCGGCAGCACCTCATAATCGACCTCGATCAGCTTCAGCGCCTGGCGGGCGATGCGGGCGTCGATCGCCGCCACCGCAGCCACCGCATGGCCGTCATAGAGCGCCTTCTTGCGCGCCATCGAGTTGTCGAGGATGTCGTACATGGCGGCGTCACCATCGGTGAGGTCGGGCAGGTCCTTCGCCGTGATTACCGCCTTCACACCGGCGAGCTTTTCCGCCTTCGAGGTGTCGATCTTCTTGATGATGGCGTGCGCGTGCGGGCTGCGCAGCACACGGCCGACCAGCTGTCCGGCCATGTTGAAGTCGGCGCCGTAGCGGGCGCGTCCCGTCACCTTGTCGATGCCGTCGGGACGGATCGGCCGCGTGCCGACCGAGGAGAAATTGCGTCCGGAGTAGCGCGGATCGAAATTCATGGATTACGCTCCCTTCATCACTTGGGCCGCGTCCTGGACGGCGCGCACGATCTTGTCATAGCCGGTGCAGCGGCAGAGATTGCCGGCCAGTCCGAAGCGGATTTCCTCCTCGGTGGGCGAGGGGTTCTTGGCCAGCAGGTCCTTGGCCGCAATCAGGAAACCTGGCGTGCAGATGCCGCATTGCAAGGCCGCGTGCTCCAGGAATTTCTGCTGCAGCGGGTGCAACTGGTCGCCATGCGCCATGCCTTCGATGGTCTCGACCTTGCGGCCCTCGGCTTCCGCGCCCAGCACCAGGCAGGAGCAGACCAGGCGGCCATCGACGATGACGCTGCAGGCGCCGCAGTCGCCGGTGCCGCAGCCTTCCTTGGCGCCGGTCAGCCCCAGCCGGTCGCGCAGCACGTCCAGCAGCGTCTCGTCGGGCTGGCACAGATATTCGACGGCGTCGCCGTTGATCGTGGTTGATACAGCTACACCGGCCATTATTTGCCTCCCGCACGCTTGTAGGCGATAGCGGCGGCCCTTTGCGCCAGCACGCCCGCGACTTTCCGTCTGAATTCGATGGTGCCGCGCTTGTCGTCGATCGGACGGCAGGCGCCGGAGCAGATCTTGGCCAACCGCTCCAGCGTGGCTTCGTCGAGCTTCGAGCCGACCAGCACCTGGCCTGCTTCCTCGACCAGAAGCACGGTGGGCGCCGCAGCGCCCAGCGCCACGCGGGCGGTCTTGATCGCGCCGTGATCGTCCAGCGTCAAGTTGACGCCGGCGCTCACCACCGCGATGTCCATCTCGGTGCGCGGAATGAAGCGCAGATAGGCGTCGCCCGCATGGTCAGGCCGCTTCTCGAGCAGGATCGCCTCGATGATCTCGCCCTTGGCGAGAGACGTGCGGCCGGGTCCCGTCGGCACGCTCTCCACGGCAATGGTGCGCTTGCCCGAAGGCCCGGCGACCACCGCTTGTGCCGCGGCCGCCACCAGCGCCGGCACGCTGTCGGCGGCGGGGGAAGCGTTGCACAGATTTCCGGTGATGGTGCAGCGTCCCTGCACCTGCTTGGAGCCGATCAGGTTGGCCGCCTCGACCACGCCCGGCCATGCCTTGCGCAGCGCCTTGTTCTCGCCCAGCACCGCGCAGGGCACCGCGGCGCCGATCCGAAAACCGTCGGCCGTTTCGGTGATGTCGGCCAGGCCACCGATCGCCTTGATGTCGACGATCAGCTCGGGCTCGATGAAGCCGCCCTTCATCCTCACCAAAAGATCGCTGCCCCCGGCCAGGATCGCGGCCGGTCCTACCGCCTTGGCGAGTTCGCCAACGGCATCTTCGATTGAAAGCGGACGTATGTAACGCATCGTCTCCCCTTGGTCGTCGCTATGTCAGCGACCGTTATAAAGCGTCTGGTTATAATGGCCATCCCGTTCGTGCATGTCCGGGTTGGGCCAGAGCGATGCTCCAGATGCGCCCAGCGGGCGGGCCAGGGGCGGCGGCACAGCGGATGCGGCAAATCGCCTAGGGGGTTCCCCCACTCCGTCTCGGCGCTGCGAAGCAGCGACGGAGCGGGGGGAACCACCCATGCGATTGCCCTGGAGAAGGTGCGGGCAGGCGGATGAGGGACGACGCCACCTCAATGATTGGAATAACTGTTATTCGTCAAGCGATTGCCGTTCCCGATGTCCATACCGCCTCGAACGACACATTGCGCAACCCGGCCTTGCGGACCCGTTCGACGAACACCTCATTGACGAAGACCGGGGAGGCCCGCATCGGCAGCTTGAACACTTCCGCCGTCCCGATCTTTTCCGCGTCGAAGGCGTAGCGCTCGATCGCCAATATGTCGCCGTCCTCGAACCGCACGATCTGCGAGCGCGCCTCGTCCAGCGCGTCGATCACATTGGTGACGTTGAGCAGCCAGACCTTCTCGCCGCGCAGCGCGACGAGCTCGCCATAGGGCCGCAGCGCCGCCGCCAGCGCGTCGACGGTCGGCTGGCGCAAAAGCGGCGCGTGCTCGCCGAGCCATGGGAAATCGGAATAGAGCCGCTCGCCTTCCTCCACACGCCGCATCACCGGCGGCTGCCAGCCCTCCAGCGAGCGTCCGTCGAGGCCGAAGAACTCCTCGTAGGTCTCGTCATCGACCGGCAGCACCCATTCCTGCCCTTCCGACACAGCGAACTGATGGATGGTCGTCATCGCCCGATGGCTCCGCCGGTTTCGATGAAGGTCCGGCGATGATGGCGCCATGCCGGATTGCGACGCCCGGCGGTCGCCGAAAGCGCGCGCGAGGAATCATGCAACGGTTCAAACCGCTATTCAAGGCCACGCGCTGTCCAGTCCGCTCGCCGGTTGATAAACGTCGCGGCTGGCGGTCCAGGATGGCGCCTGGCTCGAATGAGAGGTCGGCTCGCGAATGGCCAAGAAGTTCGCATTTCTCCTGGTGCGCGATTTCACCTTGTCGCCGCTGTCGCTGTTCATCGATACGCTTAGGCTGGCCGGCGACGAGGGCGACCGCAGCCGCAGGATCGAGTTCGACTGGGAGATCGTCGGCGAGCGCGGCCTGCCGATCCGCGCCAGCTGCGGCGTCGAATTGCTGCCGACGAAGGCGATGGGCAATCCGGAGGATTTCGACAATGTCGTGGTGGTCGGCGGCCTGCTCGACACCAACCGCAAGCTGAGTTCGGAAAAGGAAGCGTTCCTGCTGCGCGCCGCCGCGAAAGGCGTGCCGCTCACCGCGCTCTGCACCGGCAGCTTCGTGCTGGCGCGCTATGGCCTGCTCGACGGCTACAGCGCCGCGGTCAGCTGGTTCCACATCAAGGATTTTCGCGCCGAGTTCCCCGATGTGAACGCCCATGCCGACAGCCTCTATTCCGTCGACCGCGGCCGCGCCACCTGCGCCGGCGGCACCGGTGCGGCCGACCTCGCCGGCTATTTCGTCTCGCAATTCATCGGCCAGAAGGCGGCGGAGAAGGCGGCCAAGATCCTGGTGCTCGACCGCATCCGCTCCAGCCGCGACGTGCAGCCGGTCGGCGACCTTTTCCCCGCCGCCGCGAGCCGCGCGGTGAAGCGGGCGCTGCTCCTGATGGAAAGCAATCTGCAGGAGCCGATTCCCGTGGCCGAGATCGCCGCCAGGCAGAACTGCTCGCGCCGCCAGCTCGAGCGCCTGTTCGGCGCCGAGCTCGGCATCGGCCCGATGGCCGCCTATCTGGCGCTGCGGGTTCATTACGCCAGGTCGCTGCTGGAAGGCAGCGACCTGGCGATCGGCGAGATCGCCTATCGCTGCGGCTTTGCCAATGCCGGCCATTTCAGCCGCGTCTTCCGCCAGCAGACCGGCATCACGCCGACCAATCTCAGGCACCCGAACCGCGCGGTTGCAGCCGCCGCGAAATGATCGGGATGCCCCTGGTCGGGTCGCATGCCCGGCCTGGCCGATTGCGCCGGCGCGGAAACGAACCTTAGCTTCGTGACGAGCGGCGGTTGCGCCGCCGTTTCAAGAAGTCGAATTCGCCTTCGGAGAGCCATGCCGCATTATCCCGACGCCATGCCCGGATCGAAGACCCTGTTCGAGCGCGCCAGGAAGGTGATGCCGGGCGGCAACACGCGCACCACCGTCTTCGTCGATCCGTTTCCGATCTACGCCGCGCGCGCAGAGGGGTGCAGGGTCTGGGATGTCGACGGCAATTCCTATTACGACTGCATCAACAATTTCACCTCGATGATCCACGGCTACGCGCATCCGGACGTCGCCGCGGCCGTGGCCGAGCAATTGCCCTCCGGCACGGCCTTCGGCGCCCCGACGCTGAGCGAGATCGAGCTTGCCGAACTCCTGGTCGAGCGGCTGCCCTCGGTCGACCAGGTCCGCTTCACCAATTCCGGCACCGAAGGCGTGATGATGGCGATCAAGGCCGCACGCGCCTTCACCGGACGGCCGAAGATCGTCAAGATCGAGGGCGCCTATCACGGCTCCTACGATTTCGCCGAGGTCAGCCTCGACTCGTCGCCCGCCAACTGGGGCGACCTGCCCAGGTCGACGCCCTATGCCAGGGGCACGCCGCGCGGCGTGCTGGACGACGTGATCGCCGTGCCCTTCAACGACAGCGAGGCGCTGCGTGCCGTCTTCGCCGCCGGAGGCGACGGCATCGCGGCGGTGCTGATCGACCCGATGCCCAACCGCGCGGGATTGATCCCGGCGCGCCGGGACTACCTTCACGCCATGGTGGAGATCGCCCACGCAGCGGGCGCGCTGGTCATCTTCGACGAGGTCATCTCGTTTCGCCTTGGATGGTCGGGCGCGCAAGGGCTGTGGGGCATCGAGCCCGACCTGACGGCGCTCGGAAAAATCATCGGCGGCGGTTTTCCTGTCGGCGCCGTGGGCGGGCGCGCCGATGTCATGGCGGTGTTCGATCCGACCGCCGGCAAACCAGCGCTTCCGCATGGCGGCACCTTCACCGCCAATCCGGTCACCATGCGCGCCGGCCTTGCCTCGATGCGGGCGCTGACGAAAGAGAGCTTTGCCCATCTCGACCGGTTGGGCGCATTTCTGCGCGAAGGGGTCACCGCCTCGTTTGAAAAGCATGGGCTTGCCGGCCAATGCGTCGGCCTGGGCTCGCTGTTCAAAGTTCATTTCACGTCGCATCCGGTCACGGATTACCGCTCCATCTATCCCGGCCAGGCTGAGCGGAAAAAATTCGACGCCTTCCACAAGGGCCTGCTTGGCCGTGGCGTGCTCTCCGCCAGCTACGGCCTGTTCGCGCTGTCGACGCCGATGACCGAAGCGGATGCCGGCGCCATTCTTCAAGCGATCGACGAGACCTTGGGCGACATCGCCGCGCAGTCGTGAAAGCAGACGAGCCACAGATGACAGTTGCTCCTCATGTCGCGGTGATCGGCGCCGGCACGCTCGGCATGTGCACGGCGCTCGACCTTGTCGAGCAGGGCGCGCGCGTCACGGTGCTGGAAGCTCAGTCGATCGCTTCTGGGTCGAGCGGCCGGTCGGTCGGCGTCGTCGGATCGCAATTGACCGACCCGTTCGAGATCATGCTGCGGGTCCATTCGCTGCGCCGGTTCCGCCAATGGGAGGGCGAGGGGCTTCGCTTCAACCATATCGGCTATCTGCGTCTGGCGCGCACGCCCGCCCAGATGGAGCTGTTCGCGAGATCGGTCGAGATCCAGGGCGAAGCGGGGCTGAGGTCGCGCCTGCTCCGTGCCAACGAACTCAAAGACCTCGTTCCCCACATCAATCCTGACGGGCTCGAAGGCGGGTTGTTCGGGCCAGACAACGGCTTCCTCGACCCGCACGAAATGTGCAATTTCCTGGCCGGCATCGTCCGCGCCAAGGGTGGCGAGATCCGCCAGTACCGCAAGCTGCTTGGCGTGCAACGACGGCCGGGCGGCTATACGCTGGAAACCAGCGGCGACCCGATCGATAGCAAGCGACGACCGATCGATTGCGATGCCGTGGTCAATGCGGGCGGTGCCTGGGCGCCGCAGGTGGCCGCGCTTTTCGGCCAGCGTCTGCACATCTGGCCCGAGCGCCACGAAGCCGTCGTCATCCATCTCGACGAGCCGCTCGGCTACACCATGCCGATGGTCATGGACCTCGTGAACGGCGAAGGCAGCGGGCTCAACTTCCGCCACGAAAAGCCGGACGAACTGATCGCCGAAATCCACAAGGTGAAGTCGATCGCGCCCGAGGATCCCGACAACTACAACGACCAGTGCGAGGAGCAGTCGAAGGTCGACCTGGCGGAGCTGCTTCTGGAGCGCGTGCCCGATCTGCCTGGCGCGCGGCTCGGCCGGGGCTGGGCGGGCCTTTATCCCGTGACAGCCGACCATCGCCCCTTCGTCGGGCCGATAGATCTTTCGGAGCCGACATTGATCACCGCTGCCGGCGCCGGCGGCTACGGCATCCAGCTCGCCCCTGTGATAGGGCAAATCGCGGCGGGCTGGGTGCTTCACGGCGCGCCGGTTTCGGTCCCTGGTTCGCAAAGCCTCGCGCCATCGGCCGGGCGAAACATCCCGGGTCACTGACCGATACGTTTCAGGCCAAGCCGGATGCCTAAGATGCGAGCTTTGCCGTTAACCATCAATTAACTATCCGATCGCCTTTAATAGGGTTCTGGAGGATACTGATTTTGGCCGCGGGCGATGATCTCGCGACTGCCAAAAAATAGAAAAGAGCGGCGGATACCGTCGCCGTCTGCCGGGGAGGCGCCCAGCATCTTAGATGAGGGAGCGCCGGAATGAACATCGAGGAAGCGGTCACTGCGGCGACAGCCGGGTCGAGCGCGCTTCTGTCCTGCCTTGGCCAGCCGGTCGTGGCCTATCACGTCACGGCCATCATGCGTGAAACCGACGCAAGGCATGCGCGGCAGATGCAGCTCGCCTTGCTGCGGCGGAGCATCGAGGCCCTTGTCGACGACGGCCTTGAAGACATCGAAGCCGAACGATTTGCATCACAGTTCCATGGTCGCGTCGGCTCGGCCTGGGAGCACTTGCATATGGCCAGCGACACGCCGCATTGATCTGTGCCGGACGGCTTTGTCGGAGCCATATGTAACACCCCCGGGATGATGTAGACTACCGGCTACGTCTGGGCTGACGTTCATTGAACGGGGGGCATGCGATGCAGGCGATACCGATAGTCCATCAGCCGGAACCGCCGGCCATCGCCGCGGTATCATCCCTGGGCGGCTATCCCACCGCCGTGCTGTGCTGGCTGCTCTCGGCCGGCGTCTATATCGCGGCCAAATGGGTGGCGTCGGAAATGCCGCCCTGGGGGCTGTGCTTCTGGCGGCTCTTGCTGGCCTGCGCCATCCTTTTGCCGATCGTGCACCGCCATCACGGCGCCATGCTGGCGCTGCTGCGCTCGCGACCGCTGGAGATCGTCGCCGTGGGGACGATCGGCCTCACGCTCTGCCAGGGCATGATCTACCATGGCCTGAACGACACCGACGCCACAACGGCCGGCATCATCATGGCGATGTCTCCGATCATGACCATGGTGCTCGCGCGCTTGGTGCTTGGCGAGCCGCTCGGACTCTGGAAGTCGCTCGGCGCGGTTGCGGCACTTGCCGGCATGCTGGTGATCGTCGCGCATGGCAAGCTGGATGCGCTGGTGCAACTGCGGTTCAACATCGGCGAATTGTGGATCGTCGGCAGCGCCTTCTGCTGGGCGCTCTATACGGTGCTGCTGCGCCGCTCCAAGTTCGGCCTCGAGCTCTTGCCGCTGGTCGTGCTTTTGCTCGGCGCCGGCGCGCTCGTCGCGCTGCCGTTCCACCTGTGGGAAATCTTCAACGACGAGCGCTCTGCCCTGAACGGCAACGGCCTGCTCGCGCTCGCCTATCTGGCGGGGCCCGGCGGGGCGCTGATGTATTATCTCTACAACAAAAGCGTGGAGGCGCTGGGCGCAAGCCGGGCAAGCATGCTGCTCTACCTGCAGACGCTGTTCGTCGCCGTGCTTGCCTATCTGCTGCTCGGCGAGAGCCTGCACGACTACGATCTGCTCGGCGCTGCCTTCATCGTAGTCGGGGTCGTGTTGGCGACGGTCATCAAGTCGAGGGCGCTTGCGGCAAAGGCGTGAGGGAACGGCAAATAGCGTCGATCGGCTGTCCGCGCCGCCAGTCGATTTGGGTCCTCGGGCCGTGAGCCGTCCGGACCACGCTTCCCTAAATTAGCCGATTTTGCTATGGCGAGCGGCTGCCTTTGGCAGCGCCGGCCAAGGCCGAAGGGGGATCATGGCGATCGACAAGCGCGTGGACGCATGAACGGCGATCAGCACATGCTGGAACTGCGCGTGCTTGGCGATTTTCAGGTTATGCGCGACGGCCAGCCGCTTGACCTGCCGCCGTCGCGCAAGACGCGGGCGCTGCTCGCCTACCTTGCCGTCACCGCCAGGCAGCACCAGCGCGAACGGTTGTGCGAGATATTCTGGGACGTCCCCGACGATCCGCGCGGTGCCTTGCGCTGGAGCTTGTCCAAGATCCGCCAGGTCCTGGGCGGTGTTGAAACAGCCCTTGCCGCCGATCGCAACGCGGTCGCGCTCAATGTCGCGACGGATTACGCGCGGCTGGCGCCGCTGGTGAAGGCCGACCTTTCCTCCCGCTCGACCGAGGAGCTCGAAGCCGTCCTGGCCTCGATCCGTGGCGGCTTTCTTGCCGACCTCTCGCTCGAGCGCTGCTTCGACTATGAAGCTTGGCGGCAGGCCATCGCCAGCGAGGTGGAGATCGTCGAGCTCGGCATCCTGCGCGAGTTGGTCGAGCGCCTGGCGGACCAGCCGCGGCGGGCGCTGCCCTTTGCCCAACGCCTGCGCAGCCTCGTGCCCGACGATGCGAGGCTCGCCGCCGAGACCGAGGCGCTGGAGGACAGGGTCCGGTCGGCCGCTGCTCAAGCCACGGGTCGCGCATCGCAGTCCGGTTCCGCCCGGCCGCCGCAAGCCCCGTTGAAATCCGCGTCATCGCAGGATCCCGGCCGCGCCGTGCAATTCTGCCGTGCTCTCGACGGCACCAGGCTCGCCCATGCCAGCACCGGCAGCGGCCCTGCGATCCTGCGCGCCGCGCACTGGATGTCGCATCTCACCTTCGACTGGGACAGCCCGATCTGGCGGCACTGGATGCGGGAACTGTCGCGCCGGAACCGGCTGGTGCGCTATGACGAGCGCTGCAACGGCCTGTCGCAAAGGCATGTCGTCGATATCTCGTTCGAGACCATGCTGTCGGACCTCGAATGCGTGGTCGAGGCAACGGGGCTCGACCGCTTCACCTTGCTCGGCCTGTCGCAGAGCTGCGCGGTTTCGATCGCCTACGCCATCCGGCATCCCGAGCGCGTCTCGGGCATGATCCTTTATGGCGGCTACGTCAAAGGCTGGCGGGCGCGTGGCGACGCGGGCGAGATCGCGACGCGCGAGGCCGCCGCGACGCTGATGCGCGAGAGCTGGGGCAAGCCGAACCCGATGTTCCGCCAGGCCTTCTGCTCCATGTTCATCCCCGGCGCCACGCACGAGCATTTCGCCTGGATGGACGATCTGATGCTGCGCACCGTCTCGCCCGACGATGCCTGGCGCCTGCAGAGCGCCTTTTCCGTGATCGATGTCAGCGACTTGCTGGAGAAGGTGCGCGTGCCGACGCTGGTGCTGCACGCGCGGGACGACAACGTCGCTCCCGTCGAATCCGGGCGCACCATGGCCGCCGGCATTCCCGGCGCGCGCTTCATCGAGCTCGAGAGCCAGAACCACATCCTCCTCGAAGGCGAGCCCGCCTTCGAGGAGTTCATCGACCACGTCCGCGCCTTCATCGCCGAGACGGCGAGCGCGTAGCCAAGCGGTCCAGAAGCTCTCAGCCCCCGGCCAATGGCACGGTGAACACCGTGGCGGTACCGGTGAGGCAAAGCTCGCCGGCTTCGTTGCGCACCGATGTCTCCAGCTTTGTGATCGGCTTGTCGGCGCGCACGTCCTTGACCTCGACGCGGCCGGTGATCAATTCGCCGACGCCGACCGCCTTGACGAATTTCCACGAGACTTCGAGGAACACCGAGCCGGGGCCGGGCAGATCTTCCGCCACCACCGCGTTCAGGATGCCTGAGGTGACGCCGCCCTGCACGATGAGCTTGCCGAACACCGAAGCCTCGGCCAGCGCCTTGTCGTAATGCAGCGGATTGCGGTCGCCGGTCATCTCGGCGAAGGCGTCGATATCCTGAGGCTGCGTGCGCCGCGAGCGCTCGGCGAAAGCGCCCAATTGTGGTCGCCCTTTGATGACACCGACCCACCCGTCCTTCATCACATGCACAGTCATGGTCTTGCTCCGGTTCGGTTGCGATTGAGGTTCGAGCCGGCCGAGGCCGGCGGCTCGTCCTGGTTGGCCGGCGCCCGGTGGGCCGTCGGCCGCGATGCAGACGAAGGGGCACGGCGGGCCGGCATGGACTGCCCGGCCAGCGCCTGCACCTCGGCCTTCAGCACGGCGCTGAAGCGGCGATGCCGCTCGCCGATATCGTCGAGCGTCCAGTCGAAGCCCGCGACGGCGTCCGTGGTGTCCAGGATCTGGTTGGCGATCATGTCGCGCTGCTGCTGCCAGATCGCGAATGCCGCGTCGGACCCGTCGAGGATGGCGCGCGCGAGGCTCTCGGCGTCGCGCAGCGCATCGGAAATGCCGTGCGAGGTGATCGGGTCGCGGAAGAAGCCGGCGTCACCCACCAGCGCCCATCCGGGGCCGTGCGCCTGACGTATATAGCCCGGCACGCCCCGGAACGCCTGCAGGCGGGCGTCCTTCGGCGCCTGGGCCGCTTGTGCTGCCAGCGCCGGCGAAAGCGCTTCGAGCACGTCCATGCGGGCGCGGGCGTGGCCGAGGCGGAAGCGCTGGTCGAACAGGCTCGTCGGCACCGAGGCGACGATGCAGGCGAGGCCGTCATTGGTCGGGATGAACGAGCCGGCGATCCCGTCGCGGAAGTACCAGTGATAGCCGGCGCCCGGCTCGACCGGCGCATAGCCATAGACATGGGCGGCCGACACTGCGCCGCGCCGCAAGGGCTGGGCGTCAACGCATTTCGCGACCAGCGAGCCGATGCCGTCGGCGCCGACCACGATATCGGCGCTGACCCTCACGGATGCGCGGCCGGCGGCGCGGATTTCGATGCCGCGCACGCGCCCGCGCGTGTCGGCGAAGAGGTCGCCGACCGCCACCTCGTGCAGGACCTCCGCGCCGGCCTTGCGCGCCGCATCGACCAGGATGCGGTCGAGCACCGTGCGCCGCGGCGCGATCAGCCCGGGAAGGTCCGAACCGGCGGCGAGCGGGACGGCGATCTCCTCCTCGCCATAGTGGAAGGTCGTCGTCTCGATCGGCGGCGTCCCGGCCTTGAGCAGCGGCTCGAGCAGGCCCCAGCGCCAAAGCTGCAACACGGCCGGCCGCATCAGCGCATGCGTCGACAGCGTGTCGGAGCCGTACGGCTTGCGGTCGATCGCAAGCACCTTGAGACCCGCGCGGGCGAGCAGCATCGCGGTCGCCGCGCCCGCGCAGCGCGCGCCGACGATGATGGCGTCGTAGTGGCCGCGCCTGGGGGTGGCCATGAGGGAGATGGGATTGGTTGCCATGGTGGTCGTGATCCTCAGGCCGCCTTGCGGCCGTTGCAGTCGAGATGACGCGAGATTTCGGCGGCGATCGCCTCGGCGTCCGCGCCGACGCCGCCGATGAAGTTGGAATCGCGCTTGCGCAGGAAGCGGAAGCCGAGCGCGTAGAGGCCGGGCAGGCAGGTGACGCCGCCCTGATGCGCGAGCTCGCCGTCGGCGCCGAGCGCCAGCGGCTCCAGCCAGCCGAGCGAGCGCGCATAGCCGGTGGCCCAGATGATGCTGCGGATCGATCCGTCGGTGAGCGACAGCTGTTCTGCGCACGCCGCCGGCATCGCAACCGGCTCGGGCCGGTATGGTGTCGCCGCGCCCGTGAAGCGGTCGATCTGGCCGAGCAGGCGCGCCTGCTTCGCTTCCGCCGCGGCCATGTGCTGGCCAAGGTCGCCGGCGAAGGCGATCTCGCGGTCGCCGACGCCGCGCACCCGCCCGGTCAGCTCCACGCCGAGCGCCTGCAGCGTGGCGAGATCGACATCGGCCCTGTCGGGCCGGCCGGCGAGTTGCAGCGACGGCTGGCGTCGCGCGCCTTCCGGATTGGCGAGGTCTTCCCGGCGCTGCGCCATCAGGCCCATTGCGCACAGCCAGAAGAAGATATCCTGGCCGCGCCATGTTCTGGGCAGGCGCGTATGCTTGCCGACCGAAAGCACCACGCGGCGTCCGGCACGGGCGAGCTCGTCGGCGATCTGCACGCCGGACGACGAGGCGCCGACGACCAGCACGCCGCCGCCCGGCAGCTCGCCGGGCGAGCGATATTGCGAGGCGTGAATACTGAGCGGTCCGCGAAGGGTCTCAGCCGAAAAAGGGATGACCGGCCGGTCGCAATGTCCCGTCGCGACGACGACCGCGCGCGCCGACCACTCGCCGGCGCTGGTGCGCAAGGCAAAGCCGTCGCCGGTCCGCTTGACAGATGTGACCTCGACATTGGTCTCGACGGGCGCATGCCACTGCCAGGCGTAGCGCTCCAGGCTTTCCACGAAAGCCCCTTTGCTCATGAAGCCGTCGGGATCGCCGCCCTCATAGGGCGAGCCGGGCAGGGCGTTCAGCCAGTTCGGCGTGAGCAGCCTGAGCGAGCGCCAGCTCTGCGAGCGCCAGCGCTCGCCGATGCGGCCGCGCTCCAGCACGGCATGGCCGATACCGGCCTGGCCGAGGCAATGGCTGAGCGCAAGGCCAGCCTGGCCCGCGCCGATGATGACGACCGCGCGTCTCATGGTTCTGGTCCGTTTGGGAGGAGGCAGGCGGCCCGGATCGGTCCGGATCGCCTGCCGGCTTCGGCTCACTGGATGGTCTTGATGCCGACGGTGACCGGCACGCCCTTGGTCAGCACGTCGAACACGGCCGAACGGGCGCGCGACTGCTCGACCAGCTGCTGCAGCTTCTCGGCCGGCGCGTCGCCTTCGATCTCGAACGACACCTGAATGTTCTGGAAGCCGTTGCGGACCTCGTCGGAAATGCCGAGGATGCCGCGCAGGTCGATGTCGCCGTCGACCGAGCACTTCACCTTGGTGAGCTTGATCCCGCGCGCGGCGGCAATGTTGGCGACGCCAGCCATCAGGCAGCCCGCCAGCCCGTGCAGCAGCCATTCGACCGGGGTCGGCGCATTGTCGGCGCCGCACAGGATCGCCGGATGGTCGGCGTCGGCATAATGCGGCTTCTCGTGCTTCTGCTCCTGGCCAGCGCCGAAGAAGCCATTCATGACGGTCTTGCTGTGCGTGCCCTCGATCCACTCGTTGTGGGCGCGGAACTGGAATTTTGCCAGCTCCGGCTGCCCGGCGACGAAATTGATCGTCGCCAGAAGGTTCGGCGTGTCGACGCCATTGAGCGGAAGCCGTGCAGGTTTGGTGTTGGGTTGCATCTTCATCTCCAAAGGTTCGTTTGCGGCTTGGTTGCCGTGACGGCCTCTGTTTGCCGATGGAGCGTTTGAACGAGAGTGGGTGCGACCGTGGAATTTTTCATACGTCTACCGTTGGAAATTGCGTTGGATGTATCGTTTGAAACGAATGTCGACGCCCGAATGCGCCGGAACGCAAAAGCCCCCGGCGTGGGGAAGCCCCGGGGCTTGTCGAGAGCGTGGTGACGCCCGCCATCGGGGGTCATCCGGCGTTGCGGAAGTCCATCCCGTCGGCGTCGGAGACGTAGCGCATCGAGGTGTAACGGTCGATTTCCGAACGGGCGATACCCAAGTCCTTGAGCAGATGATCGGGCATGGCCTGCATGGCGGCGCGGTCGCTGCGCATCCTCATCGCACGATAGGCAAGCCGCAGCGCACGGCTGGCAAAGCCAATCAGGCTGAGGTCCGCGCGGCTGGGTTCACAGGCGGTGTGCTCCAAACTCGTCATTGTCGTCTCCATCTCTTTGCGGCGTGATCATTCACGTCACCAATGGGAGGACTTGTCGCCGACGACCGGGGGAGCGAGCGTTGGAGCGGGCGTCGAAATTGCCGTGGGAATCTGGTGGTATCTCAGTTTGAAAATATCGTGCCTTGCCAATGCGGCACGGAGCGCTTCGTCGCGAAGTCCTTGGCCTTCTTATTATATCAGGGCTAGCGTATATATGGCTGCGTTACTATGCTCATGTTCAGAGGGGAATTAAATTATGCGCAAACAGAAAACGCTTGGACTGGCGCTTCTGGCTTCTAGTTCGCTTTTCCTCGCCGACGTCGCTTTAGCGAAAGATGCCTACAAAACACCATGCAGGGCGGATGCCCAGCGACTGTGCAAGATGGTCGACAATGCAAAGGGTTGAGCTGTCTTAAACAGCATATCAGTGAGCTCACTCCTGCTTGCAAAGCGTTTCTCTCCAAGCAATGAACTGTAATAGCCATCAAGGGTCGTACTGATTACAGGGCGGCGGCGGTCTTCAGGAAATCCGCCGCCCGGCCTCGTCCAGCAAGACGCAATCGTCCGCGTCGAAGCCGAGCTCGATCGCTTCGCCTTCGCGCAGAACGCGGCCATCGATCGGGGCGTTGGCGCGGATGTTCGTCTTGCCGCCTATGTCGACCTCGTAGATGGCGCTGCCGCCGAGATAGGAGGCCGACACGACCCGGCCAGGCAACCGGTTGGCGCCCGCCTTGGCACCCACCGCGAGTTTCTGCGGCCGCACCACGACGGTTACGGCACTGCCCTGCGGCAGCGCCTTGGGCGAAAGCACATTGACCGTCTGGCCGCTGGCCAGCTTGACTGTCGTCGGTCCGTCCGATCTGCTCACCGTGCCCGAAAGCATGTTGGCCTTGCCGAGGAAGTCGGCGACGAAGGCGGTGGCCGGCCGCTCATAGACCTCTTCCGGCGTGCCGATCTGCTCGGCCGAGCCGGCATTCATCACCACGATGCGGTCCGACATCGACAGCGCTTCTTCCTGGTCGTGCGTGACGAAGATGGCGGTGATGCCGGTTTCCTTCTGGATCTTCTTGATCTCGACGCGCATCTCCTCGCGCATGTTGGCGTCGAGCGCCGAGAGCGGCTCGTCGAGCAAAAGCACCTGCGGCTCGAAGACGATGGCGCGCGCCAGCGCGATGCGCTGCTGCTGGCCGCCCGACAGCTGCGAGGGCAGTTTCTTCTCGCTGCCCGGCAGCCGCACCATATCGAGCGCCTGGCCGACCTTGCGCCTGATCTCAGGCTTGGCGACGTTGCGGTATTTCAGGCCGAAGGCGACATTGTCGAACACGGTTTTGTGGGGAAAGAGCGCATAGCTCTGGAAGACCAGCCCGATATTGCGCTTGTAGATCGGCACGTCGTCGACGCGCCGGCCGCCGATCATGATCTGGCCGGCCGAAATGTCGACCAGCCCGGCGATGGAGCGCAGGATCGTCGTCTTGCCGCAGCCAGACGGCCCGAGCAGCGTGACGAAGCTGCCCTTGCGGATCGACAAAGAGAAATCGCGTACCGCGACGAACTTGCCATAGGCGATGTCGATGTTGCGGAACTCGACCGCCGGGCTGTTCGCCCCGGCGGCCGCGCTTGCGCCTTGTGCCCCGGCCGAGGTCGGCCGGGGATTGAGTGTCGTATCCTGGCCGTCAGGCACCTTTCGAGATCCTGTTCCACTGCTTGGCCCAGGCGTCCTCGTTGGTCGCCCAGTAGGTCGGATCGGCGAAGGTCAACGCCTTCATCGTGCCGGTCGGGTCGAAGGCCGGCAGCTTCGCGATCTTGTCGGTCAGCTTGACCTTGGTCGGGTCGAGCGATGGCGGGTAGCTCTGGCCCTCGGCCACCGCGATCGAGGTCGCCGGGTCGAGCATGAAGTTGATCAGCTCCTCGCATTCGGCCATCGGCGAGCCCTTCAGGATCAGCATGTCCTCCATCCACGCATAGGAGCCGGCCGGATCGAGATAGCCGATCGGATGGCCCTGGTCCTGCAGCGCGGCGACCCGGCCCGACCAGGCGTCGGTCACCACGATCTCGCCCTTGGAGAGCAGGTCCATAAGTTCCGCGCCGGAGTTCCAGAACTTCTTGGCGAGGTCGCGCGTCTCGCGCACCTTGGCCCAGATCGTGTCCATGTCCTTGAGGTTGTTGGGATCCTGTCCGGTGGCCAAGGCCGCGTACCAGACACGCGTCGTCATGTCGGAATAGCCGCCGACCTTGCCGGCATATTTCTTGTCGAGCAGAAGTGCTGCGCCCTTTTCCTTGGCTTCCTCCGGCGAGATCACCTTGGTGTTGTAGGCGATGCCGGTGGTGCCGTAGTCGTAAGGCACGGCCGACAGCTTCGGCGTCAGCTTGCGGAAGGGCTCGATCATCGGCTGCAGCACATTCGCCATGTTGGGAATGTTGGCCTCGTTGATCTCCGAGGTCAGACCGCCATTGACGTATTTGATGTAGTAGTTGACGCCCGAGGAATGAATGACCTGGTAGTCGCCGGGCTTCGCGGTCTTGATCTTGGTGATGATCTCGTCCTCGTCGCCGAACGTGCCCTGCACCACCTTGATCTTGGTCTTGGCCGTGTAGGGCTGGAAGGCAAACTTGTCGATCGCGTCCTGCACCGTGCCGCCCCAGCCGTCGAAGCGGACTTCCTCGACCGCGGCGAGCGCCCGGCCCATCCACGGCATGGAAAGCCCCGCCGATGCGGCTGCGGCCGCCGTCAGCGTCAGGAAAGCGCGGCGGCTCAGATCGCCATTGGCATACCGGTCGTGCAGCCGTTCCAGCCGCTTGGTCGTCGTCAGTTTCATCGTACTTCCTCCTTTGGTTCGCCGCGTCTCTTCAACTTCGTCAGGCTCTGCAGGATCAGGCCGCCGATCAACGGGATGCCGACGGTAACCAGGATCATCACAGTGCCGAGCGCGTTAATCTCGGGGCTGATCGAGATTTTCAGCATGGAAAGGATCTGGGTGGGCATGGTCTCGACGCCTGCCGGCCGCCAGAACAGGCTGGCCGAGGTGTTGTCGAACGAGATGGTGAAGGCGAGCAAGGCGCCGCCGACGACCGCCGGGATCAGCAGCGGCAGCGTGATCTCGCGAAAGGACGAGAAGCGCGAGGCGCCGAGCGACAGCGCCGCCTCCTCATAGACCCGCCTTATGCCCACCATGCGCGCCTGCGCGATCAGCACCACATAGGGCACCGCAAGCAGGATATGGCCGAGCACCAGAAGCAGCATCGTGCGCGGCTGGTCGATCGCCTTGATCAGCACCAGAAGGCCGACGCCGAGAATGGTTTCCGGCACCAGCGCCGGCAGGATCACCAGCGTGCTCAGCGTCTGCTTGCCTGGGAACTCGAAGCGCACCAGCGCGAAGGCCGTGACGACGCCGATCGCCGTGGTGGCGACAGCGGTGACCAACGCGATCCACAGCGAGGTGCGGAAGGCGGTCAGCACCGCGTCATTGTTCATCAGCTTGGCGTACCATTGCAGCGAAAAGCCGGTCATCGGGAAGCCGCCGAACATCGAGGCGTTGAACGACAGGATGACGGTCGCCACGATCGGCGCGAACATGAAGATGTAGACGCAGAGCGTGACGAAGCCGGTCAGCCGCCAGGCCCATTTACCTTCCCTGTTCGGTCGCGCAGCCTTCATCCGGCCAACCCCTTCACAATCTGCGACATGCCCATGTAGCGGGTGTAGATTGCGGCGAAGAAGCCGAGCACGACGAACAGCACGATCGACAAGGTGGCGCCCATCGGCCAGTTCAATTCGCCCATGATGGTGTCGTAGATCAAATTGCCGAACAGCGCGTCGCGGCCCGAGCCGAGCAGTTGCGGCGTCACATAGCTGCCGGCCGCCAGCACGAAGCAGAGCAGCAGCCCCGCCGCCAGGCCCGGCAGCGACAGCGGCAAGGTCACCTCGCGGAACGCCTGCGCGCTGGTGCAGCCCATCGAGCGCGCGGCCGAGATCAGCGTGCGGTCGATACCCTCGAGGCTGACATAGACGTTGAGGATCATGTAGGGCAGGAGGAAGTGCAGCAGTCCCAGGATCACCGCGCCCTCGTTGTAGAGCATCTGCAGCGGCTCGTTGATGATGCCCATCTTGAGCAGAGCGACGTTGATGACGCCCTGTTCGCCCAGGATGTTGATCCAGGAAAAGGTGCGGATGGTGAAGCTGATCCAGAACGGCACGATGAGCAGGAGCAAGAGCAGCCATTTGTGCCTGAAGCTCGTCGCCCAGATGAAATAGGCCGGGAAATAGCCGAGCACGCCGCACAGCAGCGCGGTGATCGCGCCGACCCTCAGCGTCTTCAGAAGGAAGCCGGAATAATAGCTGTCGGTGAAGAATTCCTGCCAGTTGGCGGTGGTCAGCGCGCTGGTCTCGACGCCGGCGGTGACGAAGGTGAAGAACGTATAGGCCGCCATCACCGCGATCGGCAGCACCAGGAAGAAGATCAGCAGCAGAAGCACCGGTGCAACCAGCATCCAGGCCAGGCGTGGATCGTACAAGGTCCAGCGATTATTCATGCGCACCCGGAGGTAGGCGCCTTCTTCGAGGCGCTTATGTTCCCGCAGTGAAGATTGTTTCATTGCCGCCGCGATGTCTACAGGCGGTGGCCCAAATTCGATTCAGCCAGGGCGTCGCGCGCCGATAGGAACATGTGGACCGGGGGGTGTCCAGGCTGACTATAACTAGCAGTCCGACAAGGCGGTCTATGGCGCCAGCGCCGAATACGCGCTCGATGCGAACTGGACGTTCAAGTCTGAATATCTCTACACCGATTTCGGCAAATCGACCGTCAGCCCCGATATCCCTCTTGAAAACGACGTCGCATTCCACCGGGTTCGGGCCGGCCTGAACTAGAGGTTCTGACCGTTGCAAATCTCCGGCCCGGCAAGGCTGTCGAAGACCCTGGTGATGCCATATCGGCGCCACTCAATACCGCCGGGCCAACCGTCGCTCGAAGAAGCCGAAGCCGGTCGTCACCAATACCGCCAGCAGGAAATATCCGAGCGCTGCGGCAAACAACGGCTCGTAGACGCGGAAGGTCTGCGCGCGGACGAGGTTCGCCGCGCCCATGAGTTCGAAGACCGTGATTGTGGAGGCCAGCGCCGTCCCCTTCAGGAGCAGGATATTCTGGCCGCCGATCGCCGGCAGCGCCAACCGGAAAGCCTGGGGCAGAAGCACGGAAATCATGATCCGCGTTTTCGACAGGCCGAGCGACTGGCCGGCCTCGCGCTGCCCGTCCGGTATCGACTGTATCGCGCCTCTCCATATCTCGCCGCAATAAGCCGCGGTGTTCAAAGACAGGGTGAGGAACGCATAGCAATAGGCGCCCCGCAACATGGGCCACAACGGGCTGTAGCGGATCGAAGGCACGCCGGCGAGAAGCTGGCCGACGCCGAAGTAGCAAAGGTAGAGCTGGACGAGCAGCGGCGTGCCCCGGAAGGCAAGGATGAAGGCGACCGCCGGATAGCGAAGCCATGCCTTGGCCGACAAGCGGGCAAGCGCCACCGGAATGGCCAGCAGATTGCCGACGAGGGCGCAGCCGACAAACAGGATGACGGTGGTCTGGATGCCGGCCAGGAGCTGGCTGGCGAGGTATTGCCCGAACTCTGTCACGCTATCTGCGCCTCCCGGTCTTGGCGGTGGATGTTTCCAGAGTGTGGAAGAGCATCGCGGACAGGCTCGACATCACCAGGAACACGAAGGCGATCGCGCAGTAGAACAGGAAATAGGCGCGCGTCGCGCCGGCGGCCATCTTGCCGGCGAGAACCAGCTCCGTGAAACCGATGAGGCTGACCAGCGAGCTTTCCTTCAGGACGACCAGCCACAAATTGCCGAGCCCCGGCAATGCCAGCGGGATCATCTGCGGCAGCGTCACCAGGAAGAAGGTCTGGCGGCGGGTCAGGCCAAGCGCGTGGGCCGCTTCGGCCTGGCCTCGCGGGATGGCGGCGATCGCGCCGCGAAGGACTTCCGTGCTGTAGCCGCCCTGAACGATCCCGAGCGACAGCGTCGCCGCGACGAAGCCGTTGATCTGAAACTCGGAAGCGAGCCCGGTAAAGGTCACGACCGAACGCACTGCATCGGTCGCGGTATAGTAGACGAGAAAGATGATGAGGATGTCCGGGATGGAGCGGATGATCGTCGTGTAGGCGACGGCGACGAAAACGGCCGTCCGGCGCTTCGAAAGCTTGGCCAGGGCGCCCGCAAGGCCAAGCGCCAGGCCGACGATATAGGCGCTGATCGAAATTTCGACGCTTAGCAAAGCGCCGCGAAGCAATTCGTCGCCCCAGCCCTTGTCACCGAAACCGAGCAAGGTCAGCCAAGACACGATCGAATCCATGCGGCAGGTTCCAATGAGGATGGTGCCGGCCAGAACGGGTGACCGGCACTAGGGCATGATGCCGAAAGGTGCGAAGCGGCTGTCGGACGACATCATGCTCTGGTTCTCGGATTTGGAGACGGATTCAGATTTCAGGTCGATACGACCTGAAATCATCCGGCTCCGTGCATCCGATGATCAATCGCCGTAGATGTCGAAGTCGAAATAGCGCTTGGTTATCGTGTCGTATTCGCCGCTGGCCTTCACCGCCTTGAGCGCCGCATTGAGGCGGTCCCTGAGGGCTGTGTCTTCCTTGCGCACGCCGCCGCCGTCTCCGTAGCCGAACATCTTCTCATGCGGCAGGGTGACCTTGATTTCATAGGCCTGGCCTTCCGGCTTTTTCAGGAAGTCCTGGATCTGGATTCCCGCCGCCGCCATCAGGTCCACGCGACCGGCTGTCATGTCGGCGATTTCATCGTCGAGTGTTGGATAGATCTTCACGTCGCCAATGCCGTTCAACTTGTCCTGCATGTAAGTCGCCTGCAGGCTCGCACTCTGCGCCGCCACGGCAACGCCCTTGAAAGTGTCCGGCTTTGCTACGTCGAATTGTCGGGTGTCGGCCTTTGCACCGACAAGCACGTTGGGCGAATAGTAGTACTTGTCGGTGAAGTCGATAACCTCCTTGCGCTTGTCGGTGATCGACATGGAGCTCCAGATCACGTCGAATTTCTTGGCCAACAGCGCGGGAATGATGCCGTCCCAGGCGATATCGACGATCTCGCATTTCGCCTTCATTTGCGTGCAGACGGCATTCATCAGGTCGATTTCCCAGCCTTGCCATTTGCCGCTGGCGTCCTTGACCGAGAAAGGCGCGTACGGCTCGGCGGCGACGCCGAAACGGATGACGTCGTCGGCTGCCGAGGGAGCGCTGGCGGCGCCGAGGGTCGCCGCTATCAGCGATGCGATGACTGCAAGCTTTTTCATGATGGTTCCCCTTTATTGTCTCTGTTGGATTATCTTTTCGCGATGATGATTTCTCAGGCGATGTTCGAAAACGCTAACAGGTCAAATCAAGGCGATCTAATGCCCTCTGCGGCTGGGTTCATCACCAATAGTTATGACAGTGATGAGGCTTTGGATGGTGCAGTCAGGCCCAAGCCTCGACCGCGATCGAAGCCGTCGTCGGAGTGCTGCGATCGGTCCAACCATAAGTTTTCCCCGCTAGCCTCGTTTCGAAGGAAATGGGTTCGGCGCTGTCCGCCAAATCTCGATTATGGCATCGTCTATCGGCTCCTTCCCATGGCGACGGAAATGACGGTAGCGAGATCTCGTGCGACTTGAGCTTGCCAGATGAAAAGCGATGCTTGCGGGTCCATCGAGGAACTGAGCGAGAAGATCGCTTCCGGCCTCCCGCCGGTGAAGATCGTGGAAGGTTGCCTGGAAAGGATCCACGATCTGAATGGGCAGATCAGGGCGATGATCTTCGTGAGCGAAACCGAAGCCCTCGATGCCGCGCTTCAGGCAGAGCGCGAAATCCGATCAGGCCGCCGGCGCGGTCCGCTGCATGGCGTGCCCATCGCGATCAAGGACGTTGTCGATGTGAAGCACTGGCCGACCACCGGGGGTTCCCGATTGTTCGGCGACCGGGTCGCCCAAAACACCGCGGCCTGCGTCGCCAACCTTCAGGCGGCGGGCGCGATCGTCATCGGCAAGACCAACCTTCACGAACTCTGCGCCGGCGGTCACGACAATCCGTGGTTCGGCAAGGTCGTCAATCCGCTCGACAGAAGCCGTGGCACGGGCGGCACCAGCAGCGGATCGGCCGCCGCGGTCGCCGCGGGCTTCTGCGCGGCGGCGATCGGCACCGATACCGGCGGGTCGAACCGGTCGCCGGCCGCCGCAACGGGACTGTTTGGTTATAAGCCGAGCAACGGCTTGATCGATACGAACGGCGTGATGGGTATCGCGCCTTCGCTGGACTGCGTCGGCGTGCTGGCGCGCTCGGCGAGGGATGTTCGCCTGGTGACCGAGGCGCTGGCGGGAACGCGGCTCAGCGTTCAGGATGGGAAGCAAAGCGCGTCGAGGACCGGGATGACGATCGGGATCTGCCCCGAACTGACCGGCGCTCCCGTCGACAGCACTGTCGAGACCGCATTGGCCGCGCTGTTTGATCGTTCAAACGTTCGCACGGTGGAAATCGCCTTCGACGACAGGGAGGAGTTCGTCGCCGCGGGCCTGACGATCCTGCAGTACGAATTTGCGCAGATCTACCGGGAGCCGATCGAGCGGAATCCTGATCTGGTTGGCGAGGCGGTTCGCGCTTTCCTGCAGGATGGCATCGGCATCGGCGCTGACGTCTATGACAGAGCCGTAGAGGTTCGCGAGGAAGCGTGCAGGCGGGTCATGGCAAGGATGGCGGGCCTGGATGCGCTGGCCGTCCCGACCGCGCCCGGATCGGCGCCGCGGCTTGCGGACGAACTCACGCAGGTGAATGGGGAATTGGTGTCGTGGGGCATGGCCGGTGGCCGGTTCCGCCGCTGGGCGAACGTGCTCGCCATGCCGGCTTTGGCTGTGCCCCTGGATATTCCAGGCGGCCTTCCGGTATCGGTACAGCTTGCCGCTCTTCCCGGCCGGGATGCGGCCTTGCTCGATCTGGTCGAGGCGTTGACCGGAAGCTGACCCGCGTCTCGCGAACAGCCAAAGTTCATAACCTGCAGGAATAAACTTCATTCGTGGGGTTATTGGAACGACGGCTATGCTTCGTTAACATCGGCCTCGCCGTGGGTTGCTTCGGCGGCGTATCGATCGACGGGTGGTCAGCGGCCATGAAGTTCACTGAAAAGGACACGATTGCGAAAGACGCGGAGTTCACGCCCCGCGAGATCGAGATTTTCGCTTCCGTGATGCTGCATGGCACGACGACGAAGGCGGCCGATGCGCTGGACATCACGCAGCCCGCCGTCAGCAAGATGCTTCAGCAGCTCACCGACAAGGCGGATTTCCAGCTGTTCAGGAAAAGCCGCCAGCGGCTGATCCCGACCCCTGAAGCACACATGCTCTATGCCGAGGTGCAGCGGGTTTTCGAATCCGCGCGCGGCATTTCCCGCGCCGCCAGGGAAATCCGCGAGTTGCGCAGCGGCAGGCTGAACATCTGCGCGCTGCCTGCCTTCGGGTCCACGCTGCTGCCGTCCATCATAACCAGCTTCTCGAAACAGCATCCGTCCGTGTCCATCTCGCTCGATATCCGCAGCTCCGCGACGGTGGTGCAGCGGGCAAGCCGAAACCAGCTCGACATCGGCATCGGCGTCACCGCGTCGGATGAGAACCCTTCCATCGTCAGGCGCGCGCTGACCGCGACGCCGCCCGTATGCGTCATGCCGGCGGGGCATCGGTTGTCTGAGCTCGATGTCATCCAGGCGGACGATCTCGACGGCCTCGACTTCATCTCGATGGGTTCCGCCGATCCCATGCGGCGGCAGCTCGATGCCTTGTGCGAGGAACGCGGCGTCAAGCGCCTGCTGAAGGTGGAGGCGAGCCTTTCCAGCGCCTGCATCGCGCTCGTCGCCGCCGGGGCAGGCGTGACGGTCGTCGACCGGCTTTCCGCCTGGCTGGCGCGCGATCTGCCGATCGAGATCAGGGACTTCCGGCCGCATCTCGATTTGAATCTCAGTGTCTACCGGCCCTGGGGCGTCATCGCATCGACGGCGGCGGACGCCTTCACCGAGCATCTTATCCAGACCACGAGAAGCTTCATGAACGGCGTGGACGCCGGAATCAGCGCCTTGAGGTCGAGGTCGGCTTAGCCGGCATCGATATCTAGCGGAGCGGCAGGCTGCGGAACAGGCGCTCGATATCGGCTTCGTCATTGTAGACGTGCGGCGACACGCGCATCTTGGTGCCGCGCAGCGTGACATGGACATTGACGCGCTTCAATTCCTGCGCCGCATCCGGCGACAGGCGATCGCCGATATCGAGGATCGAGATATGCGGCGTCGGGTGGCGCGGACGTGCGACCGGGAGCCCCCGATTTTCCGCCTCGGCC
The DNA here is from genome assembly GCF_006440815.1 of Mesorhizobium sp. B2-8-3. Classification (NCBI taxonomy): domain Bacteria; kingdom Pseudomonadati; phylum Pseudomonadota; class Alphaproteobacteria; order Hyphomicrobiales; family Phyllobacteriaceae; genus Mesorhizobium; species Mesorhizobium sp. B2-8-3. Next base: position 85,543 of record NZ_VFTW01000011.1, read on the forward strand.
CAGACGCACTCGTTGAGGTGGCGAAGGCGCTCGAACACCCGGCTGACGGTCCATTCGCGGATGAGTGTCATGGCGGCGATCGCCACCGGCAGGACCGCGAAGTCGGAGCGTTCGCCCATGTCGAAGCGCCGCGCGCCCGGCAGAAACTCCGCCACCGTCACCTTGTAGAAGTCGGACCGGTCGCCGCCCAGGCGGTTCCATGAATGATGCTCCAGCGTGCGGCCCGCTTCGTGCCAGCGCGGATCGGCGTAGAGGAAGGCCAGGCGATAGGGACCGAGCAGGAATTTGTAGGTGGCAAAGACCAGGAAATCCGGCCGCACGCGACGGACGTCGAAGGGTACCGCGCCCACCCATTGGGTGCCGTCGACGACAAGCGCGGCGCCTGCCGCCCGCGCGGCTTCCGCCACGGCCTCGAGGTCGATCGCCATGCCCTCGAACCAGTGGACGAGGGTGCCGGCAACGACCGCGATCGGACGGGCCGAGTTGCGGATTGCCGATATGATCGCGCCGGTCCAATCCCCGTCGGCCGGTTGCGCAACGATGTCGACAAGAGCGCCCAAGCGCTGCGCCAGATCGTACCAGATATATCGGTGCGAGGTGTGCTCGTTCTCCATGAGAAGGATCGCCGAACCCGCCGGAACCGCCACGTTGGCGGCCGCGATCGCCATGCCGTAGCTGGTGGCGGCAACGATGGCGATGTCGTCGGTGGCGGCGCCGACCATCGAGGCGGCGAGCTGCCGCGCCTGTTCCACATCGTCGTAATAGGATGCGATGGTCATCTTCCAGGGTTCGGCCTTCACCCTGACGCCTGCCTCTCCGGCCGCGACCGCGGCATTCGGGATCGGAGACATGTAGGCGGCGTCGAGATAGGCCGTCTCGCGGGGTATGGAAAAGAGATCGCGCTGGCAGCTCAGCATGGCGTCACAACCTGAAATCGATCGAAGTGCCCAGCCCGGCTTCGCGGGCGCGGGCATAGACAAGATTGGCAAGCTCGATGTCCTGGGCTGGAACGCCGAGGGACCGGTAGAGGGTGATGTCGGCATCGCCGGCGCGGCCGGGCTTGATGCCAGCCAGCACGTCGCCGATCTCGCCGCGAATATGGTCGCGGCCGATCTCGCCGATCTCTATCGCCTCGACCAGCTCCCCCGCGGCCACCAGCGCCATGGGCAGGTAATCAACCCAGATCTTCGATCTGCGCACGCATTCGAGGTCGATCTCGCGGCATGAGGCGACGCTCGCGCCGACCGCGTTGACGTGGACGCCGGGCGGCAGCCATCTGCCGAACAGCACCGGCTGCTCGGACGATGTCGTCGTGCAGATGATGTCGGCTCGGCGAACGGCCTCGCCGGCATCGCGATGCGCCTCCGCGTCGAAGCCGTCGGTCGATAGGCTCTCGGCGAAGCGCCGCGCCTTTGCAAGATCGCGGCCCCAGACATGGACCGCCCGGATCGGCCGCACCTGCGAGATGGCCTCGACGTGCCGGCGGGCCTGCTCGCCATAGCCGAGGACGGTCAGCATGGAACTGCCTGGGCGCGACAGCGCCCTCGTGGCGACCGTGCTCGCGGCCGCGGTTCGCCACGCCGTCAACTCTCCCCCGTCGATCAAGGCCACGGGCCGCCCGTGATCCTTATCGAACAGGAAGACACCGCCGCGGTGAGACGCGAGCCCGTGGGCGAAATTGCCGGGAAACACCGACAGCACCTTCGCCCCGAACAGCGGCCGGTCGTCAAGCGCGGCATACATCAGCGACAGGCAACTGCCTGCCGCTCCCGGCAGGTCGAGCGTGCGCCTGATCTGCTGGCGGGCTGCGCCGTTCGAGGTCTTGAGCAGCGCCGCCTCGGTCGCTTCAAGCGCCAGGGGAAGCGTCAATGCCTGGCGGATCGCGTTCCTGTCGATCAGCAGGAATTCGGTCTCGGCATTCACCTTGCGGTCTCTTCCATTCCACCGACCTCCATATATGCCAGCGTGTGCGCCAGGCTCCGCCGAGCCTAGCATCGCCTTCGCAAGCTCTTGCCCACGACTTTCATAACTTCGTGCGAGAAGCTGCCCATGCGGCATCATGCGCCGACGAATGCATCCGTCGGATCGCGGCACGCGTCGGTTCATAACTTTTGGCCACCAACGGCAGCGGCCAGTTCAATTGACCGTGATTGCCCGCCCGTTGCAATGTTTTTCAGCCAACTCGGATGTCGAGCTGGACATCTGCGGCAAATCATCTGGCGAGCGAAAAAATAGTTTCGATCGAATAGGCAATATCAGAGATAGAAATACACTCGGGGTGTTGATAATTCGACCATCGAGTAGAATGAAATGCCTAGCAAATATTAAAATAACTGATTGGCAGGAAGAGTAAAAGATTATCGGAGGTTATCAATATGCGCGTCGTGGTCATCGGTTCCGGCATTGTCGGCAGCTCTGCTGCTTATGAATGCGCCAAGGCGGGAGCGGAGGTTGTCGTGCTGGAGGCCGAGAGGATAGCGGGAGGTACGTCGGCGGTAAGCTTTGCCTGGACGAACGCGACAACCAAGCGGCCGCGGCCCTATTTCGATCTCAACGTTGCGGGCATGCGCGCCCATCTCGAACTGAAGCGCGACTTCGGCGCCGCTCCCTGGTTCACGCAAACCGGCAGTTTCGATTGGCGCACGGTGCCGGAGTCGATGGATGATTATTTCGAGAACTTCCGGCAGATGAAGGAGTGGGGCTACGGCGTCGAGTGGATCGACAAGAAGTTGGTCGCCGAGATGGAGCCCGATATCGACATCGCTGCCATTGGCGATTGTCCGGTCTCCTATTATCCGGAGGAGGGCTGGGTCGATCCGGTCCTTTATTCGGCCTGGCTTTTGCGGGCGGCCAAGGAGCGCTGGGGCGCCAAGGTGAGGGTCAACGCGCGCGTGACCGAGATCGAGACCGAAGGCGGCCGCGTCGGGGCGGTTCGCACGGCAGATGGCGAGCGCTACGCCGCCGATGCCGTGGTGAACTGCACCGGCGGCTGGTCCAGCCAGAGGCTCGGCGATGCCCAGGGCATCCCGCTGTCCTCGACGATCGGCGTGCTCGCCTTCACCCCGCCGGTGGCGTTGACGCTGCGCAGCCAGTTGCATGCCGACGATCTGGATATACGGCCGGACGGTGCGGGCCGTATCATGATCCACAAGGTCTCGGTGGATCTGACCTTCAAGAAGCCGCAGCCGCTGAGCCCCGCGGGCGACGAGGCGAAGACGCTGCTGGAGGCGGCAGGCAAGGTCTTGCCTTCGCTTCGCGCCGTGGGTGTGGAAGCGATCCGCACCACCGTGCGACCCTTCCCGGAGGACGGCTACACCTGCGCCGGCGCGATGCCGGACGTCGCCGGCCACTATATGGCCGTGACGCACAGCGGCGTCACCATCGGTCCGCAACTGGGCAGGGTGGTCGCCGACGAGGTCGTACGCGGCAAGATCCATGACGAGATGGAGACGTTTCGTCCGCAGCGCTTCTTCCAGGCCAGCGCAAAACGCGCCGCCACCGCGCACGCATGATCCCTCTTCGAACGCAGGCCCACGATGGTGAAGATTGAAAGATACCAGAAGAACGAGAAGCTCAGCCGGATCGTCGTCCACAACGGAACGATCTATCTTTCCGGTCTGACCGCCGATGACAAGGAAGCCGACACGGCCGGCCAGACCAGGCAGATACTGAAAAAGGCCGATGCGCTTCTGAATGGCGTCGGCGCGGATCGATCGCGGCTGCTGTTCGCGCAGATCTGGTTGAAGGACGTCGAGGATTTCGATGCGATGAACAAGGCCTGGGTCGAGTGGCTCGACGGCGCCGAGCCACCGGCCCGTGCCACGGTCGGAGCAAGCTTCGCGCTACCCGAAATACTTGTCGAAATCCAGCTTACCGCGGCAAGCTGAGCATAGCGCTGCGAAGCGGCGTGCGAACCTGCGAAAAGCCGCCGCTACCTTTCCCTGAACGCCCTTGCGAACGAGTCCATCATCGGGCGTACCAGATACTCGAAGAAGGTCCGGTCGCCGGTGCTGATGAAGGTGTCGACCGGGGTGCCGGGATAGAGCTGTTCTCTCTTGATGTCCTGGGGGAGGGCATCGGTGATCTTCAACCTGGCGCGGAAATAGGGTTCGTGGGTAGCCTCGTCGATCAGCCGGTCGGCGGAAATCTCGCTCACCGTGGCCGGGACTTCCGGCGTCAGGCGGGCGTTGAGCGCGGAGAGCCTGAGCTTCGCCTGTTGGCCGACATGCACCTGGTCGATGTCCTTCGGCCGCAGCCTGGCGTCCACCACAAGGCCCGATGACGTGGGCAGGATCTCCATGATCTTTTCCCCGGGCGCCACCACACTGCCTTGCGAATTGTAGGTCGACGACACGACGATGCCCGCCGCCGGCGCGGTGATCGTCGTGCGCTGCAGCACCGCTTGCGCCGCGCGCATCCGCTCCTCGATGTCGGCGAGATTGGTGCGCACATCGTCGAGCTTGGTCAGCGCTTCCTCGACGCGCTGCGTGGTCGCGCGCTCGGTCTGCGCCTGCGCCTCCACGATCTGCGTGTTGGCCGAGGCGAGGTCCGCCTCCAGCGCGCCGGCCTGGCCGACCAGGTCGGCCTCCGAGCGCAGCAGCTGCGAATATTCGCTGCGGTTGGTGAGGCCCTTATCGAGAAGGTCGGTCTTGATGCCGAGCTCCTTCTTCACTACTTCGGCCTGCTGCTCGATGGCGAGTTTCTGCGCGTTCAAGCCCTTGACCGACTCGCGGTGCATGGCGACGCGCTGCGCCAGGATCGACTGCTCCGAGCGGAACCGTGCAAGCCTGGCGTCGAACTCCTTCTGCTGTTCGCGGATGAGGTTTTCGAATTCCGGCTGGAACGGCGCTGGAGCGGGCTCGGCGATCGGCGCCAGCCTGGCGAGGCCGTCGCGCTCGGCCTCCAGCCGCGCGGCACTGGCCTTCAACGCGATCCACTGCCTTGTCAGGCGGTTGAGATCGGCTTCCGCGGCGGTCCGGTCGAGCATGATGAGGTTCTGGCCTTCCCGCACGCGGTCGCCTTCATGCACCAGCAACTGCCTGATGATGCCGCCGTCGCGATGCTGGATCAGGATGTTGCCGCCCGTCGCCGCGATCGTGCCTTGCGTGATCACCGCGCCTGCCAGCGGCGCTTTAGCCGCCCAATAGCCGAAGCCGCCGACCATCAGCGCGATTGCCGCATAGCCGGCGAAGGCCGCGCGCCGGAAATCGGTGCGCGGGCGGCCGTCGAAGGTGAGGCTCTGCGTCATCGTTCAGGACCCATAGCGGATGCTCTGCGAGGCGCGGATGGTCGGTGCGAACGATCCGGTCACCACTGTGCTCTGCCGCGTGCCCTTGCCCGGCTGGCGCAGCACCTCCGCGCTCGGCCCGAACGCCTCGATGACGCCGCCGCGCAAAACCATCACGCGGTTGCAGGCCGCGGCGATGGAAGGGCGATGCGTGATCACGATCGTGGTGACGCCGGCGGCGCGCGCGGCGGCAAGCACTGCCTCGAGTGCCGCCTCGCCGGCGCCATCGAGATGCGTGCTCGGCTCGTCCAGCACCAGGATGCGCGGGTTGCCGTAGAAGGCGCGCGCGAGCCCGATCCGCTGCCGCTCGCCGCCGGACAGCGTCCCGGCGATCACCGTCTGGTAGCCGTCGCGCAACGAAAGGATCAGCTCATGCGCCTCGGCGCGTTTTGCCGCCTCGACGATTGCGGCGTCGTCCGCGTCCGCGTCGAAGCGGGCGATGTTTTCGCGGACCGAGCCGGGGAAAAGCTCCACTTCCTGCGCCAGATAGCCGATATGCCGGCCGAGCTGATTTTCGTCCCAGGTCCTGAGTTCCGCGCCGTCGATCCTGACCGAGCCGCCGCTCGGCTGGGCTGCCCCGACAAGCAGCCGCGCCAGTGTCGACTTGCCGGCGCCGCTCGGGCCGATGATCGCCACCGCCTCGCCGGGCTTGATCGCAAAGCTCAACCGCTTGAGGATCGGCTCGGCGCCGAACGTGGCATTCGGCGCGATGAAGAAAAGATCCTGCGCCGAAATCGCGCCGGTCGGGTCGGGCAAGACGAGCTTGCGTGCCTCGGCCGGCTGTGCCGGGAGCGCGCCCTCGAGCCGCGCCCAGGCGCGCCGCGCCTCGACGAGCTGCCGCCACGAGCCGATCAACTGGTCGAGCGGCTGCAGCGCGCGCGACGACACCAGCGAGGAGGCGAAGATCATGCCGGCCGTCATCTGGCCCTTGAGCACCAGCCATGCGCCGGTGCCGAGGATCGCCAGCTGCAGCATCATGCGCAGCGCCCTGGAAGCGCCGCTGAAGATGGCGTTGGCGCTGGCCGAACGATCATGCAGGACAAGCGCCTCCGCCACATGCCGGCCCCATGCGCGTGCGGCGTTTTCCACCATGCCCATGGCGCGCAGCGTCTCGGCGTTGCGGGCAAAGGCCTGCTCGGCCCGGCTGGCCAAGGCCGAACGCTCCGCCGACAGCGCATCGTTCCTGCCGATGGCAAGCTGGTTGGCGAAGACCAGCACGACGAGCAGCGCCGCGCCGCCGAGCGTCACCCAGAACAACAACGGATGGATCAGGTAGAGCAGCGCCAGGAAGACCGGCGCGAAGGGCAGGTCGAACAGCACCGCCACGCCGCGCGAGCGGATGAAGGCGCAGACCGAGGCGAGGTCGGTGAGCGGCGACGGCACGTTCCTGGCGCCGAGCGAAGCGGCGAACATTCTTGCGCCAAGCGTGTCATTGACCGTCGCGGCGACGCGCTGCGTGTAGACCGCGCGGATGGCGTCGAGGAAGCCGAGGAAGCCGAGCGCCGCGACCGCGATGACCGACAGATAGACAAGCGTCTCGAGGCTGGAGGAGGGCAGGACGCGGTCATAGATTTGGAGCAGGTAGAGCGGGATCACCAGCAGCAGCAGGTTGATGAGCAGCGAGAACAGCCCGACATCGGCGATGGCGCGACGCAAGACTGGCCGCAATCCCGACTGTCCCGTCATTTCCCGCACTCCTCTCCAACCCGGATCACGGGTAGTCGCCTAACGTCCGAATCAGGCCGAATGCTCGCTTGCCGTGCCGAGATGCTGCTGCGTGCTGCTTGCGGTGTGGCTGGTCAGCGCCGCCGCCTGGCTTGGCAAGTCGTTCAGCGTATAGGCCCTGATATAGTCGATCTTCATCTCGGCCGGTGTGGCGAGATGGTCCGGCGGCGCGCCGGCTTGGCCGCCGATCGCAAGGTCGACCAGCATGTACATCGGCTTGTTCATGTCCGACGGCGTCGCCGCTTCGGCGACCTGCACGCCGTCATAGGTCCAGACTAGCTTGTCCGGCGTCCACAGCAGGCCATAGGTGTGGAAGCCGGCGGTGTCCATGGCGTTCACCGTGGATCCGACAGTCGTGTGCTGGCCCGTCTGGTTGGTATGCGCGGTCATCAGCAGCGAATTCGGGTTCTGGCCATACTTTTCGATCACGTCGAGCTCCGGCGGCCAGGAGCCGTCCTCCGGCAGCAGCCAGAAGGCTGGCCAGGCGCCGGCATTTTCCGGCAGGTCGGCCTTCATTTCGAAATAGCCATAGGTCTGCGAGAACGAGTCATGCGTGGTCAGGATGCCGGAGGTGTATTCGTAATTGTTGATCAGCGGCTTGATGTCGGCCGGCGCCTGCGCGGCGGTGATGGAGAGCACGCCGTTCTGCACGCTGAACGGATGCACCGAGCTGGTCGGGCCGTAATTGGCGTCGATGTACCATTGCAGTTCGCCATTGCGGGTGAGCGTGCTGCCGTTCGCCGCGCCCCACCAGAAGTTGGTGTCCCAGGTGCCGCCCTGGCTGTTGTGAAGGTTCAGCGTGTTGAACTCGTCGCTGAAGGACAGCGTCATGCCGGACTTGTCGATCGGCAGCTCGAACTGGTTGGGCTGCAGCTTGTCGATCGTCATGTTCTTGAATTCGAGAATCTCGCCCGACCCCAGATTCAGCATCACATTGGGCCCCGCCTGGATCAGGTTCTCGTGGATGGCGGCGAACGACGTGAATCCATAGCCATCGAGGCGCACGGTATCGTTCGACGCGAAATTGACGATCGAGTCGCTCCCGTTGCCCTTCGCGATGATGAAAGTGTCGGCGCCGGCGCCGCCATCGATCAGGACATCATTGCCCGCGCCGCCGTCCAGGGTCTGGCCGCCCGCCGTGGCGGTGATGATGTTGTCCAGCGCGTTGCCGAAGGCGTAGTTGTGGGCGTTGGTGACGACGAGGTTTTCGACATTGTCCGGCAGCGTGTAGCTCATCCATGTGTTGATCGTGTCGACACCCTGCCCAGGGTTCTCGAACACCTTGTTGCTCGCCGAATAGAGGTAATAGATATCGTCGCCGGAGCCGCCATACATGGTGACGTTGACACCGCTGGCGCCCCAGATGGAGTCGTTGCCGGAGGTGCCATACAAGGCAGGTCCGGACGAGGCCGCCGAAAGCCAATGGTTGGAAGCGCCGCTATAGTAAAGAGGAACGCCTACCGCGTTGACGACGAAGCTCATCGGAGAATCCTTCCGCGCTGCCCCGCCCGGAGGTTCATTGCAGGTTCAAACGACCACTTCGAACCAATTTGCAACGTGGACTATGGTTCCCGAAAACAAGCAATTAGTACAGAGAAAATTGCCAGTATTTTTATCGATATTTTGTGAAGATAGAATAAGTGGTATCTAATACAATCATGGCGTGAGTTATTCTCAATTTACTTAATTTTGCAAGATTTTCTGCCAAAAGATTGTGCAGACAGCTGCCAATGGATGCGTTTGTCGCAGCGGTGCCACAGGTGGTGGCCGATCGAGTCTTGGCTTTTAGGATTGGAGCGTCCGCTCACGTCTCGCCCATCGCGATCGACTTCCTGAACGCCGCCTCGAGCCCCTTGGCGACGGCATCGTCGAACCCGGCTTCGCACATCGTCTCGATCGCGGCGGCGGTGGTGCCGCGATAGCCGAGGAAGGTCTTTACCGTGTCGGCTGGCGAAGCGTCGTTCAAGTCGAGCAGTTGGCCAGTGCCGGTCAGCACCGTGTTGACGGCGCGCTGCGCGACTTCGGGCTTCAGGCCAAACGCGACGGCGTGGCGCATCATGGCGTCGGCCAAAAGGGCGGGGAAGGCCGGGCCGGATCCGGTCAGGCCGGTGAGATAGTCGATGTCGCGTTCGCTGCCGACCTCGTCCTGGCTGCCGCAGGCGCAAAAGATCGCGCGCACGATGGCGCGGTCCTCGCTGGTGGCATCGCTGCTGGCGATCCAAGGCGTGTAGGATTTCGCGACCTCGGCCGCGGCGTTGGGCAATGTGCGCACAACCCGGCGCGTGCCATGCTTCGCGCCGATCTCGGCAAGGCGGATGCCGGCCATCACCGAAATCACCAGCTTGCCCTTGGCGTCGATGGCGAGCGAGGGCCAGTCCTGCGGCCGTACCGAAAGCATGATGATGTCGCAGCGGTCGGCGAGCGCCTGGTTGTCGTCGGTCCAGAACGCGCCGGCAAAACGATCCGGCTTGGCGCTCCGGTAGGAGAGGGCAAGGTCCTGTGCGCGAACGATGCCGGCCTGAAGCGCGGCATCCGCGATGGCGCCGCCCAGCCAGCCCGCGCCGCCGACGATGCCGAGTCTGATCGAAGCGTTCATGTCTGTTCCCCTCCATTGGAAGGCGCACGGTAGCCGCCCGACTCTAGATCAAAAGATAGAGCATGATGTCATCCGAAAAACCGCTTCACACTTTTCGGCACCATGCTCTAGTCAAAAAATTTGACAGCCTCTGTCGGATCGGCTGGGGGCCGCCCGTCCTTGGGGCATCGATCAACAAAGCAAGGATACCGAGATATGCCGAGCACAATCCACCTGCATCGCGTCCTGGCGACCAAGCCGGAAAAAGTCTACCGCGCATTCATCGAGGCCGATGCGCTGGCCAAGTGGCTGCCGCCGAATGGCTTCACCTGCACGGTCCACGAGTTCGAGGGCAAGGTGGGCGGCAGCTATAAGATGTCCTTCCGCAACTTCACCACCGGCGACAGCCACGCCTTCGGCGGCGAATTCGTCGAGCTCGTTCTGGGCGAGCGCCTGCGCTACACCGACCGCTTCGACGACCCCAACCTGCCGGGCCAGATCGAAGTGACCGTGACCTTGAAGAAAGTGTCGGTCGGCACCGAGATCAACATCACCCAGGCCGGCATCCCGGACGCCATCCCCGCCGAGGCCTGCTATCTCGGCTGGCAGGAATCGCTGCGCAACCTGGCCAAGCTCGTCGAGCCCGAGATCAACCAGTAAGTTGAGGTGGGCGGCGGCCGGTGCAACGGCCGCCGCCTTACCCAAGGTAAGTAAAATTTCACCAAGCGCTGTTAAAAGCCGCTTCCATGGATCGCAACAAGAACAACGACCTGTTTGTCCTGATGGCGGCGCTCGCCGCCATCGCGATCTACAACATTGCCTGCGGCATCAGGACTGGCGAAGTCCGCGGCAAGTTGCATTGGGTCGCCCTCGCGGACGATCCGACTCGCTTCTGGAACATCGTGGTCGGCAATTCGATTGTCCTGGTGGCGTCGATAGCCTTCCTGTGCGTTCTGTGCGTGCTAAAATCCCGTAAGCTCGGATGATCCGAGGCGACATACCTTTCACACGACGATGAGCAAAATTTCATCGGGCGCGGCTAAACGTGCTCCATGGACCGCAACAAGCACGACGCCGTCTTTGTCCTGGTGGCGGCACTCGCCGCCTTCGCCATCTATAACCTTGCCTACGGCCTCAAGACCGGCGAAATCCGGGGCAGGCTCAGCTGGATTTCGTGTGTGGACGACCCGGCGCGTTTTTGGAGCAACGTTTTCGGCAATGTCGCCGCTGTCGTTGCCTTGTTGGGCTTTCTCTGGCTGTTGCATCTTCGCCGTCGCAAATGACGTTGCGCCCGGCAATAATACCGGGCGCCGTCCGCTGCGGCGTGACTTACAGCGCCCTTGTGATGCCGCCGTCGACGCGGATGTTCTGCCCGGTGATGTAGGCGGCCCCATCGGACGCCAGGAACGAGATCGTCGCGGCGATCTCTTCCGACGTGCCGTAGCGCTTCATCGGCACGCTGTCGCGACGCTCATTGGTCGTCGGCAGGCTGTCGATCCAGCCGGGCAGCACATTGTTCATGCGGATGTTGTCGGCGGCATAGGTGTCGGCGAAGATCTTGGTGTAGACGGCAAGCCCGGCGCGCGCCACGGCCGAGGTCGGAAACATCGCGCTCGGTTCGAATGTCCAGGCGGTCGAGATGTTGATGATGACGCCTGACTTCTGCTTCTGCATCACCGGCGTCACCAGCCGGGTCGGGCGCACGGCGTTGAGGAAATAAGTGTCGATGCCCTTGTGCCAGTCCTCGTCGCTGATCTCGATGATCTCCGCGCGCGGCCCGTGGCCGGCGCTGTTGACCAGCACGTCGATGCGGCCCCAGCGTTCCAGCGCGCCGTCGGCAAGGCGCTTCAGGTCTTCGTTCGACTGGTTGGAGCCGGTGACGCCGAAGCCGCCGAGTTCCTTGCCCAGCGCCTCGCCCTTGCCGGAGGAGGAGAGCACGCCGACCTTGAAACCGTCCGCCGCCAGCCGCTTGGCCGCGGCAGCCCCCATGCCGCTGCCCCCCGCCGTCACCAGAGCTACTTTTTCTACTGCCATGTCGCTGTCCATCCCGGGTGTTAGGTTGAAAGCGATCCTGTTAGCATGCGGAGCGCGGGGGATGAACCGGATTGGATTGCGCCAAGGCGTCCGCGATTGGCGGTTCGCGCGCTGGCTCACACCCCAAAGGCGCTCATCGCCATCTTCGACGGCCACGCGCCGGCCGATGCGAGATTATCCGAAGCGGTTGGCCGCAACGCCGCGCACGCCGGGCTTGAGCGCGAACAGGCCGCCCTCCGAGGGATTGGCGACAAGATGCTCCGCGCTCATCGTGAAGCGCGCTGAGGTCACGAACAGCGTGTCGAGACCCGCGCCGCCGAAGGCGCAGCTCGTCGGCCAGCTGCAGGGCAGTTCGACGATCCGGTCCAGCCTGCCGTCGGGCGCGATGCGGGCGAGGCAGCTCCCGCCCACCACCCGGCAGTTCCATACATAACCCTCGGCATCGAGACAGGAGCCGTCCGGCAGGCCGCGCTCGAAACCGGTGAAGAAGGGCAGGGGTTCGCCGAGCCGGCCGGCCTTCTCATCCCACTCATAGCTGTAGAGCGCGTTCTTCGTCGTGTCGGCGGTGACGAAGCGGCCGTCCGGCAGCCACGCCATGGTGTTGGTGATGCCGAAGCGGTCCTCGCTGAGCGACGCCGCCTTGCCGTTGGAACCGACCCGGTAGAGCCGGCCCTCGTCGCTTGCGATGGCCAAGGGCGCGTCGTCAGGTCCGATATTGTTGGCCATCGTGCCGACCCAGAACGAGCCGTCCGGCGCCACCACGCCTTCGTTCAGCCTTGTGCCCGGCCGGTCGGCCTCGATCGTCGCGAGCGTCCGGAACGGCCCGCCGAAATCCCACAGCGCAATCGCCTTGCGCAACCCGACGACGGCGCCGCCATCGGCGCGCAGGCCGACCGAGGTGACGAGGTCGTCCGTCGGCCAGTTCTCATGCGCTCCGGTCGACGGGTTCAGCCGATGGATCCGGCGGCCGATGATATCGACCCAGACCAGCCTGCCGCAGCGGTCATCCCACACCAGGCTCTCGCCGACCACGTCGCGCGCGTCGAAGATCAGGCCGGCTTCCGTTTCGTGCATGAGGCTTCTCCAGGGGCAGGGTTCCAGAAATCGGCTTGACATATAGCTTTTGCATGAAATATGAGCAATTGAATAACAACCTGTCATACAGGTTTTGAGGGAGCGGCATGCAGGAGCAGACAGATCCACCGGGCGAACCGAATCCCGGACTGGTCAGCACGGCGATCCAGGCGATCTCCCAGCACATCCGCTCGCAAGGCCTGGCGCCGGGCGATCCGCTGCCCAGCGAAGCCGCCATGACGCGCCAGCTCAACGTCTCCCGCACCGTCGTGCGCGAGGCCTTCCGCTCGCTGTCGGCGATGCGCCTGATCGACATGAGCGCCGGGCGCCGCGCCACCGTCGCCAAGCTCGATACCGGCGCCATGTCGATGGTCATCGAGCACGGCATCACCACCCAGCAGATAAGCGTCCAGCAGGTCTATGACGTCAGGCGCACCATCGAGATGCGCACGGTTGCGCTTGCCGCACTGCGCCGTACCGACCAGGAGGCCGAGGCGATCGCCCGGTCGGCCCGGCTGATGCGCGAGAATTTCACGAACCCGGAGGCCGTCATGGAACATGACATCGCCTTCCACGAGGCGATCGCGGCGGCCTCGCACAACCCGGTCTTTTCGCTGATCGTCACCGCCTTCAGCGGTGTCACGCGCCGCACCTGGGTGATCGGCTGGCGGACCCGCTCGTCCGGCGAGGCCCAGCTCAAGATGATCAAGGGCCATGAGGACATCGCCGACGCCATCCTCAAGGGCGATCCACGGCTGGCGGCCGAGCACATGGCCGAGCATTTCGACAAGAGCGTCAAGGCGCTGCTCGACGCGGGGATTGCCTGATGAAGATCCGCGCCATCGAAACCGTCCGCATCGAGGAGCGGCCCAATTTGCTCTGGGTCGAGGTTCATACCGACGAGGGCATCATCGGGCTCGGCGAGACCTTCTTCCTGTCGCGCACCGTCGAGGAATATCTGCACGAATATGTCGCGCCGCGGGTGATTGGCCGCGACCCGCTGCAGATCGACCTCCTGGCCGCCGACCTCGTCGGCTATCTCGGCTTCCGCTCCAGCGGCGCCGAAGTGCGCGGCAACTCGGCCTTCGACATCGCGCTGTGGGATATTTTCGGCAAAGCCACCGGCCAGCCGGTCGCGCAACTGCTCGGCGGCTTCAGCCGCCGTTCGATCCGCACCTACAACACCTGCGCCGGCACCGAATACATCAAGGACGCCAAGGGCCAGACGACGGCCAATTACGGCATCGGCGCCGGGCGCGACTATGACGACCTCAACGCCTTCCTCACCCGCGCCGGCGACCTGGCCGGGGAACTGCTGGAGGACGGCATCACCGCCATGAAGATATGGCCGTTCGACCACGCCGCGGAAAAGACGCGTGGCAACGACATTTCCGCCGCCGACCTGAAGGCGGCACTGGAACCGTTTGAAAAGATTCGCAAAGCCGTCGGCGACAAGATGGACATCATGGTCGAGTTCCACTCCATGTGGCAGCTCCTGCCGGCCATCAGGATCGCGGAAGCGCTGAAACCCTACGCCACCTACTGGCACGAGGATCCGATCCGCATGGACAGCCTCGGCGACCTCAGGCGCTACGCCGCGGCAAGCCCGGCGCCGATCTCGGCCTCGGAGACGCTGGGCAGCCGCTGGGCTTTTCGCGACCTGTTGGAGACGGGAGCGGCCGGCATCGTCATGCTCGACATCTCCTGGTGCGGCGGCCTGTCGGAAGCGCGCAAGATCGCCTCGATGGCCGAGGCTTGGCGGCTGCCGGTGGCGCCGCATGACTGCACCGGTCCAGTCGTGCTCGCCGCCTCGACGCATCTTTCGCTCAACGCGCCCAATGCGCTCGTCCAGGAAAGCGTGCGCGCTTTCTACCGCACCTGGTACCGTGATCTGGTCACCGCGCTGCCGGAAGTGAAGGACGGCATGATCACCGTGCCGCCCGGGCCGGGGCTGGGGCTGGCGCTCAGTCCGGACCTCGGCCGCGCCTACACCGTCCATCGCCGCGTCAGCGACGGGGCAAGCATTTGAAAAATCCAAAGGGAGGAACAGACATGAAGAAACTCACCGCAATGCTATTGCTCGGCGTCGCCCTGATCGGTGGCCAAACCGTGGCCCGTGCCGACGGGCTCAACATCGTCTTCACCCATCATTCGTCGGCCTCGAACACGTTCTGGCAGGCGGTGAAGAAAGGCTTCGACGATGCCTGCGCCAAGGTCGAGGCGAACTGCAACATGGTCTTCACCCAGACCGAGGGCTCGGTTGAGCAGCAGGTCGCGAACATGCGCGCCGCGCTTGCCGCCAAGCCCGACGCGCTTTTGACCTCCATCGTCGACGACCACGCCTTGGACGACGTCATCAAGGAGGCGCGCGACGCGGGCGTGCTGGTGATCGCCGTCAATGTCGACGACACCGAGGGCGCCAAGGGCAACGCCCGGCAGGCCTTCGTCGGCCAGGGTTTCAAGCCGGCCGGCTATTCGCTCGCCAAGGCGATTTCCGAGAGCTTCCCGAAGGACGGCCCGATCAAGGTGCTGGTCGGCATTTCGGCGCCCGGCCAGAACTGGTCGGAAAGCCGCGGCGCCGGCATCATGCAGTTCCTCGATGAGTACAAGGCCGCGCATAAAGACCGTGACGTGTCGTGGGAGCGCATTGACAGCGGCACCGATCTCGCCATCACCTCCGACCGCGTCGGCGCCTATCTGAACGCCCATCCCGACACCACGGCCTATTTCGACACCGGCTTCTGGTGCGCCGGCGTGGCGCGCGTGCTGGCCGATCGCGGCGTGGCGCCCGGCAAGGTGCTGCTCGGCGGCTTCGACCTCGTTCCGGAAGTGCTGCAGCAGATGCAGAAGGGCTATGTCCAGGCGCTGGTCGACCAGCAGCCCTACATGCAGGGCTTCATGCCGGTGATGGAGGCCTATCTGAACAAGAAGATAGGCCTTGCTCCGTCGGATATCGACACCGGCCAGGGCATCGTGCGGCCGAAGGAAGCCGACAGCATCATGGCGCTGTCCGCCCAGGGACTGAGATAAGCTCTCCAACAGCGAGACCCGCATCGGCGGCGCCAGCCGTCGCCGATGCGTCTTAATCCCGAACCCCGGAGCCTTTCGTTGAAGCGCCTGTTCAAGACCTATCTCGAAAAACCGGAGCTGGCCGGGCTGATCCTTCTGGTGCTGCTCATCGTCCTGTTCCAGGTGCGCTCGCACGGCGTGTTCCTGAACGCCGACAATCTGCGCGGCATCCTCGGCATCCTGCCGGAGGCCGGCCTCGTCGCCATCGGCGTCACCATCCTGATGATCAGCGGCGAGTTCGACCTCTCGGTCGGGTCGGTGTTCGCGCTGATGCCGATGTCGATGGCGGTGCTGATGGTGCATGGCTGGCCGTTCCCGCTGGCGCTGCTCGCCGGACTGGCGGTCGCGGCGGCGATCGGCTTCATCAACGGCTACATCGCCATCCGCTTCGCCATCCCCAGCTTCATCACCACGCTCGGCATGCTGTTCATGGCGCGCTCGCTGACAGTCGTGGTCTCGGGCGGTTTCCCGCCGCTCTTACCCGCCGACCTGCCCAACTGGCTGTTCACCTCCTTCGTCGGGCCGGGCAACATGTTCCGCATGTCCTTCCTGTGGTTCGTTGCGGTCGCGGTGCTGACCTCGCTGATGCTGTCGCGCACCAATTTCGGCAACTGGATCAAGGCCACCGGCGGCTTCCTGCCGGCCGCCGCCTCGATGGGCATCCCGACCGCCAGGGTCAAGATCGTCTGCTTCATGCTGTGCTCGGTGCTTTCCGGCTTCGCCGGCATGCTGCAGGTGCTGCGGCTGGGCTCGCCGTTGCCCTCGATCGGCGAGGGGATGGAGCTGCAGGCGGTTGCCGCCGCGGTCATCGGCGGCGCCTCGCTCACCGGCGGCATCGGCACCGTGATGGGCGGCATCATCGGCACGACGCTGATCCGCGTCATCGACAACGGGCTTGTGCTCAGCCACGTCGACGCCAACTGGTTCAAGTTCGCCATCGGCTTCCTCACCATCTTCGCCGTCGTCGCCAATGCCTGGATGCGAAAACGCGCCAAGGCGATCAAGATGGAGGGCTGAGCCGTGGGCGACGCGATCATCTCGGTGCGCGACCTGCACAAATGGTATTCCGGCGTGCATGCGCTGAAGGGCGTCTCGCTCGACTTCAAGCGCGGCGAGGCGCTCGGCCTTGTCGGCGACAACGGCGCCGGCAAGTCCACGCTGATCAACATCCTGTCCGGCGTCCACCGTGCCGACCAGGGCGAAATCCACGTCGAGGGCAGCGCGGTCAGCATCGCCACGCCGCGCGACGCCATGGATCTCGGCATCGAGACCATCTACCAGTACAACTCCATGGTCCCCACCATGTCGATCGCCAGGAATCTGTTCATCGGCCGCGAGCCGACCCGCTTCTCGATCCTCGGCGTCGGCATCCTCGACCAGAAGAAGATGGCAGAGGAAAGCATCCGCGCCATCGCCAATGTCGATCTGCATTTGCGCTCGCCGGAGGCGCTGGTCGGCGAGCTCTCCGGCGGCCAGCGCCAGGGCGTCGCCATCGCGCGCGCCATGCATTTCAAGTCGAAGGTGATGATCCTCGACGAGCCGACCAACCATCTCTCGGTCAAGGAGACAAACAAGGTGATCGGCTTCGTGCGCGGCCTGAAGGAGCAGGGGGTGACAGGCGTCTTCATCAGCCACAACATGCATCACGTCTTCGACTGCTGCGACCGCATCGTGGCTATGGCGCGCGGCGAGGTGGTGCTGGACAAGCGTATCGAGGATACCTCGATCGACGAAGTCCATTCCGTGCTGTGAGGAATAGGCGATGAAGGCGCTCGTTGGTCGTAAGGTGCTTCTGACGGGCGGGCTGGGCTCGCTCGGCCGGGCCCAGGCGGTGGCACTGGCGCGAGCCGGCGCGCGCGTGCTGTTGCTCGACCGCCCTGATGCCACGGGCGCGGCGGAGATAGTCGCCGGGTTGGCCGGCGAGGCCGCAGGCGACATTGCCTTCATAGGCTGCGATCTCAACCGGCTGGCCGAGGCGGAAGCGGCGGTTGCCGCGCTTGCGGCGAAGGAAGGCGGCATCGACATCCTGATCAACAACGCGGCGCTGATCATCAACCGGCCGTTCGAGGAATTCTCGCTCGCCGAGTATGAGGACCAGATCCGCGTCAACTCTTCGGCCGCCTTCGCGCTGGCGCGGGCCTGCGCTCCAGGCATGAAGGCCAAGGGCCACGGCAAGATCGTCAACTTCTGCTCGATCACGCTCAACGGCCGCTGGGACGGCTACGTGCCCTATGTCGCGTCGAAAGGCGCCATGCTCGGCCTCACCAAATCGCTGGCGCGCGAGCTTGGGCCGCATGGCATCAGGGTGAACGCCGTATCGCCGGGCGCGGTGGTCTCGGAGGCGGAAGAGCGCGTCTTCGGCGATCGGCTGAAGGAATACAATGACTGGATTCTCGCGAACCAGAGCCTGAAGAAGCGCATCGAGCCGGGCAACGTCGCCGATCTCGTGCTGTTCCTCGTCTCGCCTGCCTCCGACATGATCAGCGGCCAGAACATCGCCGTCGACGGCGGCTGGTGAGGGCTGGCATGGTTGAGCTTCGCGATGGCCGCGCGCGGCTCGTGGTCGCGCCCGACAAGGGTGGCGCGATCGCCCGTTATGATGCGCTTGTCGGCAGTGCGCGGGTTCCGCTTTTGCGGGCAGGGGACGGCACCGGCACGTCCGGTTGCCAACTCCTCGTGCCGTGGTCGAACCGCATCTCCGGCGGCGGCTTCACCTTCGACGGCCGCTTCCATGCCATCGGGCCGAATGTGCCCGGCGAAGCCTTGCCGATCCACGGCGACGGTTTCCAGAAGCCCTGGCGGCTTGCCCGCCATACCGACACCGAGGCCGAGCTGATGCTCGATGACGGCGCGATCGGTCCTTACCGCTACGCGGCCTCCGTTGTGTACTCGCTACACGACGGCGCTCTCGAGGCCCACCTTACGGTGGAGAACAGTGCCGGCATGCGCTTGCCCTATGGCCTCGGTTTCCATCCCTGGTTTCCACGCGGCGCCAGGACCACGCTGAAGGCGAAGGCAGGGCGGGTTTGGCTGGAGGATGAGCGCCATTTGCCAACAGGCGTCGCGCCGCTTGCTGAGCATCCGTGGTGGGATTTCTCGCGGCTCTCGCTTTTGCCGGCGGGTTGGGTAAACAACGCCTTTGTCGGCTGGGATCGTAGCGCTACCATCGTCCAGCCGGCGCAGGGGATTGTGCTTGAGCTGGCAGCCTCGCCCGAGCTGGACGTGTTCATCCTCTATTCCCCGTCGCATGATGCCGGCTTCTTCTGCTTCGAGCCGGTGTCGCACCCGGTCGATGCGCATCATGGCCAGGGGCTGACGGTGCTCGATGATGGGGCGACGATGAGTGTGACGATGCGGATGGATTGGGTGGAGGTGGGCGCAGGCCCCTTTACAACTCCTTCTCCGCCAGTTCCCTGAACCCGTCCGGCACCGAGCGCGCGCCTTCCAGCGCCACCGTGCCGTAGCCGACGGCTTCCTTGCCGAAGCGCTGCCGGATCTTGTCGATGGCGCGGTCTGCGCCGAAGCGGGCCTGCCCCTTGCGGCTGCCGGGCCTGAGCTTCTCGTCCGCCAGGCCGAGCGGCAGTTCGAGCTGCAGCTCGGCATGCTCCTCCAGATGCGAGACAGAGATGGCGAGCAGCGAGATGTCGCGCTCGCCCGGATGGGCGGCCAGCACGCCGCGCACCAGCTCCTCGGCGATCTCGGCCAGCATCGCGGTCGCCTGAATCGGCTGCTCGAGCGTAATCGAGCGGCTCACGGCGCGCATGTCGGCGAAGCGCACGCGCACCGTGACCGTGCGCCCGGGCCGGTCCTTGGCGCGCAAGCGGCTGGCGACGCGGTCGGCCAGATGCAGCAGCGTCGGCACGAAGACGCGCGGCAGCGCCGGCTTCCTGCCCAGCGCCGATTGCGCGCCGGCCGAATGCGCGCGCCGATGCGTCTCGAGCTTGCGCGGGTCGCGGTTCCAGGCAAGCGCGGCAAGCTTCTGGCCGGCGGCATGGCCGATCAGCCGCTCCAGCGCCCCGCTATGCGTGCGCGCCAATTGCCCGATCGTCTCGACGCCGATTTCCGCGAGCCTGGCCTTGGTCGCGGGGCCGACGCCCCACATCAGCGTGACGGGCAAATCGTGCAGGAAGGCGAGCTCGGTGCCGGGCTCGACCACCACCAATCCGTCTGGCTTGGCGACCTGCGAGGCGATCTTGGCGAGATGTTTTGTCCGCGCCACGCCGATCGAGATCGGCAGGCCGAGCTCGGTCTTCACCCGCGCGCGGATTTTTCGCGCGATCTCTTGCGGAGGGCCAAACAGATGCGTGCAGCCGGCGACGTCGGCAAAGGCCTCGTCGATCGAGATGCGTTCGACCACCGGCGTGAAATCGTCGAGCACCTTGATCGCCGCATCGCCGAGACGCTGGTACTCGGAAAAATGGCCGCCGACGAAAATGAGCCGCGGGCAGAGCTCGCGCGCCTTGCGGCCGGACATGCCGCCGCGCACGCCGAAGACCTTGGCCTCATAGGAAGCCGCCAGCACCACGCCGCCGCCGACGGCGATCGGCTTGCCGCGCAATGACGGATCGAGCAGCTGCTCGACGGAGGCATAGAAGGCATCGAGATCGGCATGCAGGATGGTGGCGGCAGCGGCGTCCTTAGCGAGCATCCTGCGCTCCCGTCTGCAGCGCCCGCTTTGCCGCGGTGCAGTATTAGATTTCTCTGTTGGAAAAGGCTGATTTAGGGAACATAAAGAGAACAAAGGCAGTCTAGTGTCAAGGCCCCTATGAGCCTGCTTTCTGTGTCTTCATACAAATGAATGAGCCTGCCTCATTCATTCGAATGAGGCAGCGATTGCACCTGCGAACGGGATCAAGGTGACGTCGCCTTGATCCCGCAGCTTGGCTGGTGCAGCTTCGTAGCCGCCCATCGGCTGGATCCGGCCTATGCTGGTTTGGCATATTGCTCGGCGCTCAGCACCTCGATGCACTGGAAGGGCTGATTGCCTTCCACCCAGGCGTCATGGCCCGGCGGGATGGTATAGGACGTGCCGGCCTCGAAGGTCTTTTGCGTGCCGTCGGTCATGCGCACGGTGATCGATCCGGACACGACGTAGCCGACATGCGAGACCTGGCAGCTGTCGGTCTTGACCACCGGCTTGACGCATTCGGACCATTTCCAGCCCGGCTGCATGTTCATTCGCGCCAGGGAATAGCCCGGCAGCCGGACGATTTCGACGCGCGTCTTGGCGGGCGCGCGGACCTCGTCGGGAGTGTTGTGCGATTTGGATTCGAGTTTTGTAACCTGCATTGCAGCTTCGGCCATGGTATCCCTCCATGCGTGAAGCGGCGCCTGACGTTGCGATCGTCGGCGACCGCGACGTTATTTATAAGCCTTATTATGAGTTATTGCTAATGTAATCGGAGCGACCGCGAGCTCGGCCGGGCGCTTGGCGCGTCGTCGTGGAAGACGGATATGCCAAGCCCTCGGGCGACGGTCCGGGGCCATGCTCAGACCGAAGTCTCACCCGCCGAACGCAGAGGCCCGAGGCGCCGATTTCCGGGAAACAACAACGGCCCCATTTCATTGGCTAGCAAGCCGCCGGACAAAGTCCCTTCATCGGCGGTTGACGATGGGTGCCCGCCATTCCTGCGATATGGCGGGCATTCCTTTCGCCCTGGAAACTCTCTTGGAGTTGCTGGCCGTGCAACCCGGCAACGTGATCGCGAACCTGTTTGCCGCGCTGCTTTTGGCGGGATTGATCGGCGGCGTCTTCCTCCTCTTCGGCAGGCCGCTCTGGCCACAACGCCATGCCCAGATGGTGGTCCTTCTTCCGATCGACACGATGGCCACCGGATCGGTGCGCAAGGCCTGTGCCGAGCCATGCCTGCCTGCTCGCTTCGATCTCAAGCTCGCGCCCGTCAGGCCATCCGCCGAACGCAGGCGAGGGAACCAGTCCGCGCCTCGTACCGTTGATTGAGCGAAGGGATGGCGCAGGCGGAGGCCGCCATGCATAATTTCGAACTCATCGATCTTTTGTGCGTCATCGACGCATGTGCGAGCGACCTGTCTGCCGGGCGCCTGGTGCCGATGTCGAAGGCCGTCGAGGAATTTCGCGTCCTGACCGGCGATTTCGTCTCGTCGGATGCGGATGCGGCCAACGCCTTGACGCAGGTCGCGCTCGAGCGCGGCTGCGCAGTGCTCTTCGACGAGCAGGCGGGCGCGGATATCATAGGCGAGTTGTGATCTTCCCTAGAAGCAATTCCAGGAAAGGCGCGAGCGGTTTTCCGTCCGGAATTGCGTTCAAAGGGATGACGAGATTGGCGTTCATTTCGCCAGGGTGATCATCCGTCCCGCATACATAGCGCGGTTCCCAAGCTCGGCCGTGCAATCCGATTTAACGGCGGAGCTCCCCGTCATTGCGACAGTGTCGCCGACCAGCCGCAGGCAACTGCCCTCGGCGTTCATGTCCGAATTTCCGGCATAGGTGATGGCAGCGTCCGGGGCGTAGATGAAACCGCTCACCACCGAGCCGGATCCGCCGTTCAGCGTCAGCGCCTGGGTGTTGCCGCGCGCCTGGTAGATTGTGATGCCGGCGTAGGGGCCGCTGGCCGGCGGCGACAGGTTCACCTGCTCGTTGGCGTTGATGATGAGCTGCGAGTTCTCCATCAGGAAGATCGTCACGCCCTGGCCGCTCAGGCTGCCGTTGCCGCCTGGCTTTATGGTGACGTTGCGCATGATGTAGGTGCCCGGATTGAGGGTAATATTTCCCGACAGCGTCTTGTCGCAGTAGGTACCCGGCGAAAGCGTTATTGTCTTGCCGTTCGGCACGGGCAGGCAGAGCGTGTAGGGAGGCGGAACGACGTCGGCCAGCGGATCGAACGAGGCATACTGGTTTTCCTGCGGCGCGCCGCAGGAAAGGGTGGCGCTGGGCGGCGTCAACCCTTGCGTGCCGCCGACTGTCGAGACGCAGCCAGCGCTGACGATCGCCGAGCCACCCCGGCTGACGGCGTCGGCGGCGTCCGAATTGGCCGCGATCACGCAACCGCTCATCGCCACATTGGTGGAGCCCTGCAGGCTGACCGCGCCGTCGGCATTCTGATCGAGCGCGAGCACACAGGCCTGCGCGCCAGGCTTGATCTTGACCGAGGCGGAGCGCGTCGCCGGCCAGGCCGGCATGCCGGGGACGAAGGCCGGTCGGCTGATGCTCGACGACACCGAAATGAAGTAGGCTCTCGGATCGCCGCTGGCCCCGGCCTGGAAGGCGGCGACGCTGCCCGCATATTCCTGCGCGTCGGCGGTGCTCATATTGGCCGCGAAGAAGGTCTGGCCGAGTTGCTGCACGTCGCTCGCCGACATGCTCGCCTGGTATTTCGTACCGATTGCAAGGTCGGCCGCGTCAAGCGAATTCTGCAACTGCGCGGCGTCGTCGCTGGTGCCGATCAGGTTGATGGACCCTGCCAGGGCAAGCATCAGCGGCACCATGGCCACCGCGGTCGCGACCGCGAAGTTGCCGCGCCTCGAAGCCCAGAAACGTGCAAACATGGAAGTCCGCCCTCGTCGTATATGCGAAAGTGATAGGCACGCTGTCTCTACGGGCGATTTCCAAAAAAGATAAAATGCGGAAAGTGCTAAAATATATGGTTTTACTAATGGTTACATCTTAAGTCTGAGCGTTTCTGGGGCCTTAAGTCTTAGTGTGCGCGGCGCAAGGCGGGGTGGCGGCCCGATGCAGTCCTAACAGCGCAAGTCGAGCGAAATAATTAGGCATTCGTTCATATGATAATGATGACGTAACGGCTGGGATAGCTTGGGTGCGCTCGGCCATGGCCTTTTCAGGTCGGTTCATCAGAAATCTTTTTTCTGGACTGGTCTCTCGATGCTTTTGCGAAGGCAAGGGCGGCAATGTCGCGACCATCTTCGCGCTGACCCTGCCGGTCGTCATCGGCGGCGCCGGGCTCGGCGTCGAGACCTCCTATTGGTACTATTCGAGCCTGAAGCTGCAGGCGATCGCCGACGCGGCCGCCTATGCCGGCGCGTTGGAAAAGATCGCGGGGTCCGACACCGCCACCATCACCGCCGCCGCCACGACATCGGCCGCCTCGAACGGGCTGGGCGGCGGCACCATCGTCGTCAACACCCCGCCGGCGTCCGGGCCGAACACGGCCAAGAAGGCGGTCGAGGTGATCCTCAACCAGAACCTCGACCGCATGTTCACCTCCATCTTCACGCAGACCAAGGTGCCGGAGCAGGCGAGGGCGGTGGCACTGATCACCGACGCTTCGAAGGCCTGCGTGCTGGCACTCAATCCGTCTGCCTCGCAAGCGGCGCTGTTTTCCGGCAGCACCAGCGTCAAGCTCACCGGCTGCTCGGTCATGGCGGATTCGCTCGCCAACGACGCCATCAAGGTACAGGGATCGGCCTCGCTCAGTGCCGACTGCCTGATCACGGTCGGCGGCGTCGTGCTGAACAATCCGGTGACGATGGACCCCGAGGTTTGCAAGGCTCCGATCACCCAGGCGCTGCCGGCCTCTGACCCGTTCGCCAGCCTGCCGGCGCCCGCAGCCTCTAACCAGTGTCAGCCCGTGAACAGTGGCAAGTCAGCACAAATATTGCAGCCCGGGACCTACTGCAGCGGCATGAACCTCAACGGCAATATCACGCTTTCCCCCGGTGTCTACGTCGTCCAGGGCGACTTGAAGATCAATGCGGGTGCCGTCATCCAAGGCAGCGACGTCACGATCTTCATGGCCGGCAGCAACACCATCAGCATGAACGGCAACGCCACCGTGACGCTGGCCGCCCCGACCACGGGCACCTATTCCGGCGTGCTGTTCTACGGCGACCGGACAGGGACGGCGGCGCAAAGCACTTTCAACGGCACCGCGACTTCGCTTTTGACCGGCGCAATCTATTTTCCCAGGCAGCAGGTCAATTACCTTGGCAATTTCTCGGGTAAGAACGGCTGCACCCAGGTTGTTGCCGACACCGTTCAGTGGTCGGGCAATTCGACCATCAACCAGGACTGCTCGAGCCTCGGGATGAAGGACATCCCGGCCGCCCAGTCGGTTGCGGTGGTCGAGTAGCGGCCATGCGGCTACGGGCAATCCGCTTCGGCAGGGACCGCGCCGGCATCGCCGCGGTGGAGCTCGCGCTGGTGATGCCGGTGCTGTGCGCCGCTCTTCTGGGCGTCTTGGACGGCTGGTCCTACGTCACCAGCTCGCTGGCGATGCGGGCAGGGGTGAAGACGGCCGCCAACCTTGTCATGGCAGGCGGCACCGACGACAGCGCCACCCAGGCCGCGGCGCTGGCGAGCTGGGAACACAAACCGGACGATGCGGCGATCGCGGTGAGCCGTGCCTACAAATGCGGAACGACCGTGGTCACCTCGACCACCATCTGCAGCGGGCCGAAAGTGCCCTCGGTCTTCGTCCAGATCCAGGCGTCGGGCACCTGGAAGCCGCCTTTCATCTTCGGCGTCTTCCCGCGCGACACGTCGATCGGTCATCTGCAGGTGGTCCGTGTCCGCTAAGCAAAGACGTCAAGCATTTGTCGGCGACATCTCGGGTGGCGCCGGTCTTGAGTTCGCGCTGGTTGCGCCCTTCCTCATCATGCTGCTGTTCGGCATCTTCGCCTTTGGCTGGTCGATGAACAACACCTCCAGCGTACGCTATGCGCTTGAAGCCTCCGCGCGCTCCCTGCAGCTCAACAACACGCTGACGCAGGCCGACATCCAGGCGGTCGCGACGCAGAAACTGCAGGCGCTGGGCCTGCAGAACGTGAACGTCACCATCACCACCGACCCGGCGAGCGGCGGCTTCCGCATGGCGCACGTTAACGCCAGCTACGCCTTCGTCATCAGCTTTCCTTATTTCAGCGATTATCCGATCAGCTATACCACCTCGGTGACCGTGCCGCTGGTCGGCGGCTAGAAGGTCGATCGCCGCCCAGTATCAAGCTAGAACATTAGCGATCTCTAAATCGCGTAAGTTTCGCGCCAGCCCGGAGTGCTAAACTAGGAATTTGCCTGTCATCCATATCGGGAGCGCAGCCATGACCTCTGTTGTTGGAAGCCAGCACGGCACCGGGCAAGAGTGGCGAAAGCGTTGGCCACCTTGCAAAGGCCTCGGTTTGCGAGACGGATGACAGCGAGCCGAACACGCAAGGAAAAGCCGCGTCCCGGATCGCTCGGATGGATCTGACGGTCCTTTCCCCGACCGGTTTAGGTGAACACCAGGAGCCGGGCGCCGCGGTAGCCGCGGATCAGGATGCAGGCGACACGCAAGCCTCGGATCCTTCGCTTTAGTCGCGTCGCGCCGGGCGCATTTCTGGTCGACCGGGCCCTGGTTCTCGCGCCGGGCGGACGTTCCGGGTTTGCACGGTTTCGCCCGGGCAGGAATGTCCTTGGGACCATGGTCTGGCGAGACAAGGGCCCTCATTGTTCCAAACGGCCCAAGCGCGCTCGGCCCTTTGTATTTTCGTTAAATTTCAATGTGTTAACACGCTATCTGGCGGAGATCGCCGGGCCGCGGCGGCCATGCTCTCATTTCGCGACCGCAATTGCTTAAAGTTTATCCGACGCCGTTAGGAAATTCTCATAAGAGGCTGCCTAGCGGTTGGGCCATGACGACGATTCATCTGCGGAGAAGCAAAATGACATTGCGAAAGACACTTCTGGCATCTCTTGCCATTCTGGCGCTTGCCGCGGCCCCCGCGCTTGCCGACGCTGGCGGCAATGGCGGCGGCAACGGCCATGGCGGCGGTAATGGCGGCGGCAATGGCAATGGCGGCAATGGAAACGGCGGCGGCAATGCCGGCGGCAACGGCAACGGCAACAGCGGCGCCTCGCACGGCAAGTCGGCTTCGGCTCCGGGCCACAACAAGGGCACCGACAGCGCCTCGGACGACAGCGCGTCCGACGACAGCTCGACCGACAACACGACCACGGCCGCCACGTCGAAGGAGAAGAACCTTCACGCCAAGCTCGGCCGGTTGAACTCGCTGAAGCGCAATCTGAGCGCCTACGAGCATTCCAAGAGCAAGAAATTCGCCGGCGTCCAAGCTTACGTGACTCAGGCCGCGGCGGCCAAGAACGCGCAGGCCAAGCTCGACGCCGCGAACGCCCAATTGACCACCGACCAGAGCAAACTCGCCGACCTCACTCAGCAACTCGCCGATCTCAACGCGACCGACACGACCGGCTTCACGCCCGAGCAGCAGGCCGCTCTCGATGCGCAGGTTGCCGAGGTTCAGGGGCAGATTGACGCCCAGAACACGGCAATCACCGCCGACAATCAGGCGGTCACCGATGCCCAGGCCGCGGTTGACAACGCGCCGCCTCCCACTGACGCGTCCTTGGACGCGGCCCTTGCCGAGATGGCCAACAAGCCGGTCGACGCTGACGTCACCGCCTGGGCTAAGGACACGCTGGCAGGCAAGATCGACGCGCAAGCCGCCGCCACGGCGACAACACCGTAAGGCCGGGCGAACCGACCAGAGGGTGAACGAAAAGCCGCCGGGCCCGCCCGGCGGCTTTTTTGTCGGTATGTCGCCGGCCGCGATTTCAGAAAGAAAATGGCTCGCCTCGGTCGAGACGAGCCAAAGCGGGAGCCGCACTGTTGGTGTCGGCTCCCGCTACAGGTTGCCACCTGATTTCACGAATGCTTGCTTTCCTGGGCGATGAAAAGCATGGCGCCGGCCTGGCGGAGAGGATGTTCGGGTATCGCTGACGGCTTTCGCAAAATGTCGTGTTACGATACACTTATCGTTGGGATGACAGGCCGGCAACAACTTTTGATGTTCGAACTCCAGCCACGCGGGATTGCTTCAAACAAGCCGTTGGCGGGGGCGTCCTCGTAATCACCCTCGACGGGTCGGCACCGGCCCAATGCGTCGGCACGTCAGACCTCGGTCACCTTGTATTCGGCGAAACACAACGCCAATGTAACTCTGCACTCCTCTTCTTGCCCGTCATGGTGCATGGCTTAGACACCGCCGCCCCCGGCGAGCCGAGCCCAGATATGGGGAGTTGAGAAGATGACAGTCGATTCCTCAGGGATGTAGCTGTTCCTTCATCGAGCCCGCCACTGGTTCAGGCGCCAGTCGGCGGGCTTTTGATGGTCGGCCTAACTCGCGTGATCGAGCAGGCGGGTGGCGTCGGGGCGATCCCGGCCCTGTTTGGCCCCGGCGTGATCGATGCCTTCCACGGTGATCGCGAACGTCCCGTTCTCGGTCCTGCCGATGAAGCCCTTCGCCTTGAGGTACCACAGGTGGAATTCCAGGTGCTCGCGAGGGCAGCCCGACAGGCGCTCGAGCTCGTCGTCACCGATGCCCGGATTGTTGACGTCCCGCCGGCGCCTCACATAGAGGAGCGACAGCAGATTGGCCTGGATGACGGTATCCCTCTCCATGCCGCCGCCGTCGCGGGCTCCTTCCGTGAGTTCGTGACGAAGGCCAAGATGCTCCCGGTAAAGGATGTCGTACTGAGCCCGTTTGACTGGGTCCCGCAGCGTATTATGGGCTTCCACGATCTCGCTGAAGCGCGCTTCATTGCCTGTTTCCCGATTGTCGGGGTGGTAGCGCATGGCAAAGTAGCGGAAAATCCGCTCGATGGTCTCAGAATTGGCGTTCGGGCTTATTTCCAGAAGTTCGTAGTAGTCAATGAACATGTAATCGTGCTTCCGAAATTACGGAAACCACCCCCGTCGCCAAGCATTGCTCAAATGCTGCGGACGTGCAAGGCGCATCGCCTTGCCGTGCTGCACCATCGGTTCTGGCAGAAGGATGGGACGCTGAAGCCCATGCTTTCACCCGCCGGCTGAAAAAGGGGCGACGTCCTGTCTGGTAGTGCCTTGGTTCCGATGGCCGATCGGCAAGGGCTTGCGCTGTCAAGGTCGGAAAACCCTACCGTGTCAGTCCGCTATAGCGGTGGAATAAATTCCGGGTTCTGTTACGTTAGCGCCGTTTGAAATTCAGGTGGCAACCTGGATGGGGCCGACCTCAAGCCCGGCTCCTTTTTGGCTCGCCTCGAAAGAGGCGGGCCATTTTTTTGCAAAGCCGTCGACATCTCGCGGCTTTCGCCCGAAGCCCCACTGACTTAGGTACGCCATGGCTAATATGGCTTGCAGGATGTAGACTTCGCAGAGTCGGGTTTACAGAGGCATTGGGAGGACAACAAAATGCCACGGGTATCGGAGCTTTTCTTCAAGACGGCCATCGTCTTTCTTATTCTGGGCATCGCCGCCGGGCTGCAGATGGCGATTTCGGGCGATCACGGTGCCTTTCCGGCGCATGCCCACATCAACCTTCTTGGCTGGGTCACCAGCGCCATCTTCGGCGGCTACTATGCACTCAACCCGGCCAAGGCCGAGCGCCGCATCGCGATGATCCATTACGGCCTCTATACGGTCGGCATCGTGATCATGCTGCCGGCGCTCTACTGGATGCTGGCGGCAGGCCATCCGGAGATCGAGCCGGTCGTGGCGATCGGCTCGCTGATCGTCGCCGCTGCGGTGCTGGTCTTTGGCTTCGTCGTCTTCTCGTCTTCGGAGACGGTGCGCTCGGCTTCGCCGGCCACCGCGCGTTAACTCGGCGAACCACAGGATTGCAGCCGGCTCGGACCACGGTTCCGACGGCTGCAAGCCGGCCGTTTGCGTTGCGCCGCATTGACGTCGCGAAAGCCGGCCGGCCGGCGACGATACAAATTGATGGCGCCTCGGAACTCTGGCACCGAGGCGTAGCCCGGTCCCTGCGTTCGAGCGGAGAATGCGGAGCGCCGGCTATTGTGGTGCGACGACCTCTCGAAAACGAAAAGACGGTCGGTCAGCAGCCCGGCCGCAAAGCGCCGCTCAAAGCGATTAAGGCAGCAGTTTCGGGAACAGCCACAAGATGAGAGCGTGGATGATGCCGTCGCGCTCGAACGGGCCGGGTATCTTGGCCGGTGCCGAGCTTGCGTCCGCCTTGCGTTCGTCGGTCACGCGGGTCTCGCCATGCACGAGCCAGAGCACGGCCACGAAATAGCCGGCCTGCAGAACCACTGCCGCCAGGAATGTCCAGCCGATCGCCATCCAGACAGATCCCGTGGAGGCGTAAGTCCAACCGAGGATCACCAGAAGCGTTGCCACCATTCCCACAAGAAACTGCGGAAAATACATCTGCCCATCCGAGCGCCGCGGCCACATTCGGTCGTCGACGATCTCGCCCATATCTCTACCCATCTCGACCCATGCACCTTTTCCTAGTGGACCGCAAGCTTGAACGATTTGCCGGCGGGCCCATCGCCCTTTCGTCCGATCCGATAGGGACTAGGGACGCAGGACTTCCGGTGTGACAACTGGGAATTGCGCCAAATCGTTCCCGAGGCTCAACATTCAACGCATGCCTAATGAACACGCGCAGGCGATTGCCCGTGTGTTCGGTTGTCTCTGCACGCAAAAAGGCCCGCCGCGTGGCGGGCCCTTGTCTGTCCTGCTATCCGGATCAGGTCAGGATCAGCACGATCTTGTAAGTGTCGGGGTCGACGATGACGATACGTCCGTCGGCCAGCACGAAATACTCGTAGGATTCGTAGGCAGGCACGATCTTGACGATGCGCGCCGGCAGGCGGTGCAGACGCACCTTGTGCCGCGGAACCTCGACGCCGACAGAGATGTCGAAGCTGACGTCGCGAACCGGTTCGACCCTGGTCTCGTGAATGATCTGCGTGACCTGCGTCTTCTGCTCCACCGTCACGTTGTTGATCGAGGCCGTCTTGTTCTGGTCGGTCTCGACATTGGTGTTGCCCTGGGCGTTCTGTTCGGTGTTGGTACCGGTCTTGCCCTGCGCGTTCTGCTCGGTCTGCATCTTGGTGTTGCCGCCCTGAGCGTTCTGCTCGGTGGTGGTTGTGCCGGACTTACCCTGGGCCTGCTGATCGGTCTGGGTCTTCGTCTTGTTCTGGGCATTCTCCTCGGTTGTCGTACCGGTCTTGCCCTGCGCGTTCTGCTCAGTCTGCATCTTGGTGTTGCCCTGAGCGTTTTGCTCGGTGCTAGTCCCGGTCTTGCCCTGAGCCTGCTTCTTTTTCTTCAGCTGTGTATGGTCCTGAGCATTCTGGTCGGTATTGGCGCCGGCCTGACCCTGGGCCTGCTCATCGGTCTTCATCTTGGCCGTGCCCTGGGCCTGCTCTTCGGTGTTGGCGCCGGCCTTGCCCTGAGCGTTCATCTCGGTCTTCGATTTCGTCTCGCCCTGAGCCTGCCCGCCGGCCTTGCCGCCCTTTTGACAATCGGCCGTGCCGGCCGCGCAATTGTCGCCGCCGCTCGGCTGTGCGGATTCGGTCTGCGCCATCGCGGCGCCGCAACCGACGCCGAGCGCGATCATACTTGTGATAAGCAGATGTTTCATGGGATTTCTCCTCGGAAAATTCGGTCCCTTCACTAGGAAAACCCGGCCCGAAAAGCATTGTTCCGAAATTGCCGCGCCGCGCGCCGGTGACGTTTCTTCGGACGTGCCTGTGACGTTCCCCCGAAAATGGTGTCGGCGAATTTTTTGCAGGAACAAGGCTTGTCGGCCGGCGTTACGCACATTGCCTACCGGCTGTGAAATCGCAGGCGCAGCGTGAGAGGCAATCTATCCAAATCAAGGAGAAGATCGATGAAAATGCACCTCACAACCGCAGCCGCGGGCCTGCTGCTTCTGGCCGGCATCGGCGCCGCCGCCGCCGAGGATGTTATTATCCAGCCCGAACAGGAAACGGTCATCCGCGAATATGTGCATAAGCAGCCGCTGGCGTCGGTCAAGCTTCCCGGCGTCAAGCTCAGCATCGGCAGTGTCCTTCCCGACACCGTCGAATTGCACGAGGTACCGAACGTCAAGTACCGTTACGTCGTCGTCGACAATCAGACGGTCATCGTGGATCCCGGCACGCGCAAGATCGTCCAGGTCATCCAGTAGGATCATTCGCAGCTGAGTTGACGGCCCTGCCGCCGGCTGCGGCCGGGCCGTTAACCAGTATTAATTCGTTACCATATGCTAACGGAACCTTCGTTCCGGGCCCGCGTTGCCGCTGCTGTGTTCGAAATTGCCTCATAGAGAACACAAGCATGCGCAGGATGCGGGAATCGGGCGGCGGCGAAACAGGCACGGGTTGGGGGAGGAGACTGACCAACATGTCGAAACGAGAAATCGGAACATCCCGTTCGCTCGGGATGCGTGTCGCCGATCTCAAAGCCAGGATGCGGGACGCCCGGATCACCGAGCATGAGATGAAGACCTTCCAGAAGGTCGCGGCCATCATGGGGGGCAGCGAGGGCTCCCTACGCATAGACGCGGACGATCTGATCGCCGCGTCCTTCGTCACCGAGGCCCCGGGCGAATCGGCACCGAGCTGACAGCGGCCTCCAGCCGAATCCCCGATCGATCCAGTCGACCTCCAGCCGCAAGGCGGCGGTCTGCAGGCAAACGGATGCAACGGACGTCAGGGCGCGCCCGGTTGCTCCGGGATTCGCAGGCCAAATCCTGAACTTGCGGTCAAGGCCAATGCGCACGGCGTCTTGGTGGATGGTCGTCATACGCGTTGTGAGGCGTGATCAACAGACGCTGCCGCTCCAGCGGGCGCCGCTGGCCCTGTGGGCGTCATGCCCGACGCTGCCGACCGGCCTTTGCCCAGCGAGGGACTATCCAGGCACGTGTCGGTTCTGTGCCCTGCTTTCGCGTACCCGGCTTCGCCTGATCTTTGCTTCGCGCAGCACCGCGACCGGATCGGCGCCGGTCCATTCGATTCCGGCCTTCCGCGCGAAGACCAGGAACGCCTGCCGCGCCTTGTCGAGATCGATCTCTCCGGTCCGCGCCGCCTCACAGGCGCGGAATGCGTTGGCGTAGCTATCGCCCCGCGTGGCCTGCGGCCATTCCTTGAGAAAGTTCTGCATCCCGGTGAGCGTGGCGATCTCGCGCTTGAAGCCGGCGCCCACGGCAATGGCCACGGGGGCCCGAAGTTCGATGTCGCTTCTGATGGGACCTTCTTGCATGACTGCGGCATCCTTTGATTTTCAAAGACTTGGGCAGTTTCAATGCCTTCCAATGCGGAGCCGATGCGAAGGTTCCGCCAAATCAATTAGTCGTGGCTGACGGAACAACACCCTGCCGGCGGCGTTTGCCCCGGGAGCTCCCATGTTCGACCTGCCCGTGTTTCCGCCCCGCGGAGGCCAGGCGGAGCTCAACAACGCAACAGGAGATAAACGATGAAAACCACCCTCATTCCAGCTGTCGCCGGCCTGGCTCTGATGGCCGGCATCGGCATCGCGGCCGCGGACGAGGTGATCGTCACCCCCGAGCAGCAGACCGTGGTCAGGGAATATGTCCACAAGCATCCGATCGCCTCGGTCAATGTGCTCGGCCTCGAGCTCGGCGTCGGCTCGACCGTGCCTGACACCGTCGAGCTGCAGCAGGTTCCGGACGTCCAGTACCGCTATGCGGTCGTCAATGACCATACGGTGCTGATCGATCCCGGCACGCGCCGCGTTGTTCAGGTGATCGAGTAGATTTAGTCCTGAAAGAGCCCGATCCTCTCCCCGGAGCATCGGGGAAGGATCGGGCTCTTCTCGTATCCGGGCATAAGGCCTAAGATAAACAGCGGTTTGGGAGGCAACGAAGCGCGGAAGGAGTCGTTGCCATGCATCATCCACACGTCGAATCACCTGACATTGCCCGCCAAGTCGACAGGCTGCTGGCCGAACGCGGCGATGGGCTGCTGTCGATCAAGCAGGCGGTCGCGCTGCTGCGCGAGCGCACCGGAACCGATCGTTCCGACGCCGACCTGGCCGGACTGATCGTCAAGAAGGCCGCGTATCTCGGCATCGCGGTGCTTTCCGACGAGAAGTGAGCCATCACCGGATATTGCTTCAAGATGCGTTTGCGCGCCGCGTCTACACCCAAGACGGCACGCGAAAATTCGGCTAATGTTTGGCTGGGGAACAGTCCCAAACCGTAGGAGGCGACAAAGTGACGGACGACAGGCACGAACGCATTCGCCAACGCGCGCACGAGATTTGGGAGCAGGCCGGCCGGCCTGAAGGCGCGCATATGGAGCACTGGGACCAGGCGACGGCCGAGATCGATGAGGCGGGCAGGCCGAAGAAAGCCGCCAAGAAGGCCGCTGCCGCCAAGGTCGAGAAGCCGAAGGCCGCGAAGGCGGAGAAGCCTGCTAAGGCCCCCAAGGCGCCACCCAAGTCGAAAGCCAAGGGCTGATCGCGTCCTAAAGGATTACGGGCAGTCGTCAGACCATCTGCCGCATAGTTGACCCACCGGCGACGGCGACCTGCAAAGCCGCGGCCTGCGCCAGCTGCGCGGGCCCACATCGGCGAGCCTGCCGGGCAGATCGCCCGGCATCGCTTGATATTAGAGAGTGTTAATAAGCCTCGACGTCATAGCTCCAAACCATCGGGGAATTACTGATCAGGTTGAACTGTTTACTGTAGCTGGGCTGCAATATGTGTTCAATAGATGAAATGCTCCCAGTAAAAGTCAGGCATTGAGCGGAAGGCGCAGTTGACTCCGCGCGCTCGCATGCGCCTTTTTCATGCGAGGCTTTCTCTCAACATCCAACTTCGGGGATCAGGCATGCGGGGTATCAACCGTGTCATTTCATTTGCGTTTCTAGCTGTGGCGGGCGGTCTCTCTGCGCCTTGCCAGGCGGCGCCGGTCGAGTACGTCAGGGTCTGCACGGCTTATGGCGCGCAATACTATTACAGTCCCGGCACCGCCACCTGTATCAATGCCAACACGGGCGAGACGCGCAGCTTGACGGAGGACGGTGTGGTCGACGGCAAGACGGCGTTGGCGAGCAAGGTCGACGACATTGACCGCCGCGTCCAGCGCGCCTTCGAGGGTGCATCGGTGGCCTCGGCGCTGGCCGGCCCGGACCTGGTGCAGGGCGAGCATTTCGGCGTGCGCGTCAACTGGGGCAATGCCGGTCAATCCAACGCCATGGGTGTCACCGGCGCGGCGGTTCTTGGCGAGGGCTTCATGTCTGGCGGCAACGGTCGGCTGGCCGGCGCCGCAGGCGTCGGCTTCTCCGGCAAGACGGTCGGCGGCAATGCCGGCCTGCAGTTCACCTGGTAAGCGCGACCGGGGGCAATCAATGTTCAGATATCTTCTTGCGCCGGCGATTCTCGGCGCGGCAACGCTCCTTGCGGCGCCATCCCAGGCGGCAGTCGCGTATGTCAAGATCTGCTCCGCCTATGGAGCCAATTACTACTATAGTCCGGGCACGGACACCTGCATCAATGCCCAGACTGGCGTGACCAAGAAGCAGGTCGACGACGGCAATGGCGGCGAGATGACCGAGGTCGGTAAGACGGCGCTCGCGGCCCACGTCGATGACATCGACAACCGCATCACGCGCGCCTTTGAGAACGCCTCGATCTCGGCCGCGCTCGCAGCGCCCGATCTCGTCCAGGGCGAGCATTTCGGTGTGCGCGTCAACTGGGGCAATGCCGGCTATGCCAATGCCTTCGGCATCACGGGCGCCGCGGTGCTGAGCGAGGGCTTCGACCATGGCGGCCGGCTGACCAGCACGCTCGGCATTGCCTTCTCCGGCAGCCAGGTCGGCGGCAATGTGGGGCTGCAGTTCAGCTGGTAGGGGAGGCTACCGTCTCCCCTGCTTTCCGGCGTATTGCGCGACCGCGCAAATGAGGGCCAGCGCCGCCATATCGCAGGCGGTCCGCGACGGCGACGGTCCCCTGGCGAAAAGCACCGCGTCCGCGACGGGGATCGTCAGGCCATGCTTTCTGGCGAATGACGTGACTTCGTAGGGCTGGTCGTCAGGCTGTATGCCGATGTCGATACGCTGGTCCATCAAACGAGTTCCTCCCTGGTACGCGGCTTTACCCTCCTTCGCCTGAGACGAATTTAACCACCCGCCGCTCAGCCGCGTCCACCAATTGCCAATTGTATGAAACGATGCATTTTTCGACGGGCGGCCCAAGGGTTGTAGGGGGAGCTCCCTCACCACGCATCGCTCGACCGGGCAAACCTCATGCCGGCCGCGATCATCGCGCTTTCGCATTCGCTGATCAGCCTGAGATTGCGCAGATACCGCGCCACCGTCTCCGGGAGCCAGGCGGCGCAGGCCTCGACATAGGCGCGGCCATGCACCAGCGTGCCGGTCGAAAGCCGCTCGTCCTTCTCGGCGATCACCTTCAGATATTGCCGGATGAAACGGATGTCGTCGGCGATGTCCTGGCTGGCCATGCGCCAGGCGCCGGCAACGCGTTCGCGCTCGGCGAACGGCAGTGGCGAGAGCAAACGGCGGGAGAGGTCGGCGAAAGCGCCATGGTTCGCGGTATTCAAGCAAGTCCCCTCAAGGGAAGGGAAATATCGTACTTTATGTACGAAAAACAATCAAGCCGGATTCGTACAATTTGAACGACACTGCGGTTGCGATACCGCGGTTATAAGAAATCTGCGAAAATCTTATAACCCGGCATCTCCCTTAGGGAGATGGGGCTCTTGGCCCAATTGGCCTCGCAAAAAAAACCGCTTTCCCATTCGCTCGAACAGTGCTTTAACGCGGCCATCCACAGGGGTGCTCCGTACGGTCGGGGCTGAGATGGCGGCGGCAAGCCTCCGGACCCTAAAGCTGATCTGGATAATACCAGCGGAGCGAGGCGGGCCATGTTTTCCGGCGCACAGATTTCCCTTTATCCCATGGCTGACGATTTCGTCGGCGTCATCCTCGGCGCGTTGGGCGCGCTCGATCCTTACCGCGACAGGCTGAGGATCGAGACCGACGATATCTCGACGCTGCTGGTCGGGCCGCCCGAAGTGCTTTTTCCCGCCATGCGCGACCTGCTCGTCGCGGCGGCGAAGAGCGGCAAGCACTGCGCGCTGTCGGCCGCGGTCTCGCGCGGCTGCCCCGGCGAGCCGGACGACCCGATCTGCCGCTCGGACGAGATCGGCGGCCCGGCGATTCCGCTCGAGGAGCGCAAGCGCGCCGCGCTCCGCGCCGTCGAGGCGACGCCCTCGACCGACCAGCCGGTGGCGGCGCAATTCTCGCTCTATGTGATGGGCACCGGCGACCACATGGACGAGATCTATGGCTGCATCGACTTCCTGAAAAACTCCGGCGTCTTCGACCGCTCGAAGAATTTCTGCACCAGGCTGCGCGGCGATGCCGGCGCGGTGTTCGCCACGCTCGCCGAAGCCTTCTGCCGCTTCGGCCCCGGCGCGGGCCACGTGACGCTCGACATAACGATTTCGGCGAACAGCCCGACCGCGGTTTGAGCCGCGTAGCGCTGCCGAGGTAGATGTGATGGCTGTTTCGTTCGGTTCTACGCCGCAAGAAGAGCCTTCGGCGATTGGCGAAAGCCGGGATGCCGTCCAATCTCCCCCCTTGCGGGGGAGATGCCCGGCAGGGCAGAGGGGGGTGCTGTCCCGCCAGCCTGTCAGTCGTTCGCGCCCTGTCGCGCAAGAGCTAGAAGCCGGCGTTCCTTCACACCCCCCTCTGGCCTGCCGGCCGCAAGGGGGGAGATCAGCCCTTGCTTCCGCCTTCGCCAGGATCTTCCCCGCCGCCATCGCTTTCGCTCTTCTCCTCATCGCCTGGGAGCTCTACGCCCGCCTCGGCGGCATCGCGTCCACCGTGCTCCCCGCGCCCTCGCGCGTGCTGGCGCAAGCCTGGGAGAACCGCTCGGCACTTGCCGACAACACGCTGCCCACCATCCGCGCCACGTTGGCGGGCTTTGCCTGCTCGCTCGTTGCCGCCTTCATCCTCTCGGCGCTGGTCGACTTCCTGGCCCCGTTGCGCCGGGCGCTGTTCCCGCTGCTGATCGCCAGCCAGACGTTGCCGCTGGTGGCGATCGCGCCGCTGGTGGTGCTGTGGTTCGGCTTCGGGCTGCTGCCGAAGATCCTGCTCGTGGCGCTGGTCACCTTCTTCCCGATGATGGTGGCGCTGGTCGAAGGCTATGCCGCCACGGCCAAGGAGATCAGCCAGATGCTCGCCGCGATGGGAGCAGGGCGCTGGCGCATCTTTTGGCTGGCGCGGCTGCCGTCGGCGCTGCCCTATTTCTTCGCCGGACTGCGCATCTCCATCACCTATGCCGTGGTGGGCGCCATCTTCGCCGAATATGCGGGCGCCGCGAAGGGGCTCGGCATCTACATGCTCAGCGCCAAGAACAATTTCCGCCCCGACCTGGTGCTTGCCGCCGTCGCGGTCAGCTCGGCGCTGACGCTGGCGCTGTTCGGCCTCGCCGTGCTCGTCCAGCGTCTCGCCATGCCCTGGGAAAATGCAGAGGGCGAAAGGGCGGGGCGCGACGGCGACAAGCCTGTCGGGGAGCGCCGGCCATGACCCGGCTCGAGCTCCGCGACGTGCGAAAGAACTTCGGCGCGCTCGAGGTTCTGGCCGGCGTCTCTCTCCATGTCGGCGCGGGCGAGTTCGTCTCGATCCTCGGTCCTTCCGGCGCCGGCAAGTCGACATTGTTCCAACTGCTCACCGGCGCGATCCGGGGCGAGGGCGAGATGCGCTTCGACGGCGCGCCGCTCGATGGCGCCCGCTTCGCCTTCATGCCGCAGCGCGACGCGCTGATGCCGTGGCGGCGCGTTATCGACAATGTGGCGCTGGGGCTCGAAGTCCAGGGCATGAAGCGGCGCGCGGCGCGCGAGCGCGTGGCGCCGTTGTTCGCCGAATTCGGCCTTGCCGGCTTCGAGCGCGCCTGGCCGGCCGAACTGTCCGGCGGCATGCGCCAGCGCGCCGCGCTCCTGCGCACCGTGGTGCAGCAGCGCGACATGCTTTTGCTCGACGAGCCGTTCGGCGCGCTCGACGCGCTCACCCGCGCCGCCATGCAGCGCTGGCTGGAGACGATGTGGCGAAACCATCGCTGGACGGCGCTGCTCATCACCCATGACGTGCGCGAAGCAGTGCTTCTGTCCGACCGTATCTATGTGCTTTCGGCGCGGCCCGCGCGCGTGGTGCGTGAGGTGGCCGTGCCGCTGCCGCGCCCGCGCACCGAGAGCGCGGCGCTTGCCCGCGAGGCCGCGGCGATCGAGGCCGGCATCCTCGACACGCTGCTTGGCCAGTCCGATCCGAATTTCCGACCATCCGATGGAGAATTGAAATGACCGATCTGACCCGCCGCCAGGCGCTGTTTCTGGCCGCCGGCCTGCCTCTTGCCGGGGCCGTCACGCACGCCCGTGCCGCCACCCCGCAAAAGATCACGGTCGCGCTCGACTGGACCGTCAACACCAACCACATCGGCCTGTTCGTCGCCCGCGACAAAGGCTTCTATCACGACGCCGGCCTTGACGTGGAAATCCTGCCCTATGGCGATACCGGCTCCGGCACGCTGGTAGCCAACCGTGTCGCCGATTTCGGCATTTCCGGCTCGCTCGGCCTGTTCACCCAGAAGAGTGCTGGCGCCGACCTGAAGGCCGTCTACGCCGTCGTCCAGTCGGAGACCGGCCGCGTCGTCTTCAACGCCAACCGCGCGGCGATCAAGAGCCCGAAAAATCTTGACGGCCTGACCTATGGCGGCTTCGGCAGCGCCTGGGAAAACGCGCTGCTGCGGACCATCATCCGCCATGACGGCGGCAAGGGCGATTTTTCGACCGTGACGCTGGGGACGTCCGCATACGATGCGCTGGCCAACGGCTCGGTCGATTTCACGCTCGAAGTCTCGACATGGGAAGGTGTCGAAGCGGAACTGAAAGGCCTCAAGCAGCGCAGCTTCCGCTACGCCGACTACGGCGTGCCGGACGAGCACACCACGCTGATCGTCTCCAGCAACGGCTTCCTTAGCGCCAATCCGAAAGCTGCCGCCGCTTTCGTCAAGGCGACGCGGCGCGGCTATGCCTTCGCGGTCGATCAGGCGCTGGAGGCGGGCGAACTGCTGATCGCCGCCAACAAGGACACACTCGCCAACCCGGCGCTGATCGACGCCTCGCTGAAGGCGCTGAACGACGGCCATTTCCTGAAGAGTGCCAACGGCGCCATCGGTACGATGGACAAGGCGAAGATGGAGGCGATGGGCGGGTATCTGTTTGCCTCGGGGATATTGC
The DNA here is from genome assembly GCF_006440815.1 of Mesorhizobium sp. B2-8-3. Lineage (NCBI taxonomy): Bacteria > Pseudomonadati > Pseudomonadota > Alphaproteobacteria > Hyphomicrobiales > Phyllobacteriaceae > Mesorhizobium > Mesorhizobium sp. B2-8-3. The sequence continues at coordinate 125,304 of NZ_VFTW01000011.1, forward strand.
TCGACGGCAATGGCAAGGCGTTGACCGCGAAGCCGGATATCGAGGCGTACTTCAGCAACGAGTTTCTGGGCGCCTGAGAGTACGAAGGAACGCGGTGTCGCGCCGGAACCCGTCCGGAAATCCGGTGCGGAGCCTAATTCTCAACGATGGCGCGAAGCAGCGCGGTTTTGATGTGCCACCCGGGTTCGCCATGCAGTAACAGGGCGGCCTCATAGAATCTCGCCATGGCCGGGCACAGGCCCGGGAAGTCCTGGTTGGCGTTCGAGATAGCCTCCATCTCGGCCGACGTGCCGCCGATCTTTGTGAAAACGTCGGCGACCAGCGACCAGTCCTGATCGCTGGGCACGGCCGCCGGTAGGCCGCTTCTTTTGGCGGCGCCGAAGGCGCGGAACAGCGTGGCGCCGATCCTGTCCAGGTCAGCCAGGAAATCGTGGCCGGGCGCACTGATCGCGTCCGGCCCGTTGCGCAGGTAATTGTTGCAGGTGGCCGGTGTTTCGCGCGCCATGACATGATTGAGCATGTCGAGTTGCGCCGAAAGCGCTTCCGAAGCGTTGCTGTCGGGGGTCGTAGGTAGGAGTGGCGCATATCTATGCCTGAGATCGGCGACCGCCTGTCTGCTGATATCGCGCACTTCTGTTTGGCTTCCGGCCTGGGCCGCGGCAGTGATCTTGCGCAGCATCGCATCGTAGTCGTCCGGAAATTCGCGGGCGATAGCCTCGAATATCTGGAGATCCTGCTTCCGGATCTCGGCATCGATGTCGGCGGTGGTCAGCGTCTGGGGCGGCATCTTTACTGACTGATAGTGGTGATCTCTGCCGCTGCCGAACATCGTTGGCATCACTTTAGTCCCAACGATGCTTACGGAGACGACCGCCGCGACTTGCAACCATTTCCAAGATGACATCCGCCCGCGCTCCGACACCCTGCTCACTCTGCCCCAAGGCTCAGCACCTTCTTGCGGTCGGCTTCCGCACGCTTGCGGTCGCCCTTGGCTTCCCACACAGCGCTACGCGATTTGTATGCGCCAGCGAAATTTGGCCTTAACTTGATCGCTTGGTTGAGGTCGGCGATGGCGCCGTCATAGTCCGCTTTGCGGGCGCGGATCGTGCCGCGGCCGAAGTAACCGAAAACGTTATTGCGATCGAGTCTAAGAACCGTTTCGAAATCGCTGAATGCCCCTGTGTCTTCGTGGTGCTTCATGCGGAACATGCCCCGACCGGCATAGATCCTTGCGTTCGTTGGATCGAGACGGACGGCGTTTTCGTAATCCGCCGATGCCCCGTCATAGTCCCCCTGGTAGCTGAGGACGCGGCCGCGATCGCTGTAAGTGTCACCGATGTCGGGGCCGATAGTGATCGCCTGGCTGAAATCGGCGATGGCACGGGCATAGTCGCCCTTCGTCTCCCAAAGGATGGCGCGCGCTACATATGCGTCTCGGAAGGTGGGGAACAGGGCAATCGCTTTGCCATACTGCGCGATGGCGCCGTCATAGTCATCCCTGCCGTCCAGCACTTGTGCCTTGTTGAAAGCCGCCCTGGCTCCAGGCGGAATGCCACCCGCCGAGGTCGCCGCTCCGCTCTCGATCTTGCCTGACGTCTTTGCCTTCGCCGCCGCCGCAAGCTTGAGGCCCTTGCGGGCGAGGCTCATCTCCGGATCGAGCTTCAGCGCCTGGTCGAAATCGGCGATCGCCCGGTCATAGTCACCCTTGGCAGCGAAGGCGCCGCCGCGCCCGAAATAGGCCTGCGCGTCATTGGCGTCGAGCTCGATTGCACGGCTCAAATCGGCGATGGCGCGATCCGGTTCGTTCTTTTTGGTCCACGCGACGGAACGGCCCATGTAAGCGTCCGAGTAGTCAGGGTAGAGCCCGATGACCTTGTTGTAGTCCTCGATCGCCGCGTCGTATTTGCCTTTGTCGACAAGCGCGATGGCCCGTCCGACATAGGGCGAGGCATCTTGCGGATCGAGCGCCATCGCCTTGTTGAATTGGGCGATCGCACGATCATATTGGCCCTTGTAGTAGAAGGCGTAGCCGCGATCGACCAGAGCGTTTAGCTTCTTCGAGGATGGCGCGATCGCGTTGCCGCCGGCACCGCCTTTCTTCTGCGTGGCCATCGCTGCTTTGCGCGCGGCGGCGTAGTTTGGATTGTGCGGGTCTAGTTTGGCAGCTTGGTCGAGGTCGGCAATGGCATCGGCGTAGTTTTTGCCGTCGGCTCGCACCATGCCGCGTCCGTAGTAGCTGGCGGCGTCTTTCGGATCGATCTCGATCGCCGCTGAAAATGCCTCGATCGCTCGCTTCGGGTCTCCCGTGGCGTACCAGGCCGCTCCGGAACAGAAGAAAGCGCCGCTCGCTTTCGGGTCGAGCCTGATGGCTTTGATGCAATCGTCAAGCGCGCCGTCCGCGTCGCCCGCCGCGGCCTTGGCCAGGCCACGGCGCATGAGCGGCGCGGCCGCATCGGGAATAATGGCGATGGCCTTGTCGTAATCGGCGATCGCGCGGGTAAAATCCTTCTTGCCATCAAAGGCCCTGCCACGGCTGAAATAGGCGAGCGGGCTCTTAGGATCGATCGCGATGGCCTCTTCATAGGCCTCGATCGCTTCGTCATACTTTCCTTCGTGCAAGAGGCTGTCGCCGTTGGCCACGGCGACGAGGACGCGGGGATCACTGGTGTCGATAAGCTTCGCCAACTTCGGATCGGCAAGCGAAAGATCGTCACTCGCACCAGGCTTGACCGCAGACGGGGTTTCTGCTAGCGCAACTGCGGTGGCGCTCTGTTCGTTCGCCGTAATGTCGGAGCCGTCCGCTTTGGTCATGCCATCGGCAGGCTCTCCGCTGACGTCCGCCGCTGCCTTGCGGGCTACGGCATAGTCACCATTGCCGGGATCGAGCTTGAGCGCCTGATCGAAATCGGCGATGGCGCCGGCATAGTCTTTCCGATCCGCCCGCACCATGCCGCGCGCGTAGTAGCTGGCGTCATGCCCGGGATCGATCCCGATCGCCACCGAATAGGCGGCGATGGCGCGCCCGGTGTCGCCCTTGGCGTGCCAGGCCATGCCTTTGCAATAGTGGGCGTCGCGCGCCTTCGGGTCGAGCGTCGCTGCCCGATTGCAATCGGCAAGCGCGCCCTCGACATCGCCGGACGTCACCTTGGCGAGCCCCCGGTGAAAATACGCGGCGGCAAAATTGGGGGCAAACTGGATGACCCTGTCGAAGTCGGCGATCGCCTGGCCATAATCGCGTATGGCGGCCCTGGCCCTGCCGCGGCCGAAGTAGCCGAAGCGGTTGTCGGGTTCGAGCGCGATCACCACGTCATAGGAGCCGATCGCCTTGTCGTATTTGCCCATGTCCAGCCAGACATCGCCTTCCAGGATCGCTTGGAGCGCGCGCTGGTCTTTTGTCTCCAAGGTCTTTGCTGCCAGCGTGTCGTCCGTAGCCGCCAAATTCGGACGGACGATTTGTGGCTTTGGAGCAGCGGCCGCCGCCTTCGGCTGCTCAGGGTCCTGCGACGGTTCAGTTTTGCCCTCATCGCCGGCAGCCTGCTCGTCGCAGCTTGCCGACCGTGTGGAATCCAACTCCACGGCGCGCCGGCAATCCGCCGCCGCGCCGGCGTGGTCGCCCTTGAGCGTCCTGGCGCGGCTGCGGCCCAGATAGGCGTCGGCATTGTCGGGGTCGAGGCTGATCGCCTTGTCGAAATCGAGCAGCGCGCCGTCGACGCCGTATTTCGACAACCGCATCTGGGCGCGCTCGAGCAGTGTCTTGGCGGTCGCCGGATCCCCGTTTGGCTGCGTAGCGGTCGGCTGTTGGCCAGGCAGATTTTCCCAACACGTGCCTGCGCGTTTCCGATCGAGTTCGACCGCTCGCCGGCAATCGCCGATGGCGAGGTCGAAATTGCCGACGAGTGCCTCGGCGATCGAGCGGTTGTAATAGGCGTCTGCATTGTAGGGATCGAGGCCGATGACAAAGCTGAATGTATCTATCGCGCCCTTGGGGTCGATCTGCATCGCCTGCAACCCCGATTTGAGGTTCCAAGCAATGGCGGCGGAGTTATCCTGCTTGGCATATAGTTGCGGCGGCGCATATGTGGGGGGCGGGACAGGCTTGGCCGGCTGCGGCTCAGCGGGGACTGGGACATCAGCCTGATTGGTCGCAGCGCTCGGCGACTGCAGCACGGGTTGCCCGTTCGCCCTGCTCTTGCTGATTTGGACGCTGAGCCTTTCTTTGCGGTAGTCGGCGTTGGCCGGATCGAGCGCGATCGCTTTGTCGAGGTCCGCAATTGCCTTGTCGGAATCCTTCGCCTCCCAGACGACTGCCCGCTCGAAATACGATTTTGGATCGTCGGAGCTGATGGCAATCGCTTTGTCGAGGTCGGCAAACGCCTCTCGTGAATTGCCGATCTGGGCCATGGTCATGCCGCGCACGCGGTAAGCTTGGGCGTTGGCCGGATCGCGGCGAACGGCTTCATCCAGATCGGCGATAGCGCGGGCATAATTCTTCTTTGAGGCCCAGCTCTTGCCGCGGTTGAAGTGGAAAGCGGAACTTGCTGGATTGAGCCGGATCGCCTCGTCGAATGCGGCGATGGCGCGGGTATGGTCGCCCTTTTCCTGCCACTCTACTCCAATCGCATTTTGAGCAGAAGCTGGGTTTGGGTCGGTCGCGCCGTCGCCCGGCTCACCGAAAGCCTCGACAATCAGTCGCGTGCAATCGCGCCCCTTGTCCGCATCGATATTGGCGATGCGCTTGCAATCGGCCTTGGCTCGCTTGCGATCACGCTCGGCGATCGATGAGCGGGCCCGGTCTAGGTAAGGAGCGATAGGGTCAATACGGACGCTCTCCGCTTTGTCGTAGTCGGCCTGGGCTCGCGCTGCGTCGCCCTTGTCTTCCCACACAACGCCGCGCACGCCATAGGCCATTTCATTGGCGGGATCGATGTCGATCGCCTTGTCGCAATCGGCGATAGCCCGATCATGCTCGCCTTTCTTGTTGAGCGCCCGCGCGCGATCGGCATATCGGCTTGCGTCATCCGGCGTAAGCGCGATCGCTTTTGTGTAGTCCACGACGGCCCGGTCGAAATCCCCTTTGCTCTCCCAGGCGATGGCGCGATTGGTAAATGCGCGGACGTAAGTCGGATCGAGCGCGATCACCTCGTTCATATCGGCGATGAGGTGGGCAATATCGTTCCTCTGTGCATAGGCCAGGCCGCGCACAAAATAGGCGCTTACGCGAAGATCAGGCACCTCGCCTCTGTCCTCGGCGATTGCGGTGCAGGCGGCAACCTGCCGGTCGGCGGAAACTTTGCTCTCGCTGAAGCAAGTGTTGTAGTCTTTGCCAGCCGCGAATGTTTTGCCGCCGAAAGCACCAAGCACAACCACCCCTGCCAGCGCCAGGAGCGGCCCGCGCGAAAGCCAGGCAACAAACGCGCGCATCAGCGCGCCGGTGCGGCGTGACATGATTGATCCTCCCCCCGGAGTGATCGCGACTGTTCTCGCGGATGCCTATATAGTTCTGTTTTTGTTCCCTAATGCAAGCAGAAATTGCGGTGGCTGCATTTATGCCCTTGGGGTGGGCCAAGTGGCGCTTGGCGAGGACCTTGCGAGAGGGAAGCAAAGCAGCGCCTCAGCTTGGCGGCATCGCTCCCAACGGCTCACATATCGATCATCGACCGCTTCACTCGCCCGATGATGGTGATCGCGCCCTCCAGCTCCGGCGGCGGGATATCCATATAGGACGCCGGCTGGAAGGGCGGGTTGTCGTTCGGGCGGTAGCGCTTGTAGGTGGCACGTCCCGTCTCGTCCGAGATCACGTAGCAGCCATTGGTCACCAGCCGCTTGTCGCGCAAATTGACGAAGATGATCGAATCCGGCGGCGAGATCTTGTTCATCGACGAACCGTCGACGCGCAGCGCGATCCATTCGCCTTCCTCGAGGTCGGCGGTGGGGATGGTCGGATAATCGGAGAGGTTGACCACGCTGTCCTGGCTGCCGAGCTCGCCGGCGCTGATCCACGACACGATCGGCACGTCGACGGTGACGGGCGAGGGCATGAGGCTGACGGGCGCCGCTTCCGCGCCATCGGCATTGAACAGGAGCCAGCCGGGGTCGACGCCGAACAGCCGGCCGTATTTCTCCGCCGCTTTCCGGGACAATGGCCGGTTGCCGTTCTCATGGCTGATCAGCGTGTTCTTGTTGATGTCGCGCAAGGCCCGCGCCGCGTCGCTGGGCGAAGCATAGCCGGCCTGGGCGCGTGCCTGCTGCAATCTGTGCCGTGAATCCATCATCGTACAAAATGCCTGAAAATAATCGTCCAAAGTGTACGATTTTGCTTGCGCGTCATTCGTACATAACGTACGCTTAGCGCATGATCGTACATTCCGCAAGCTCTTCCGCATCGCCCGCCGGCGGATCCGCCCAGCCCGCCGACATTCCGGAGCTTATTGATTCCTGGCAGAGCATCGGCGCCTTCGCCGCCGATGTGGGCTGCGGCTACGAGGCGGCGCGGCAGATGCGCCGGCGCGGCCGCATCGCGCCGCAGCACTGGCCGCATGTGGTGGCGGCAAGCCGCAGGCACGGCATCGCCGGCGTCAGCTACGAATCGCTGGCCGGCCGCGCCGCGGCCGCCATGCAAGGGGAGGCGGCATGAACGCGCCTCCCTCGATCCATGAATTCCAATCGCCCGGACCGTCCTCCTCCCCGGTCAAGGCGCTTTCCGGGGCGCTTGCCCCGGATCCGGTCGAACCGCCCGCACCCCGGTTCACCGGAGCGGCCGGAGCCGTTCCTCCCCCGGCTCCGGCCGCCACTTGTGGCGGCGCATCCTGTATCCGCACCGAGGACGGAACCGTCATCCTGTTCGACCGGGCGACGGGCCTTGCGGTGTCGGGCCTGACCCGCGCCGCGGCCGAGGCAGCGCTGCTTCGGCTGACCAGCACCGCCTGACTTCAACCGATCGCTGACCTGACCGCGGCCTCGCGGCCGAACCCTGGCGCTCGTCCGCGCCTTCGACAAGCAAATGGAATGAGAAGAATGGCAGCCGCCTACACGCAAAAGGAAATCGACGAGATCGCCACCTGGCTGAAGGAGGGGCTTTCGGCCTCGCGCATCGCCGGCCGCTTCAGCGCCCTGCGCGGCGCTCCGGTCTCGCGCAACGCCATCATCGGCATCGTCCACCGCAACACGGCCCTGAGCGCCATCGGCTTCGCTAACCCCAAGGGCGGCCGCGCCGGCGGCAGGCCAAGGAAGCATGCCGCACGGCCGGATCGCCCCGGCCGGCGCGCCAGGGTGGCCGCTGGAGGCGTGACGCTCTCCGAACCTGCAGCGCTTGCCAGATATGCCGAGCTTGTAGAAGGCGCCGGCGCTGAAGCGCTTGATCTCCGCCTAACTGGGGGCGATGCCCAGTCCACCCTCCGCAGCCGCAGCGCAGCTGCTACGGAGGACGGGCGGGACAGAGGGGAGCGCTGTCCGGCCGACCTCTCAGCCTGTGGCATCACCACACAAACGGACGCCGTCACCGCCCGCGCTCCCAAGCCAAAGAAATCCAAACCCCGCAAACCCGCGCGCATGCTTCCGCCCGCCTGGCTCACCCCCGGCGGGCGCGAGAAATCCGAAGCGCAGCGCTACAATCTGCCCGCGCCGCCGCTGCCGGTAAACCCCGGACGCCAGCCGCATGTCGCGGCGATGCGTTTCCTCGACTGCCTGTTCGGCCGCTGCCGCGCGCCGCTCGATCTGGCGCTGCGCGAAACGCCGGAACACGATCCCGCCGGCGCGCGCCCGGCACCGGACATGCTGTGCTGCGGCCTGCCGACGTCGGCAACGCGCTCCTACTGCGCGCATCACCATGCCAGGTTCCACGGCCATCGCGGGAGGGGGATGTGAGAGGCGAGGCGTATCCGCGCTTGTGTTCTCGCCCCGCCGATGGCGCGGGGAGAGGTGTCCGCGAAGCGGATGGAGAGGCGCCGACGACGGCAGGACGAAACGCCGCGCGGCGAGAACCCGCTGTCGAGCTTGGCGCTCCACGAAAGGACCCCTCTCCGTCGCGGCTTCGCCGCGCCACCTCTCCCTACTTCGTGGGGCGAGGAACCTAGATCCATGCGCGAAGGAACTCAGCCTCTCCCGTTAGCCACCCACCCCGCCACCCACAAAGGACTGCTCCATGCCCCGCAAAGCCGCCAAGAAACCGCAACCCCCGAAACTCCCCAAAGGCGAGGCCGAGCAGGTGCGCATCCGCCGCGAGGTCGGCCACGACTTCGCGCTGAAGACTGACCCCTTCGGCCGCCAGCGCCTCACCACCGGCACTGCGGAGGCGCGGCGCGTCTATGAGGTGTCGAACGGCGGCTACACCTCCACCGGCGGCGTCGTGCGCCTGCGCAATGTCGACCCGCTGGTGGGCATCACCTCGCTCAGCCGGCAGCAGCGCGAGGCAGGAGGGCGCTTCCGCGACGACTTCGAGCGCAGCCAGCGCGAGGGCCTGCAGCCACAATCCTGGAGCGAGCGAGTCGATGGCGGCCGGATTGGCGGCGGCGTCCCCGACCGCGTGCTGTCAGCCGGCCGAGCCTATGCCCACGCTGCCGCAGCGCTCGCCCATTGGGAGGTGGCGGATGTGGTGCGCAAGATCTGCCTTGAAGGCCAGTCGGTGAAGGCCACCGGCGAACGCAGCGGTGAGGGGCGCGACGTGGTGGTGAAGCTGTTGAAGGTGGGGCTGGACCTGTTGGCGGTGCACTATGGGATGATGGGGAGAAAGGCGGGGTGAATATTGAGCATCATCTTTACTGAGGAATAACTACAGAGCTACATTGCTGCTGCTGAATTGGCGCGGGACAGCTATACATATCGTGCGCAAGCATCATGAGACGCTTGGATTGACCAATGAAATATCCCGACGGCACCCTTGCCAGACTTGGCGACAAAGTCCTCGTCTGGGAAGGGAACGAAGGCGTCGTGATCTGCTCCATGGATACTGACGAATATTTCGAGGAGTACCCCAAGGAAGCCTTCGGCTATCTGGAACAAGGGATCATGGTCCTGTCCGAAAAGGCGAGGCTGATCCACTACGTGAAGCCCGAGGAGGGAATGCAGCTGATCGAGCGGAAGAAGTAACGCCCGCCGAAGCAATTCCAGGCACAACCGCTTTGCATCCCAAGATCACTGACGTTCGGCGCCGCCCCTCATCCGCCCTTCGGGCACCTTCTCCCCGTAAACGGGGCGAAGGAAGAGGCGCAGCGCCGGCGACAGCCTCTTTCTCGCCGTTCACGGGGAGAAATGCCCGACGGGGCAGCGCTGACCGAACGCTTCTCAAGCTCCAGTCTTGTCTGCCTTCGTTGGCTCCTCGCCACCCTCCGGCTTCCCCTCCCACCCGAACACGCTCCGCCCGCCCAGCAAATGCGACTGGTCCATCTCGCCGGCGACGATCTCCTTCAAGCTCGGCCCCGTCACGTAGCATTCCATCCGGCGTGACTCTCCATCCAGCCGCCTCAGCGCCTCCAACTCCTCGGTTCGTCCGAGCTTTGCCTTGCTCACCGCCGATTTCAGCACGCCGATCGTCTCGTCATAGACCTTCAGCGGCACGGGGAAGGGGTGGCGGTCCTTGCCGCCATGGGCGAGGGAGAAGCGGGCCGGGTCGGAGAAGCGAAAGGGTGCGCCATGCACCACTTCCGAGACCATGGCCAGCGCCCGCACCGTGCGCGGGCCGACACCGGGAACCAGCAGCAAATCAGGAAAATCCTTCGGGCCGCTTTCGATGGCCGAGGCGATGTTGCCGTGCAGGCGGCGCATGACGATGTCGCTCTCGCGCACGTCGTGATGCGTCGGCATGACGAGGTTGGGCAGCAGCGGCTGCGCGGCGGGCTCGGGTTCGGGCCGCGGTTCCAGCACGGCAAGCTCGGTGAGGATCTTTTCCGGGCTCATGGTCTTGAGCAGCTCGATCTGGCCGCCGCGGGCTTTCTCTGCGCGACGGTCGGTGAGGTTGACGATCTGCCCTTGGGCCTCGCCCTCGATCGCCGCATGCGGCTGGTCGACGAAGCTGGTCAGCCCTTCCGACAGCCAGTGATAGCGGCGCGCCTGGCGGGCGTCGCCGTTCATGCCTTGCTGCACCACCACCCAGCGCCCGTCATCGGTGACGATGAAGCCGTGCAGATAGAGGTCGTAGCCGTCCTGCACGGCGGCGCTGTCCACCTTGGCGACGAGCCGGCTGGCGATGGCTAAAGCCTCACCGTCAAGCCCGACGCGGTCGCCGATGGCCAGCAACTCGCCGGGCGTCTTGCGCGAATGCGCACCGCGCCCGCCGCAGACATGGATGCCGAGCTCGTTGCTGAGCGGATTTAGCCCCCGCTTCAGCGCGCCGATGACCGAGGTGGTGATACCGGAAGAATGCCAGTCCATGCCCATCACGGCCCCAAAAGACTGGAACCAGAAGGGATGCGCCAGGCGCCGCAAAAGCTCGTCGCGGCCGTAATGGTGGATGATCGCTTCGCACAGCACGGCGCCGAGCTTCGTCATGCGCTCGCCCAGCCATTTCGGGACCCGCCCGCCATGCAGCGGCAGGTCGGCGCTGCCGCTTCGCTGCGTCACCTTTCGTTCTCCTTGAACCGGCGACTTAGATGGCATTTCGGCGGGGATTTGCAAGCGGCTGATCTCCCCACAGGGGGAAGATCAGCTTGTCGGTGTGCGGCCGCTGCTACCTACCTGCGCCCGTAGAGCCTGTGGTGGTGCCGGTAATGATGCCTGTGGTGATACCGGTGGGGATAGACGTAGTAGTGTCTGTAATACCGATGGTACCGGTAGTGCGGATAGCGGACCACGTAGCCGGGATAATAGTCATCATAGTAGCGCGGGCCGTAATAGCGGCCGCCGTAATCGTAGAACGGGCCGCCATAGAACGGGCCGCCGTAGAACGGATAGCCGCCAAACGGTCCGATACCGAGGCCGAAGAATCCCTGAGCGTCTGCCGGCGCGACCGTGGCCACCGCCGACGCGAAGGCGATTGCGGAGGCGAGTAGAAGCTTTTTCATGGCAACCTCCTCCTGAAGGTTCGCATCGACAACGCTTGGCGCGCCGAAAGGCTGCCAAGGAACTGGCGCGCCTGCCCGGAAAATCATCGGGATTTGAAGTCGCATTCACCCGCCGGCGGTGGACATGGCTAACCGCAGACGCGCACCTGCCGCATGAACCGATGGTCATGACTGCGGGTTCTTACCATTTCGATCCGGCAATGGCGGCGGGCGTGTGCGGCATTCGGCGCGGCGACATAGAAGGCGACATAGAAGCTGTCATGGTCGTCATGCTCACCGGGGGCGTAGTTGAGATAGGGGCCGCCCCAATAGGAGCCATAGACCGGCACGGAGCCGTAGCTGTCGTAAAAATCGCCGAATGGGCCGTAGTCGAAATAACTGCCGCCGAGGAATACATTGCCTGCATCCGCAGGCATGACGGTGGTCGCAGCCGAGGCCAGGGCGAGCAGCGAGGCAAACACGAATTTGCGCATGACAAGCCTTCTCCTGAGGTTCGCCATGATAACGCGCGGCCCCCCGAAAAAGTCCGGCCGCGTCGCGCAATCAGCAAAATTTGAAGGCTTTGTGAGCGCCTGGAGCCGCCCCGAGGCGGGATCGGCCATCGCGCGGGACGCCAGAGGCGGTTCCCGCGCGATCCACGTTGGCTCGCTTAGTAGCGGCTGTAGCCGTTGCCGCACACCCGCACTTCCTCCACCACGCGGTGGTGGCGGCGCCAGTGGGTCACCAGTTCGGTGCGGCAATGATGGCGATGATAGCGGTGGTGGTAGCGCACCACATAGCCGCCATTGTCGTAATCGTCATTGTAGACGTGGCGGTAGTAACGGTGCGGATAATACCCGCCATAATAGTCGTCATCATAGCCCGGCCCGATGCCGATACCAAGCTGAACGCCGCCGGCGCTGGCCGGCGCGATCGCGAACGCCGAGGCGATGGCGATCATCGAAGCAAGCAGAAGCTTTTTCATCGCTGCCTCCTTGAGTTTGCAGGACGCCCCTTCGGAAAGACAACGGTTTCGAGCGGTGCATGTTCCCGAAAACCGTCGGGTTGCCGCCCTTGGACAAGGCACTAGCCGCGGCGCCAGCCGCTTGGTCCGGCGCATTGCTGCCTCTCCGTAAGGCAATGAGCTCAGATATTTATTAGCGTATCTGCAACCGACCGGGCCGCGGCGCATCGCACGCCGGCGAAATATCTCTGATCATTGCCAGGCAACAGGCAGGCTCGATGGTGTGCTGCCCGCCACCTGCATGGTCGGCAAGCCTTCGACCGCGACCCAGCCCGACAGATCGTCGCCTTCGGCAAGGTCGACGCGGTGACCGGCGCGCTTTCGAACAAGGCGGCGGTCACGTTGAAAACCCCCACCGCCGCCGCCGCCAGCCGGCGCGCCGGAAGCAATTGCAGGCCGCGGAGGAAGGGCGGGGCGACCGCCAGTCGGCATGACAATGAAGAAAGAAAACTCGCCGGGCTTGCCCCTGGTGCCCAAAGCCCACACGCCCGGCGAGATTTAAGACCTGATCCCCCGATCAGGACCGGCGGGAGGACACCGGCAATCTCTTTATAGCAAGGCTGATGCCAGTCCCGAAACGGGACAGTGATGCTCAATGCCGCAAACTCTGTGCGACGCCTGTTAAGTGTTGCTAATATGCCACGGCCTATCGCCTCAGCCAGCTATCGGTTCCGTAGGCATCCGTCGCCGCTTCGCCTCGCATTGTCGCATCGCCGCGTGCACCGCATGCCGCCATCGGCTATCTCATCCCCAGCCAATTCCGGCGACCCCAGGAGCATCCGATGACCAGACCCACCATTCTCAAATTCGGCCCCGTCGAGCATGCCGAAGGCGGCGACCTGCCGGGCTGGATCGCTGTCGAAGGCTCGCCGACCATGCAGACGGCCGTGCAGCACACCACCGAAGACGGCAAGGTGATGTCCGGCACCTGGCGCGCCTCGCCCGGCACCTATCACGCCACCTACACTGACTATGAATTCGTCCACATGATCGCCGGCCGCATCATCATCACCCCCGACGGCGGCGAGCCGGTCGAGGTCGGTCCCGGCGATGCCTTCGTCGTCGAGGCCAATTTCAAGGGCACCTGGAAGATCCTCGAGCCGGTGACCAAGCATTTCGTCGTCGTGGTAGAGTAGGGGCTGCGCTGAACCTGCTGATCTCCCCCACGAGGGAGGAGATTGACAGCTTCAGCGCCCCACCTTCGAGATCACCCTTTTCTCCACCTCCGGCTCCAACGATTCCGCGAATGGCGTCGCCATATGGTGCTGGTCGCGGAAGGCGAGCTTGCCGTCGATGAAGACGTGGCAAATGGTGGCGCTGCAGAAGCGGTCGGTGAGGTCGACGTAAGCGGCGTTGGGAATGCTGTCGACGATGTCGCGTTCCACCGCCGCCATGGCGTCGTTGGCGGCGTAGGCGCGCGTCTGGTCGCAGCGCGAGGGCGTCTCGTCCCGCCACAGCGCCCGCGCCACGCAGGTGTCGACATTGGCGTTGTTGAACGGCACGTCGCGGATGAAGGCGATCTTGAGCCCCGCCTTGCTCAGGCTGGTGAGGGTGGAGCGCAGGCCGGCCCGCCAGTCGGCGTCCTGGCTCCGCGTGTCGCCGCCGCGGCCGGCCATTTTGCGGCCGCTGGTCAGCGCCAGCTCCGAGATGACCACCAGCGCCGGTCTCGCCTCGATGATCTCGGCGATCGCCTGCTCGCGCCAGCGGTCGCACTCGCTGTAGGGACGCTTGAGCTCGGACGACCAGACGCTGATGCGCGAGGCGCGGCAGGAATTCTTCAGCCAGGTCACCACCCGGTAGCCATTCTTCCGGCCCGCCTCGATCAGCGGCGTCGACCAATGGTCGGCATGGGAGTCGCCGAAGAGGGCGATCAGGCGCTGGCCATCGCCGAACACGCAAGGCTTCGGCGTCACGCTCTGGTAATCCTGCACGCAGCCGGCTTTGGCCCGGGCCGTCGACGGTTCGGCGGCGCTGGCTGCGATGATGCGCTGTTCCGGATCGAGGTCGTGCACGGCAAACCTGGCACTGCCATAGGCGGCTGCGACGCCGGTGCCGGTCAGGAGGAGGGCCGGCACCAGCGCCCGCGCCGCACTGGCCATCAGCCAGCCGTTGCGACGGATCGGGTTCTCGATGAGATGATAGCTGAGAATGGAGAGCGCCAGCGTCACCGCGAGGCACAGCAGCCGCTCGGCCGGCGTCAGGTCCGGCGCCAGCATGCCGGCATAGACGATGACCGGCCAATGCCACAGATAGAGCGAATAGGAGAGCTTGCCGATCCATTGTAAGGGCGGCAGCGCCAGGGCGGCATTCACGCAGTTCCATTCGGAATTGCGCGAGCCGTCCCTGGCGCCGGCCGCTCCCGCCTTGAGCAGAAGGACCGTGCCGGCTACCGGCAGAAGCGCCAGAAAGCCGGGGAAGGGAGCGTCCTCGCTGAAGGTGAGATATGCGGCCCCGATCATCGTCAGGCCGGTCAGGCTCAACGCCCGCCCCAGCAGCGGGCGCTCCTGCAACAGCCGTGCCGGCGCCATCGATACGAGGCCGCCGGCGGCAAATTCCCATGCGCGCAGCGGCGAAAAATAGAAGGCCCAGGGCTGCGACACGCTCGTCAGCCAGGCACAGGCGATGAAGGAGACGAGGCCGACGGCGCCGATCGCAATCATGATGGCGCGCTTGCCGGGCTTCATCCAGGCGGCCAGCAGCAAAAGCGCCGGCCAGGCAAGATAGAATTGCTCCTCGACCGACAGCGACCAGTAATGGATGAACGGGTTGCTCGTGGCGTCATTGGCGAAATAGTCGAACGACCAGCGGATCAGCCACAGATTGATCATATAGGCCGAGGCGAACATCGCACCCTTGGAATAAAGCGCCTGCTCCTCCGGCGACAGGATGAGCGCGCCGGCGCAGAGCGTCGCGGCGATGACGAAAAGCGCCGCCGGCAGCAGGCGCCGCGCGCGCCGGGCGTAGAAACGCAAAAGGTCGAGCCGGCCGGTCTCGGAAATCTCGGCGGCGAGATGGCGAGTGATCAGATAGCCCGAAATGACGAAGAAGATGTCGACCCCGGCAAAGCCGCCGGGCAGCGCGGTGAGGCCGAAATGGAAGGCGACGACGCCCGCCACGGCCACCGCCCGCAAGCCTTCGATGTCGGGCCGGAAATCCTGCGCAGGTGTTGACACGAATACGAACCTCACGATGCTTGTTCGTATCCCGCCTCCCTAAAGCCTCGGCCCTAGGCGCCGATATCGCAATGCAACAAATCTAACGCGGTGCAACATAAGGGGAGGGCGAGGGCGGCCCTCCCGATCTCCCCTGCCATCACGCCTTCTTCAGGAACTCTGTCTTCAGCACCAGGCCCTTGACCTGCTTGGTGTTGCATTCGATCTCGCCGGGATCGCCGTTGAGCCGGATGTTCTTCACCAGCGTGCCGCGCTTGATCGTTTCCGACGTGCCCTTGACCTTGAGGTCCTTGATGAGGGTCACGGAGTCGCCGTCTTTCAGCGGCGTGCCGTTGCTGTCTTTCGCGATAGGGTCCGTCATGGCGGGTCTTTCATCGGTTGGATGGCCTCGGCCCGCCTATCGCGCCGACCACGGCCTGGTCAAGCTGCGCTGGAACCAAGGGAGGCTCACCCCCCAATCATCACTTCGGCCTCGATCTCGACCGGGAAATTCAGGGGCAGGGCGGCGACGCCGATGGCGGTGCGGGCGTGACGGCCGATCTCAGGGCCGAAGACCTCGAGGATGAGCTCCGAAAAGCCGTTCATCACCGCCGGCGTCTCGGTGAAGCGCAATGCCGAATTGACCATGCCGTGCACGCGGCACCAGCCCGTGATCCGTTCGAGGCTGCCGAGCTCGCGTTTCAGGCTGCCGAGCATCGACAGCCCGACCTTGCGGGCCGAAGCCCGCGCCTCGTCCAGCGACACGCTCTCGCCGACCGCGCCGAACGGGCCGGCAAGCGAGCCGTCCGGCTCCTGCGGCCCGTGGCCGGAGACATAGGCGCGGTCGCCGCGCACATTCACCCAGGGAAAGGGCAGCACCATGCCCGGCGGCAGTTTCAACGGCGGTGGCAGTACGATGCCGAGCGCGGCAAGCTTTTCGTCGGCACCCGGCATGGCACGGCCTTCCTTCTCGCACAGCGCCATTGCGGCGCCGTTGCCGAGCTTTCCGGTTCGCTGGCCCTTCGTCAAGAACGGCTTGGATCTGAAGAAGAATGATCTGGGGCGACTGGCCGGAAGCCTGACCCGCGCGGATCGTGGCCTTGCATCCGCGCGGGCAGGCGCCGCCCCCGCCGGCGGCGCCAAGCCCCCAGCCGTCAGGCTGGCGGCTGTTGGTTCGGCCGTCCGGCCGCTGCTTTTCCCCGCCGATCCCGGATGATGAACCGGCTATGGGTCCCCGGGATGGCTACCTTTTGTCTTACGCGGTAGCGGACCAAAACCGTCGAGCACGGCTTCCGGAATTGCTCTAGAAGTGAAGGTCCAGGGGCTGCGGATAGGCTTGGCCCGGTTCGGCGCCCTTCGACGTCAGGCCGGCCGAAGGCACGATGCCGCCGGTGGCCGTCTGATCGAGCGGCTGCCGGCTCTTCTCGGCGCCGGTCTTTGTTTCGGTCAGCGGGATTTTCGTTTTGGCTTCGGCGGCTTGCGACAGCGCAAGTGCCATAACAAGCGTGGATAGAAGGATTTTCATGGCAGCTCCCTGGATTCACCCCGAAGCGACCCTAGCGCCGCTTGTCTCGTCGCGAAGGCCACGCGCGCGGAACACTGTGGAATTCTTTGGAATTCCAGTAATATTAGTGGATGGAAAACAAACGCTGCCGCCGGGAATGGAGATTGTTTGCCGGCGCGCTAGCCAGGAGCGTCGGAGAAGCTCGGCGATTCCCGCCGGAACGCCGAACTGCTTAGGCGGCCAAGAACATCGGGGACCTTTTGCATGGCGCAGCAAATCGCGCAAAAACTAAGGCTGACTTCGGCCTTGCTGGGAACGGTGACCCGCAAGGACCTGGCGGCGGCGTTCCGCGCCGTCAACCCGAACACCGCGTTCGATCTCGGCCGCGCCGACAAATGGTTGCAAGGCCGCGCGCGGCCGCGACAGATGAGCGTCTATGACGACTGGGCGAGGCTGCTCGAACTGGAGCAGTCCGGCGCCTGGATCGCCGAGAGCGAGCTACCGGCCTTCACCGCCGCCATCGCGGCCCGCCACGGCGTCGACAGCGCCGAGCTGGAGCGACGCGCCGGCATGCAGTTCGATGCCTCCTCGCATGACGAGCGCGGCGCCGGCTCCGGGCTTGCCGGAACCTATGCATGCTATTCTCGCGCCTGGTCGCCCTATTATCGCGGCCAGTTGATCAAGGGCCGCCTGTCGATCGAGGCCGGGCCAGGCGTGCATGGGCTGACGGCTACCTATGGCGAGACGTTGCCGACGGGGCACTTGCAGCTCGTCGGCCCGGTGATGCCGGCAAAGCGCGGTGTCTATCTGCATCTCAAGGATGTCGGCGGCGACACGCAGTTCTTCCTGTGCCTGTTCCCGCAGACACAGCCTGTCAGCGTGCTCGGCGGCTATATGTGCGGCTCGGCCGTCATTGGTCCCGAAGCGCAGCCCTCGCTGACCCGGATCCTGCTGGTGCGGCTGCGCAATGCGGCAACCGGCGCCGCGACATGGGGCGGGTACCTGCCGGCCGGCGGTTCGATTGCCGCCGACCTAGTAAGCCTCGGTATCGGCCTGGAACATCCGGAAGCGGTCGACCGGCAGCTCGACCAGTTCCTTGACGCCTACAGCGATGACGGCGCTATCCAGATTCCACCGGGAGAGTTCCGCGCCATCCTCGACGTGTTCGACCGCCATTGGCTGCAGCACTCGGGTTGACCTAACGCGGTCGTAAAGTTCCATCGGGGGCGGCGCCGGATGTTGCCGGCAGCCCGCACGGTTATGGTCAGCCCTCATTGCAGTCGATCACGCGAATGTTCTTTGACGCGAATCCGGTTCGCGTTACCGCTACGCGCGTAAAAACCGGGCAAAGGGGCTTCCCATGAAGAAGACTTACGAGAAGCCGGTGCTGTCGAAGCGCCAGAAGCTGTCGAGCGTCGTCGCGAACGCCTCGAATCCCGCGCCGTAAACACAGGCGCACCGATCACATTGACTGGCGAGCCTATCGGCTTGCCAGCCAAATTTACGCGCTCGCCGAATTATCCTTCCGCCAAATTTATCCCTCCGCTTGACGCGGCGGACGCCGGCCATATCTTGCTGTCCTGATTTCATCGTCGACCGGGCCGAGACAGCCGATGAAGAAGCCATATCGCAAACCGACGCTTGCCAGACGTGACAGGCTTTCGGCGGTGACCGCCGCAGTGCCATCCTCGGGCTTCACGTTCTGAGTTTCTCAGGAACGCGCCGCAGGCTTTGATCGGTTTTAAGCAAGCACTTTTAAAGCTGAAAGCTGGACCGGCCAGGAGCGGGCGGCACACTTCGAAGGTGCCCGCCCGTCCGGCGCCGCCGCCAAGCTGCTGAAACCCCGTCCGTCCCCAACAGCAACGGTCATGGCGTGACCAGTGGTTTGCGGAGTGCCATTGGCGCGGTGTCCTGTCAACGCCGCCGGCGAGCGGCCCGGGAGCGCCTTTTAGCCGCCTTTTCGTGCCCGAAGCACGCTTTGCGGTCATGCCGGGGCCAAGCCAAGAAGCCCCGAAATAGCGGAATTCCGGGCTTTTCCGATGCCCACCAGGCCGCGCCGCACGTATATGCCTATCCGCTTGAATAGGCTGATTTTTCGCCGGCCGGCATGTCACTTCGACCCCGACTTTTTTTGGGTGCAATTCGGCAGTGCAGCATTGGCGCCCGGCGAAGACGGGTCTCGCCGTTGAAAACGACATCGGACCCATTTGTGTGCCATTTCATGATCCGCTCATGAAAGACGTGATAGAATGTCGCCAACGAATGGGGGAAGTTGCGATGGCCAATCGGTTGTTCGAGGTTCTTGCCAGACGGCGGTCATGGCTGGATCGGGTCGCATTGGGGCTGCTTGTCTTTCTGGCGACCCTGGTCGCCGCGCTGATGGGCGGCGCCAGCACCTGAAGCAATTCCAGGAAAAGTGCGTAGCGGTTTTCCGTCCGGAATTGCGACCAACAACAAGCAATTCCAGGAAAAGTGCGCAACGGTCTTCCGTCCGGAATTGCGACCACCAACAAGCAATTCCAGGAAGAGTGTGAGCGATTGGGCTCAGCGACTTCGCCGTAGCCTTCCGTCGGGAATTGCATAAAGAGATAGGGCGTTTCGCCGTTTCCGTGAAACGGTGAACGCCCTAAAAGCAATTCCGGGAAAAGTGCGAAGCGTTCAAAGCCACGGATCGCCTATTTCCTCTGTCCGATTGCTTTGAATTCGAAGATCGTGGGCCTGAGCCTGACCGGCCTCGGCCGCTCGGTGAGGTCGACGACGCGGACCCACCTGTCGGCGCCGGCACGCAACGTTACTTTCCGGCCAAGCGCCTTCTCAGCCGCCTCGAAAGGCGTCTTGGCTTCCGCCGAATGCACCGCGACGACGGCTTCGCCGTCTATTTCCTCGACGCGATAGGTTTTCATGCGCGTCTCCAGGGCGCCCGCCGTTTCGCTTCTCGCGCAAGCGCCTTTTATATTAGAAATGGCGAATAAAATGCAAGATTCCCACGCCCGGCCATCAGCTGATCGGGGAAGCCTGTACATTGGAGGGCGCGCTGTAGCCGCGCAGGCCGGTTCCGTTGCAGGCCCGGCAGGAAACCAGTTGTCCCGGGCAATTGTCGTGCAATGCACCCGAGGGGCAGCATGTGCCGTTCGACGCCACCTGCTTCCCGCACTCGAACACCTTGCCGGCGCCCAGGCACCGGGGGCAGGCGAACTTCCTGAATTCGCTCAAGCGAGCCTCCGGCTGTTTCACAGGCGCCCGGGAACGCGCTGATTGCGCCGCGGTTCCATGACAGACGCGGTTTGTCCTGCGTGCGATAGTATACATTAGTTATGGCTAATATTTATAGGGATATCGCCTGCAACGCGCGGTTGGTTCCGTGGGGCCGGCGTATCAGGGCAAGGGTTCCTCGCCGTGGTGAAAGGAGGGAGAGGAAAGGCGGCACACCTCTTTCACCAGCCCGCGCAGCCAGCGATGCGCCGGATCGGCATCGAGCCTTGGGTGCCACAAGAGCGAGATCGTCAGCGCGGCGAGCTTCACCGGCAGCGTGAAGGTGAACAGGCCCTCGCGCAGGGTGCCGGTATAGCGCTCCGGCACGGTGGCGATGAGGTCGGAGCCGCGTGCCAGCGCCAGTGCCTCGGCAAAGCCGCCGACCACGGTCGTGACTTTCCGCGTCAGCCCGGCGCGTTCCAAGGCGTCGTCCACCGGGCCGCGGTCGAGGCCGCGGCGCGAGATCAATATGTGTCGGCCGGCGGCGAAGCGGTCGGCGGTGATGCGGCCTTCGCTCAAAGGATGGCCGGCGCGCGCGACGCCGACGAAGCGGTCGCGGAACAGCGCCTGCGTGCGTATCTCGGGTCCGGTCGAGCCGCCGATCACGCCGGTCTCCAGATCGACCGCGCCCCCGCGCATCGGGCCGCTGTCCTTGTCGGGCTTGGGCACGAAGCGCAATTGCACGCCCGGCGCCTCCTCGGCCACGCGGGCGAGCAGCGCCGGACCGAAATTCTCGACGAAACCATCGCTGTTGCGGAGCGTGAAGCTGCGGTCGAGCCGCGCAAGCTCGAGCCGCTCGGCCGGCCGCAGCACCGCTTCGGCCTCCGCCACCAACCGGCCGACCTCGGCGCCCAGCTCGATGGCGCGCGGCGTCGGCACCAGGCCGCGTCCGGCGCGCACCAGAAGCGGGTCGCCGGTTGTCTCGCGCAGCCTCGCCAGCGCCCGGCTCATCGCCGAGGGGCTAAGCTTCAGGCGCCGCGCGGCCTTGGCGACGCTGCCCTCGGCAAGCAGCACATCCAGCGTGACGAGCAGGTTGAGATCGGGTCGCGACATGGTCCAACCATAGCATGGATCCCTCAAACGGACATGGCGTTTGATGCACTGTTCAGGTGCAAGCGCTGCGTGTTCCGCCATGTCAGCCGCGCGCTTATCTTCCCCGGCAAGTTCAACCGACGGAGAAGAAATCATGGCCGACATCGCCGAAACCCGCGCCGCGCCTGGAAGCCATTCGGCGGCTGGCGCGCTGGCCAGCCTGTCGCTTGCCATGCTCGTCTCCTCGCTCGGCACCAGCATCGCCAATGTCGCGCTGCCGACGCTGAGCCTGGCCTTCGCGGCGTCCTTTGCGGCGGTGCAATGGGTGGTGCTGGCCTATCTGCTCGCTATCACCGCGCTGATCGTCAGCGTCGGGCGTCTCGGCGATCTCGTCGGCCGCCGGCCGCTGCTGATTGTTGGCCTGGCGCTGTTCAGCGCCGCCTCGTTTGCCGCCGCGCTCGCGCCGTCGCTGGCCTTTCTGATCGGCGCCCGCGCCGTGCAAGGCCTGGGCGCGGCGGTGATGATGGCGCTGACAATGGCCTTCGTCGGCGAGACGGTGCCGAAGGAACGCACCGGCAGCGCCATGGGTCTGCTCGGCACCATGTCGGCGGTCGGCACGGCACTGGGGCCTTCGCTTGGCGGCGTGCTGATCGCCATTCTCGGCTGGCGCTCGATCTTCCTCGTCAACGCCGGGCTCGGCGCCGTCGCGCTGCTCGCCGCCTGGCGCTTCCTTCCAGCGGCGATGCCCGCCAGCGAAGCGGCTGGCATCGTCCGCCGAGCGATGCCGGACGGCAAAGCAGCAGGTATCGTCCGACGAGCGACAGGTGTCCGTGGAGAGGCGAGGGGTCGTTTCGATATGCTGGGCACGCTGCTGCTTGCCGCCACGCTTGCCGCCTATGCGTTGTCCATGACCATGGGGCGCGGCCATTTCGGCGGCCTGAACATCGCGCTGCTCGGCGCGGCCGCGGCCGGCGCGGTGTTGTTCGTTATCGTTGAGGCCAAGGTGGCGTCACCCGTGGTCAAGCTCGCGCTGTTGCGCGACCGGGTGCTGGCGCCGAGCCTCGCCATGAACGCGCTGGTTTCGACGGTGATGATGGCGACGCTGGTCGTCGGCCCCTTCTTCCTGTCGCGCGCCTTGGGCCTCGGCGACGCGGCAACCGGGGCCGTGCTGTCGATCGGGCCTGTCGTCTCGGCACTGTGCGGCGTCATTGCCGGGCGCGTCGTCGACCGCCTCGGCGCGGCGGCGATGGTCACCGCCGGGCTGATGCTGATGGTCGCCGGCTGCGTCGCGCTGGCCGCCCTGCCAAGCCTCTTCGGCGTTGCCGGCTACGCGGCGGCGATCATACTGCTCACTCCGGGCTACCAGCTCTTCCAGGCGGCCAACAACACAGCCGTCATGGCCGATGTCGACAGGAACGAGCGCGGCGTGGTGTCGGGCATGCTCAGCCTGTCGCGCAATCTCGGTCTCGTCACCGGCACGGCGGTGATGGGCGCGGTGTTCGCCTTCGCCGTGGGGACGGGGAACATCGCGGCGGCGCCGCCTGAGGCGGTTGCCGGCGGAATGCGGTTCACCTTCGCCGCGGCGTCGATGCTGGTGGTGGTCGCAGCGGTGATTGCGGTGGCTGGACGAAGGAGCGAGTGATCTTCCTTGGACCTCTCAAGGGAGAGATTCCAGCCTTCCGTGATCGCGTAATTTCGCCGCCGGCCGCGAAGACTATCTTTGCCTTGCGGCGGTGCCCATTCCGCCTTCGGCCGGTGCCTCGGCTACCCCAACGGACCCCATCCACTGCGGCACCGGCCCATCCTCCCACCTGATCTCGATCGAGCGCCGGAAGCGGATGGCGATGTCCGCCTTGCCCCGGAACCAAAGCGGCGGGCAGCGGTTTACCGGCGAAGGGATGATTCAGAAATTAGGAAAAGAGCAATGAAAACAGTGCTTCTTGCTGCCCTGGCGCTTTTTGTCGCCGCCCCCACCGTGGCTTCCGCGGCCGAGGCCGATATCGTCATCGGCACGCATCACAGGCATCATTACCACCACCGCCCGGCGGTCATCATCAATGAGGAAGGCCACCGCCTGCATCACCGCCATCACGGCACGGTCGCCTTCTATGACAATGGCGAACGCGGCTGGCGTCACCGCCATCACCGCCGTGACGACACCGTCGTCGTCACCGGTTCGATCGGCCACCGGCACCATCATCGTCCGGTCGTCGTCGAGGGCGGCTCCGACTACTGAGGTTCCATCGATCATCGAAGACAAATCCGGTCCGGCTGGCGCGTCATGGCGCATCAGCCGGACCGGATTTTTATGATGCGTCGGGAGGATGCAATCTCCCTACGCTGCGCTTTTCAGCACGCCGGCCTGAACCAGTGCCGCTGCTGGGTTGAGGCTGTCCACCAGCCCGGTCGGGATCAGGATGGTGGCGCCTCGCTCCTTGGTCGTCTCATAGATGATGTTCATGGCGCGCAGTTGCAGCGCCGCCGGATGGTCGGCATAGGTGGTGGCGGCCTCGACGAACTTGGCCGCGACTTCGGCCTCGGCTGAGCCCAGGATGACGCGCGCTTCCTTCTCCCGCTCGGCCTGTGCCTGGCGCGACATGGCGTCCTGCAGCGCCACGGGGATGGCGACGTCGCGGATCTCGACCGACATCACGGTGATGCCCCATTGGGCTGTCTTGGCGCCGATGACGTCGCGCAGATGCGCATCGGCGGCCTGGCGGTCGGCAAGCAGGGAGGAGAGCATCGAGGAGCCGATCATCTCACGCAGCGAGGTCTGCGCCACGCGGTCGATCGCCTCGCGGTAGTTTGTGATTTCCAGCGCCGCCTGGCGCGCGTCATGAACGTGCCAGAAGATGACGGCGTCGACATTCACCGGCACGGTGTCCCTGGTCAGCGCCTCCTCGGCGTTGAAGGCGGTGGTCTGGATGCGCTGGTCGATGACCGCCACGACATTGTCGAGGACCGGGACGATCATGAACAGGCCGGGACCGCGCACGCCCAGCAGATTGCCGGCGCGCAGCACGACGAAGCGTTGCCAGGTGTTGGCCATCTTCAGCGAGGCGGCGATCAGCGCCGCGATGACGAAGAACGGCGCGCCCGCCCATGGCCCGGCCAGCGCGCCGACACCGGCGCCGATGAGCGCAAAGACAGCGGTGAGGAAAAGGGTGATCGGATTCATCACAATAGCTCCTTGGTCGCGGCCTTTGTGGGTCGCGCGATGCCGCAACGGGCCTCGCGAGGAGCGTCGGCGGCCCAGGATGGACCACCTTGCCGGCATAACTCGGATCGATCACGCTTGTCGCGAGGGCAATCATTGCCGGCGCGAGTCATATGGTGCGGGATGGAAGGTTTCGCCATGGGGCTGGCCACCGACGCGCAACCGCATAACAACCGCCAGTGGCTGCGCGACATCCTCGAAGCCGTGACGGTGACCGGCGAGCAGGTGGGCTTTCCCGAGGGCCACGAGAGGGAATGGATAGATGCGGTGGTCGGCGCGCTTCACACGCCGGGCGAGCAGCAGATCAAGCTCTTCGATGGCCGTTCCAAAGCACGGCGTGAAAAGCGACGGAACGCGCGGGCGCCGGCGCGCGCTCAGGCATCAGTCCGCCTCGCCGCCTGAACCCTTGCCGCACGCTGCCAGCACCTTGCCGATTGCGGCGCCTGAGCCTTTCAGCGGAAAGCTGATCTCGCCATATTTGTCGTCGGAAACCGCCACCTCGCCCTTGCCGCGCAAGAGCGCCAGCAGCGGGTCGGAAGGGCCGGAGAGGTCTGCCGTGAAGTAATTGTACATCGCCTCCAGCACGAGCTTTTTGGTCACGCTCTTGCCTCCGGCCTTGAAAGTGAAGGAGCCGCTGATGCCGGGCTCGAGCTGTCCGCCGCCGGCGCCGAGATCATAGCTCAGCACCGGCCTGTCGAAGCAGGCCAGCATCAGATACGCATCGCCCTTCGGCCCGCCGCACACCGAAGCCGTCATCACGCTGCCGCCCTCGTCTTCTTCCATCTTGGCGGACCAGGCGCAGGAGGCGGCATGGGCGGGCGCTACGGCCAGCAGGGTGGCCGCGATGGGAGCAGCCATGATGAATTTTGCCAATCCGTTTTGCATGGTCGCCCTCCGAGACATGTGGCGACCATACAGGACTTATGATGGCGTGGCATCCTCGGGAATGCGAAGGAAATGGCGCTTAACACCTTTCCGAAGCGCGGATTGCAGCCTCGACCTTGCCGAGCGCCGGCACCACTGCCTGGAACGCGCTCCGTGCCGCCGATGTCGGGCCGGGCTCGGTCGTCGTGCTGCTCGGCACGGGCGGCGTCTCGATCTTCACGCTGCAGCTCGCCAAGGCGGCCGGGGCCACCGTCATTACTTGGTCCTCGGACGAGAAGCTCGATCGGGCCAAGGCGCTCGGCGCCGATCACCTGATCAACTACCGCGCGACCCGACTGGGACGGCAAGCTGCTGGAGCTGATCGGTCGTCGACAAGGTGTTTTCGCAGAACGAGGCAACCGAGGCCTACACTCACATGGCCGCCGGCGGCCTGCATTTCGCAAGCTGGTGTTCGGGTTGGACTGGTAGCCGACGTTGGAGATTGGCGAAAGAGAATGGGCGACTGATCTCCCCCACGAGGGATCCCACGTGGGGGAGATTGGCGGCTTTGCCGCCGGCTCCACAGCCTGGATCCGCTTTCCGCTACGATCGGCAGGGCGCCGCCGATTCGAGCTGACATTTCCGAGTATTCTTGAAATTTTCCGATCGGGTCGATGAAATTCGGGTGAGTTCTTGTCCAGAACAGCAACGGAATTGTCCTGGCATGCATAGATATTTTGCGGCTCTGGACAAGATGTGAACTGGTCCAATACGGTGCCCGTCCAAGTGAAGACGCGCGCGCAGAAAGGCCAGGTTGCTCTTGAAAAAGAACGTCTTCTCGTCGCTCGACCTGCCTGGGCATCTCGACGACCGCGCGCGCTTCGCGCTCTGGCAGGACATCCACGTCGCCGAGATATGGTCGGTCGAATATGCCATCGCGGCCAACCAGCCATTCGCGGCCGAGATCGAAGCCACGCCCGTCGGGCCGGTGGTGCTGGGGCAGATGGCCGGAACCATCCGGCATGCCAGCCGCAAGGCCCGCAACATCGCCGACGACGGCCGCGACGGCTATCTCCTCTTGATCAACCATGGCGACACCAGGCTGAGCGGCGCCCAGGCCGGCCGCGACTACAGCGTGGGCAAGGGCGAAGCCGCGCTGGTATCTGCCTCGGAGGCGCTGGAAATGAGCGGCGGCGACAGCAATGTCTGGGCCAACATCGTCGTTCCGCGCGAGATCCTGGAGAGTGCCTTCGCCCATGTCGAGGACCGGCTGGCACTGACCGTGGCGGCCGACAATGAGGCGCTCGGCATGCTCAGGCGCTATTGCAACTTCCTGGAAGCTGGTCCGGCTCTGGTGTCGCCGGACCTTGTCACCCATGCCACCGAAACGATCGTCGATCTGATCGGCCTGGTAACCGGCGCCAAGGGCGAGCCCGCCGAGCTCGCTGGCATGCGCGGCCTGCGCGCGGCAAGGCTCCAGGCAATCCTCGACAAGATCAGGGACAATTTCGCCGATCCGTCCATCTCGGCCCAGCGCGTTGCCCAGCAGTTGCGGCTCTCGCCCCGCTATGTCCATGACCTCTTGCAGGAAAGCGGGGTGAGCTTCGCCGAGCGCGTTCTCGAATTGCGCTTGCAAAGGGCCCATCGCATGCTTTCCGACAGGCGCAACGACCGTATGCGCATCAGCGAGATCGCGCTGCTGAGCGGCTTCTCAGACGTCTCCTATTTCAACCGCTGCTTCCGCCGCCGCTTCGGCTCGACGCCGAGCAGCGCCAGATAGTTCGCCGGCCAGGGCTAGCGCGTAGCAATGCTGATCTCTGTTTGCGCGAACAGGTAGGAACCCGGCCTCGCGCCGGGTTTCTTGCTTGTGCCGGAAACGAAAAAACGCCGGCCGACGTGAGCCGGGGAGGCGCCAATGCCGCGGTCGCCGGGAGTGAGCGCGCGCCTGTCGGCTGATGCCGAACTGCCACACTGGCCGGACATGCGCGGCAGCGCTTTCCGGGACAATTCCAGTGCGGTGCAGCCCAAGACGCGGGCTGCGAACAATGCAACATCGGGGCTCTTGACGTTAACTGGATCCCGCTGAGCATTTCGGCAGCGGGGTAGCGCAACACCCTGGGGGCAGCAAACAACAATGAAAACGATTCTTCTCGCTACGGCCGTTATTCTCGCATCTGTCGGCATGGCGCCCGCGGCGGACATCAATGAAACCTTGCCCATTGCCGCCGATTACCACTGGTCCGGGCTCTATGCCGGCGTTCACTTCGGTTACGCTGCCGGAAAATCCAATCTCTTCATCTCTGGCGGTGGTATTGGGGGCACCGATATTAACGCTCCTGTCGATCCGGACGGTTTCATTGGCGGCATCCATATCGGCTTCAATCAGGAGATGGCGAACCGCTTCGTGCTCGGTGTTGAGGCGGACATCGCGTACAGTAACGTCGAAGGACTGACGACCCTTGCCAATGGCGGCAGCACTATTCTTAAGAGCGAGCTCCAGTGGTCGGGGTCGGCGCGGCTGCGCGCCGGCTATGCGTTCGATCGGACGTTGCCTTACATCACTGCGGGCGTGGCCGCGGCCAAGTATGAAATTATCGGCATCACCGGCACCTCCAGTGGTGACATACCGCTCCACGACGACACCCATGTTGGCTGGACGGTTGGAGCCGGCGTCGAGCACGCCTTCACCGATAAATGGATCGCTCGGGTCGAGTACCGCTACTCCGATTTCGGCAGCAAGGCTCTCTCGATCGCATCCGGTCTTCCCACGGCGACGAGCGTCGATCTCAAGACGCACGATCTGCGGGTCGGCCTCAGCTACAAGTTCTGATCCGACAGACCGCACGAAACCCTGGCCTCGCACCGGGGTTTGCTTGTGGCGGGGGGAAAGGCGACAGGAATGAGCAGGCCGGTCGGCTGGTGGCCGGATGGCCACACTGGCGCGTCAAGTGCGGCAGCGCTTTCCAGGACAATTCCGCTGCGGTCCAGCCCAAGACGCCGGACGGCGAACAATGCAAGACCGAGCCCGGCATTCGTCCGGACCGCAGGACGCATATTCGAATTCGGGGGCTCCTAATGCATCGCTTTTCAATCATCGCTGCGTCGCTGGTCGCCACGACGTTCGCGTACGCCGCCGACGCACCGCAGCCGCTGGCCGGAGAGACGGTGGTGACGCCGCATATTTCCGGCTACGGCGAGATCTACCTGGGCGGGCTTCGCTTTACCAGCATCGGCGACACCGTGCACGCCGCAGGGGGCGCCGCCCGCGTCAACATTCCGTTCGCCCAGCGCTGGAACTTCCAGGGCGACCTTACCTATGACCGGATCTGGGACGACGATTTCGCTCATTGGGGCGGCGTTGGCGGCGCGATCCACGGATACTACCGGGACCCCGACAGATTTGCCGCCGGTGTGTTCGCGACTTATACGTCGGTGGACTTTGGCGATTTCGACGGGAAGGCGAGTTCCTGGGCGGTCGGTCCGGAAGCCCAGATCTACTTTGGCAATCTTACCCTTTACGGCCAGGCGGCCTTTGGCCGGGCAAACGAGGATTCCCTCAACTCCGACCAATGGAACGTCCGCGCCGTCGCACGCTACTTCGTCCAGGATAACCTTCGCCTGGATGCGGAACTCAGCTTCAGCAGAACGGACCAGGGGGTGAACCTGGACGTATCCGGCGGCGCTCTCCAGGCCATGTACCGGTTCAACGACACACCGTGGTCAGTGTTCGCGCGCTATCAATTGGAGCAGATGAAGATCGGTTCAACCGACCTCGGCGAGACCCACAAATACCTGGTGGGCCTGCGCGCCTCCTTCGGCAGCAAGTCGCTGTTGGAGGAGGATCGCAACGGCGCGGCCATGGACACCTACCGGCCCAACGAGGTGAAGAATTTGAGCGTGAAATGATCGGTGCCGCCTACATCGCGTGGGGTGCTGTTCCGCTGTCTTCCGGCGACAAGCACCCTCACCGGACCGGCTGAAACAGCTCCGCCAGATTGCCGGACGGATCGATCAGCAATATCTGCGATCCGCCTGGACCCGGGACGATTTCATTGCGGAAGCTGAGACTCGCCGCCCGCAACCGGTCAACCTCCTCCGCAAGATCCTCGACGATCAGATGGATGCGGTTCCAGCCTCCAGGGCCTGGCCGCTTGCCGTCGGGCATTGGCCGGCCCGCCGAACTGGTCGGACTGTTGTTGCGGGTTCTGTCATCGCCCCAGCTGTTTCGTTGCCAAAGCAGGTTTCTTCGATCTGGTGGAAGGGCCGACCGCGAGGTCGTCGGGATTTGGCGAAAGCGACGGAGCCGTAGCCTCTACCTTGAGCGGAAAATTACTC
The DNA here is from genome assembly GCF_006440815.1 of Mesorhizobium sp. B2-8-3. NCBI lineage: Bacteria > Pseudomonadati > Pseudomonadota > Alphaproteobacteria > Hyphomicrobiales > Phyllobacteriaceae > Mesorhizobium > Mesorhizobium sp. B2-8-3. The sequence continues at coordinate 154,657 of NZ_VFTW01000011.1, forward strand.
GATCAATTTCTCCAGCGTGATCGGCAAATCCCTTATCCTCTTGCCCGTCGCATGGAACACTGCGTTGGCAATCGCCGGCGCGATGCCGACGATTGCCAGTTCGCCCACGCCCTTGCCCCCAAGGGCGGAGGAGTGCGGGTCGGGGATGCCGACCGAGATCGTCTGGATGTCGGGGATATCGGCGTTGGTCGGCAGCATGTAGTCGGCGAAATTACCGTTGACGATGCGGCCGTGGCGGCGGTCGACGATGCCTTCTTCGAGCAGCGCCTGGCCGATGCCCATGATGATGCCGCCCTTCCACTGGCTTTCCGCCAGCTTGGGGTTGTAGAGCCGGCCCGAGTCCAGCGCCGACACGACGCGCGACACGCGCACCGTGCCGAAATCCTCGTCGACGCGCACCTCGACGAAATGCGCGCACCAGGAATGGCGCGAATAGTCGCCTTCGGTGTGCGGGATCGACATGGCTATCGTGGTGTAGTTCTTGTAGCGCTCTTCCGGCGTCGTGCTGGCCGGCAGCGTGTCGCCCTTGGCTTCGATCTGGTCGCGGCCGATCGCCATCATGAACTCGGCGATCGACAGCTCCGGCCCTTCGCCACGCGGCGAGGCGATGCGGCCGTCCTTTACCAACAGTGTATTTGCCTGCAGCTTCTGGAAGGGCGAGCGCGGGTCGGAAAGCGCCAGCCCGATCAGCTCGTCCAGCGCCTGGCCGGCCGCCTTGTAGACGGCGCCAGTCATGACGCCGGCAAGCCGCGAGCCGCCGGTGACACCGGCGCGGGCGAAGTGCGAGTCGCCGAGCTTCACCGACACATGCTCCACTGGCACGCCGAGCGTTTCGGCCGCCGTCTGCGCCAGGATCGTGTAAGTGCCCTGGCCCATGTCGATGGAGGAGCTTTCGACCTCGACCGAACCGTCGGCCATGAGCTTCACCACCGCCTCGCCATGCGCGCGCCGCACCGGATAGGTGCCAGCCGCCATGCCCCAGCCGATGAACTGGCGGCCGTCGCGCATCGAGCGTGGCTGAGGCGAGCGCTTGGCCCAGCCGAAGGCTTCGGCGCCGGCGGCAAAAGCCTCGCGCAACTGGCGTGTCGACCATGCCTTCTTCGCATGCGGATCCTGTTCGGCATAGTTGATCAGCCGCATCTCCAGCGGATCGATCCCGAGTTCATGGGCGAGCTCGTCGATGGCGCATTCGATGCCGAAGGCGCTCGGGTTCTCGCCCGGCGCGCGTTTTGCTCCCGGCACCACCGTGTTGACCCGCACGACATTCTGCTTCGAGGAGAAGTTAGGCGTGGCGTACATGATCGAGGTGACCGAGCCGAGCGGTTCGACCCACATGCCGTCGACGGCCGTTTCGTTGACGCCGCGATGCACGATCGACTGGATCCTGCCGTCTCTGTCGGCGCCGATGGCAACGGTCTGCCGCGTCGCGGCGCGGCCGCCATAGGACGTGAAATTCTGCGGACGGTTGAGCACCAGCTTCACCGGACGTCCGAGCATCCTGGCGGCAGCCGCCGCGACCGCGCTATGGGCGAGCGCCAGCGCCTTGGAGCCGAAGCCGCCGCCGATATAGGGCGAGACCAGCCGCACATTCTCGAACGGCACGCCGAACCACTCGGCATAGGTGCGCGCCATGCCGTCGAGCCACTGGCTCGGCTCCCAGATGGTCAGCTCCTCGCCCTCCCACCGCGCGATCAGCCCATGCGGCTCCATGGCCGCCTGGAATTCGCGCGGCGTGTTGTAGGCCACGCAGACGCGCACGGGTGCGGCGGCGAACGCCGCCTGCGCGTCGCCCCATTCCTTGGTCATGGCGTCGATCGGGATACCGTCGCCGGCCTTGCCGTCGCTCAGGTCGACGATGGCCGGGCTCTCGTCATACCAAACCTTGACGAGTGCGGCCGCCGCCACCGCCTGCTCGAAAGTCTCGGCCACCACGGCCGCGACATGTTGGCCGGAAAAGGTGACCTCGCGCACGAGCGGCGCGTAGGTCGGCTGCGACGGCGGGTTGCCGAGCCAGTCCGATGCGCCCTTCAATTCCATAATGGTGTCGGGCGTCAGCACGGCAAGCACCCCCGGCGCGGTCTCGGCCGCGCGGGTGTCGATGGCAGTCACCTTGCCTGCCGCGATGGTCGCGCCGACCAGCACCGCATGCGCTAGCCCCTCAAGCTGCTGCTCGAAGGCGTATTTCGCTGCGCCCGTGATCTTGGCCGGGCCGTCGACGCGTGACAGGCGCCCGCCAACCGCCTCGAGGCGCGCGCTGTCGGACGCGGCGTGTTTCATGTCATGAACGGTCATGCCGTCTCTCCCAATTTGAGGATGGCGCGCGCGATCACGCGCGGCGCCAACGCGATCTTGTAGTGGTTGGCGCCATGGTCGACGGCGCCCTGCATGGCGAGCTCGCTCGCCTCGCGGATCATGTCTTCGTCGAGCGGCTTGCCCTTCAGCGCCTCCTCGACGGCGCGTACGCGCCACGGCTTGGTGGCGACGCCGCCGAGCGCGACGCGGATGTCGCGGACGGTGCGGCCATCGCCTTCGAGCTCCAGCCCTACTGCTGCGCTGGCTGCGGCGAATTCATAGGACTGGCGGTCACGCACCTTGATGTAGGTCGAGCGCCGGGCTGCGGCCGAGCCGGGGATTTCGATGGCCGTGATGACCTCGCCGGGGCGGATGTCGTGCTCCTGTTCGGCGGTTGCGCCAGGGGCGAGGAAGAAGTCCTCGACCCTGAGCTTGCGCTCGCCGAGATCGACCTCGGCGTCGAAGGCGACGAGCGCCACCGCCAGATCGCCCGGATAGGTGGCGATGCAGGCTTCGCTCACGCCGAGCACCGCATGGCCGCGCGTCACCCCGCCGATCGCCGAGCAACCGCTGCCCGGCGCGCGCTTGTTGCAGGCCGGGAAGTTTTGCGGATCGCGGAAATAGGGGCAGCGCGTGCGCTGCATCAGGTTGCCGCCGATGGTCGCCATGTTGCGCAGCTGCGCCGAGGCCGCCTGCCACAGCGCCTCCGACACAGCCGGGAACAGGCTTTTCACCTCGGCATTGTCGGCGACATGGCTCATCTTCGCCAGCGCGCCGATCACCGCGCGCTCGGCGGTGACATCGATGGCCTCGAGCCCCTCGATGTGACTGATGTCGATGACGGTCGAAGGTTCGGCGACGCCGCATTTGGCAAGGTCCACCAGCGTCGTGCCGCCGGCCAGCAGCATGGCGCCGGGAAGGGCGGCGGCGTTGCGCGCGGCTTCCACACTGTCGGCGCGAAGGTAGGAAAAATCTCTCATGAGCGCAGCTCCTGTGCGGCCTGGCGGACGGCGGCGACGATGTTCGGATAGGCGCCGCAGCGGCAAAGATTGCCGGCCATGTATTCGCGGATCTCTTCGTCGGAGCCGGCATGCCCCTCGCGGATGCAGGCCACCGCCGACATGATCTGCCCCGGCGTGCAGTAGCCGCACTGGAAGGCGTCCTGATCGAGGAAGGCGGCCTGCACGGCGTGCAGCGTGCCGTCCTCGTCGGCGAGCCCTTCGATGGTGGTGATCGAGCGGCCCTCGACCTGGGCCGCCAAGGTCAGGCAGGCAAGCACGCGCTCGCCGTCGACATGGACGGTGCAGGCGCCGCACTGGCCCTGGTCGCAGCCCTTCTTGGTGCCGCTGAGATGCAGCCGGTCGCGCAGCGCGTCGAGCAGCGTCACGCGCGGCTCGACGTCGAGCGCATGGTCGCGGCCGTTGATGGTGAGGTGGAGGGAAAGCGTGGTGGGACTGGCCTTGCCGTTCAAGACGTGGCCGTCTTCGGGAGGATCGATGATTGTCTGGCTGGTCATAGGGCGTCGGGCTCCGATTGCTGGACGCTAGGCGGATGGAAATGGGGCTTGGGAGGAGAGGGGCAAGGGTAACGGAAGCCTGGACGCGACCTTCGCGGTCGTCATCATCGGACTTGACCCGAGGATCCATACCGTGACGTTTGCCGAGAAACGCGGCAGGCCAGAATTCTGCACCGTAGCCGCGCTCGCAGGGTATGGCATGGATCCCAGGGTCCGCGCCGCGTCGCTTCGCTCCTTGCTTCGCCCTGGGATGACGAACTCGCGGGCGGGTTCGTCAACCACAGGCCTTGCAGAAGGCGCCGCCCGTCTCCAGCGGGCAGGGAAAGCTTTCCGTCCTTGTCTACGTGACATACCGCTTCCCCTGGTTATATGATAAAGCCACTCCACTAAAACGGAGGTGCCTCCGTTTATTTAACTGGGGTCTGGCCAGTCATGGTTCAACCCCCCATATTGCGTTGGTGGAGAAAAAAGTGCCCGACCGGGAAATGACCGCTGAAGCGACGCGCGATGCGCAGCCGCCGAAGCCGTTGCGCGCCGATGCGCAACGCAACCGCGACAGACTGGTCGAGGTGGCGGCGCAGACTTTCGCGAGCGACGGCGTCGATGCCTCGCTGGAGGAGATCGCCAAGCGGGCGGGGGTCGGCATCGGCACGCTCTACCGCCATTTCCCGACGCGCGAGCATCTGGTCGAGGTGGTCTACCGCCGCGAGGTGGAAGGGCTCTGCCAGGCGGCTGACGAACTGGCGCGCGAGCATCCGGCCGATGTCGCGCTGGAGCTCTGGATGCAGCGCTTCGTCGACTACATCGCCACCAAGCGTGGCCTCGCCACCAGCCTGCGCCTATTGCTCACCACCAATTCGACGCTGTTCTCCGATACGTCCGGCCGCGTCTCCGGCGCCATGCGAGGCCTGATCGAGGCCGCCGCCGCCTCGGGGAAAATCCGCGCCGACGTCGACGCTTCCGATGTGATGCACGCGCTGGGCGGCATCTACTCAGCGCCGAACACGCCAGACTGGCGAGAACGGTCGGGGCGGCTGGTGAAGCTTTTGATGGATGGGTTGCGGTTCGGGGCGAGGGGCTGAGGCGCCTCAGCTGCCGGCGGCGCCAGCTCCACCCCGACTGGCATTCCCCAACCCACGGCCTACATAGTCGGCACCACCCTCCCTCCCAAAAGGATTCCCCCATGTCCGAACAGCTCACATTGAACGACGGCGCCGCCATCCCCCAGATCGGGCTCGGTGTGTGGCAGGTCGATCCCGACATCACCGCCAAGGTCGTTCGCTGGGGCGTCGGGGCCGGCTACAGGCTGATCGATACCGCCGAGGGTTATCGCAACGAGGAAGGCGTCGGCGAGGCGATCCGCGCCGCCGGCGTGCCGCGATCCGAACTCTTCATCACCTCCAAGCTCCGCAACGGCGCGCATCAGCGTGACGCAGCGCTGCGCGCCTTCGACGATACGATGCAAAAGCTCGGCATCGACAAGATCGACCTCTTCCTCATCCACTGGCCGGTGCCCAGCCAGAACAAATATGTCGAGGCCTGGAAGACGCTGGTCGAGCTGCAGAAGGCCGGCCGGATAAAATCGGTCGGCGTGTCGAACTTCAATCAGGACCATCTGGAGCGCATCATCGGCGAGACCGGCGTGACGCCGGTCGTCAACCAGATCGAACTGCACCCGCGCTTCCAGCAGCGCGACAAGCGCGAGTTCCACGAGAAGCACAACATCCATATCGAGAGCTGGAGCCCGCTGGGCAGCGGCCGGCTGCTGGCCGATCCGACGCTGGAGAAGATCGCGGAGAAGCACGGCAAGTCGGTGGCGCAGGTCATCATCCGCTGGCACTTACAGGAAGGGCTGATCGTCATTCCGAAGTCGATCCACCAGGAGCGTATCGCCGGCAATTTCGATGTCTTCGGTTTCGAACTCGATGGCGAAGATATGCAGACCATCCGTGGCCTGGATGACGCCGATGGCCGGACGGGACCCGATCCAGCCACGGCGGCGTTCTTGTTCTGAGGCGCTGCGCCCTATTGGTGCGGCGTCGGAAACCTCCAATCTTCCCACTGATGGGGAAATGAGCAGTTCTGCCGACGACATGCCGCCGCTCATCCGGTGAGCGCAGAGATGGTCTTTCGGGACGTCAATCCGGTGACGAAGCTTCGTATCTCGTCAACCAGGCGGTCGCAATCTTCACCCCAGATCACGTGGTCTCTGCCGGCCAGCTCGACGTATCTGGCTCCTTGGATGTGGGTTGCCAAATAACGCCCTTCCTCTGGGCGTACCCAACGGTCGTCCGTCCTCTGCACGACCAGCGTCGGGACGCAGATCGCCGGCAGGATGTCGCGAACGTCGACTTCGGTACCCCAGCGCCAGAGCGCGATTGCATCGGCGGGCGAGGCCGAATTCCGGAGATAGGCGGCGAACCATTCGCGTTCGACCATGTTTTCGATCAGGCTCGGCGCTGCGTTGCTCATGTCGGCGGGCTTGCCCCATTGCCGCTCCACGGCCGCTACATCGTCGTCCACCTGCGCTACAGTTCTTGCCCAGGGATACTCTTTTGACCAAGTGCCCTTGGCATAGGTTCCGTTAAGCACCAACGCGGACGTACGCTCGGGATAGGTGGTGGCGAAAAGCATGCACATCGGACCGCCCTCCGAGCTGCCGAACAACACCGCTCGCGTGGAGCCGACTGCGTCCAGTACCGCACGCACATCCTCCATGCGCTCTTCCAGCGTCGGCAGGCCGACATTGCGGTCGGATAGACCGGTGCCGCGTTTGTCGAATCGGATCAGCCGTGAAAAAGTGCCGAGCCGCTTGAGCACATGCGCGAAGCGCGGCGAGCCCCAGGCAAGGTCGAGATTGGAGACCCAGCCGGGCACGTATATGAGGTCAATCAGCCCTTCGCCGGTCACCTGATAGGCAATGTTGATTCCTGCCGATTTGACGTAATGGGTGGTCGGTGGCATCGGCTCGCCGCCGGGAAGGCTCCCACCGGCATTTGCCCCCGAACCGGCCGCCGGCTCGGCGGCCGCAACCGGACGCTTCGAGTAGGGCGATGAACTCATCCGGCGAGTCCGCAGAGCCTCGTACAGTTGGCGCGTTTCCAGTTCTGGCGGCAGCCCGAGATCTCTCTCCAGCGCCTCACGGCAGAGCTCATACTGTTTGAGAGCAAGGTTGATGCGGCCCTGCGCGGCATAGGCCCTCATCAATGCCCGGTGGATATCTTCGCGCAGAGGCTCCATTGCGAGCAGTCGCGCAGCCGTGCGCGCACAGGATGAAAGGTCGTTCGACGCGCTGTAATGCGCCACCAGCCTGTCCAGCGCTGCAACCGCGATCGTTCTCAGGCGCTCGCGTTCAACTCGAAGCCAGTCCTCGAACGGCTCCTCTTTCAAGCCAAGACCGTCGAGCAGCTCGCCGCGGTAGACGGCGAGTGCCTGCTCGAGGTGTTCGGGCGACGATCCTGTCGCAAGCGTCTCGAACCGGGCGACATCGAAGTCGATCTCGTCGAGATACAGGGCGACACTGGCGCCGTTCGTCACAAACCGTCCGCTGCCGCACTTGTGCATGGCCTTTCGGATGGCCGAAACGGCTTGCCTGAGGCTCATCCGGGCCTGGGTTTCGCCATTCAAACTCCAGAGCAGGGCGGCCAGCTTCTCGCGCGATTGTGCCTGTCCGGCTTGCAGGGCGAGATAGGCCATCATCGCCCGTGCCTTGCGGCTCAAGGTTGGAGCAGCCGCGCCAGTACCGGCGAGAGCAAATCCGCCCAGAAGATAAAGATGAGGCCCTATCATTGGGTTCGGCCCCGGCCACGGTTATGGCAATTCTTTCGCTTCGCCCCTGCTAATTCAACCGCTATCTGTCCCAAGCGGTCTTTTTCACGTTTCGATCACGCTGCCTTCTCCAGCTTTATCACGGTCGCGCCAGAGAGTTGGCCGAACCTGAAACGTGGGAGAACCTCAATGCTGCCATTCAGCCCGACCGACTGGCCCTTCCGGCAAGATGACGGTTTCTACCGGCCCCAAGGCAACCCACCCGCAATCTTTCGTCACGACATCGCCCAGGCGCGGTACCTGGAGCGGCAGCTAGCTCAACGGTTTCCCGGCGCTCCCAGAATAAGTCTGCCAATGCTCGTGAGCCGGCTTCTTGCCTTGGCGGCGTCGGCCCGCGCAGCGCCCTCTCGCCGGCGTGCCGGGCGAGGACCCGCTTCGTTTCGGCTTTGAAAGCCTGCCTTCCGATCCACGGCGGGCTTCACCCTAAATCCCGTCTCCGTCCACCAGCGGCACGTCCTCGCCCTCCCATGGGCTCGGCATCGACCCGCGTCCGGCGGTCGGCAGCGGCATCCAGCATCTGAGCTCCGGCTCGGCATATTCGACGACGCGGCCAGGCGAGGAGTCCGACGCCCGCCAGCCTTCCTCGCCGAACTGGTCGGCGCGCGACCAGTAGGCCATGTCGACCTCGGCCGGCCCCTGTTCGGACGAGCGCACCGTCACCAGGATGCGGCTGCCGTCCCGCGGCGCGCTCGCCATGTTGCGCCACTGTTCGGTCTCGTCCATGCGATCTCCTCCTGCTGAACCAATTCCAGAAAAACCGACCGTCGCAATAGTCGCTGCCCGCCGGGAAGGGGTCAACCCGAACTTGGAGCGCGACAGGCTTTTCATTCACAACTAATATGTCATTGGCCGCAATCGGACAGACGACGATGGATGAAGGATTGCTGTCTCCAGTGACCCGGCTCGGGCCGGTCCATCTCAGGGTGACCGACATGCCGGCGGCCTTGAATGTCTGGCGCGACGCGCTCGGGTTGGCGCTGCTTGGCGAGGACGCCACCATGGCGGAGCTTGGCGCCGGCGGCCGGACGCTGATCGTGCTCCATGCCGGCGCGGAGGCACCACTGCCGCAGAAGTCGCGCGATCTCTTTCACGTCGCCATCCATATCACCAGCCGCCGCGATCTCGCGCATACAGCCGCCCGCCTCAAAGCATTTGGCTTACGGTCCAGCGCCCAGGATCACCTGATTTCGGAATCCCTCTATCTCTCCGATCCCTCCGGCAACGGCATCGAGATCTGCTTCGACACGCCGGAGCGCTTGCTGCGCCACGAAGTGTCGCCCAACGGCCGCGTGACGCTGATTGCCACCGACGGCAGCGCGCATTCGGGGCTCGAGCCGCTGGACATTTCGGGCCTGCTGCGCGACCTCGGCAACTCCGGCCATATCGAGCCGACGATGGCGCCGGATGCCTTTATCGGCCACATCCATTTGCGCGCCCGCGCGCCCGAGATGCTGATGAAATTCTATCTCGGCGTGCTCGGCTTCCGGCCGCATATCCAGTCCCGGACCTTCGGCATGTTCGACTGCGGCACGGCGCGCCGCGCCCACATGGTGGCCTTCAACATCTGGGCGCGCGACGAGCTGCGCGAGCCGCCGCCGGGTGCAGCCGGCCTCGACCATTTCACCATCGAGCTTGGCTCGGCGCAGGAACTCGCCGCCGTGGAGCGCAGGCTCGAAGCGGCCGACATACCGGTGAAAAGGGACGGTCGCGTTATCTCGACCGCCGATCCGGAAGGCAACCGCCTGCGGCTCGTGGTCCAGGGAGATTGATCGCAACCGCTTGAAGACGGGGAGAAGTGGAGGAGGGGAAATGTCGCTCAAGGTGATTGGAACCGGCTTTGGCCGGACCGGGACGGATTCGATGCGCGAGGCGCTTACCATGCTGGGTTTCGGCCCTTGCCATCATATGTCGGAGGTGATGGCGCATGAGGAGCAGAAGGCGCTCTGGCGGGCGCTGGCCAAGGGCGCCGCGCCCGACTGGGATAGGCTCTTTGCCGGTTATAAATCCTGCGTCGACTGGCCCTCGGCGCATTACTGGCGCGAGCTGATCGAAATCTATCCCCAGGCGCGCGTCATCCTGACCTGGCGCTCGCCCGAAAGCTGGTGGGAGAGTTTCGAAAAGACGCTCCTGCCCGCCATCGCCGGCAGCACGGACCATGACTCGCTCGGCGTCTCGCTCGTTTCGAAACAGGTTTTTGACGGCCGCCCGCAGGATCGCGCCCACGCGATCGCGATCTACCGGGACAATGTCGAGGCGGTGCTGAGCACCGTGCCCGCCGAACGTCTGCTGGTCCACAAGCTCGGCGACGGCTGGGTGCCGCTTTGCGCCCATCTAGGCATTCCCGTGCCGGACGAACCCTATCCCAGCCGCAACTCGACCCAGGAGTTTCGGACGGCGCTGTCGCTGAATTAGACGAGTTCGGGTCGATGAATACAGGCATCCGAACTTTCCGGTCGCTCATCGCATCCTGTCCCTTGTGATATGATCAGGAAAGGGGATCAGGCCATGGGGCAAGCCAGTTTTGATCGCGGTCGAGGCCAGCCCGATGCGGCGCTGGTGATGGCTGCGCGCTTCGGCGAGGCGAACGGTTTCGGCCTGTTGTTCGAGCGCTACCGTCCGCAACTCCATGCCATGGCCCTGTCGATGCTGGGCTACACCGGCGATGCCGAGGACGCGGTCCACGACACGTTCCTCACCGCGCTCGTCCGGCTGGACGGCCTTCGCGATCCCGCCGCCGTCGGCGGCTGGCTGCATTCGATTCTCAGGAACCATTGCCTGATGGCGCTGCGACGGCGCCGGCCCTGTGCCGGACCCGCCGAAACCGAGCGCGCATTCCGCGAGCTTGCCGACGAGGAACGCATCGAGAGCCGCATCGAAAGCCGCGACCTGCGCGACTGGGTGTGGGCTGCGCTGGCGCATCTGCCGGAAATGCAACGCGCTACCGTGATGCTGCGCTATTTCGGCAGCTCGCCGGGCTACGAGGAGATATCGACCGTTCTGGGCGTGCCGGTGGGCACCGTGCGCAGCCGGCTGGCTGACGCCAAGATCAGGCTTTCGGAGCTGCTGCTTGCATCGGCCGGCCTGCCCGACAGGGAGCATCAGAAGCTGGTGGCGGAGCGGCTGGCTTTCTACACCGAGGAATACCGCTCGCTGCAGCGCGGCGGCAAGGAGCGTGTGCTTTCCCACTATGCCGAGGAGCTCGACATCGCCTTCGCCGGCGGGCCGCGCGGCATTGGGCGCCATCTGTTCGGCGAGGCCATCGACGAGGATGTCGGCGCCGGGGTTCGCCATGAGCCGGTGCGGGCGCTGGTCAGCGCCAACGTCACCGTGCTCGAGGGCGATTTCGTCAACCCACCCGAGAACCCGTTCCATTGCCCGCCAAGCTTCGCCATCGTTTTGATCCACGGCGAGCGCCAGGTGCGCATGATGCGCGTCCACACCTGCGAACGGCCGCCGCGCCTCGAGGAATGACATCTTCGTGAAGTTCGCCGGCCCAGCGAACTTTTCGATCCGCCCCATCATCCTGTCTAGGTCACGCGGCCGATTGCCGGCGCGTCAACCACAGCAAGGAGGATTCCGATGTTTGCCTTTCTCGCAGTCAGATTGAGCCGCGCCGTCGTTCTGGGCTCGCTTGCCATGCTCGCGACGCCGTTGCTTGCCAATGCCGACGATTACGATGCGACGCTGAAGGACATCCAGTCGACGATGGGCGGCGTGCCGAGCTTCATCAAACAGTTTCCCAAGGCCGGTCTGCCCGGCGCATGGGCCGAGGTCAAGGCCATCGAGCTCAGCGACAAGACGGCGCTGCCGCCGAAGGTCAAGTCGCTGATCTCGCTGGCGGTCGCGGCGCAGATTCCCTGCAGCTACTGCATCTGGTCGGACACGCAGGACGCCAAGCGCGCCGGCGCCACCGACGAGGAGATCCAGGAAGCCGTCGCCATGGCGGCTCTGACCCGCCACTGGAGCACCATCTTCAACGGCATGCAGGTCGACTTCGAGCAGTTCAAGAAGGAGATGGGCGGGCAGTGAGACGGTAAGGGGTTGAGGGACTGGGGCAGCGGGGAAATCTGCAGGCTATCGCTTCCTGCTGCCTTACTCCCCCAACACAGGGAGAACACGCACATGACCGCCACTCTTGCCACCGACACCACCTTCCTGACCGCCACCCAACTGGCGGCGGCGATCCGCGAGCGGAGTGTGAGCGCAAGCGAGGCGATGGAGGCGCAGCTGGAGCGGATCGCCGCCGTCAATCCGCTCCTCAATGCCATTATCACCCTCGACGAGAAGGCCGCGCGCGACGGCGCCAGGGCAGCCGACGAAGCCATTGCGCGCGGCAAGACCGTCGGGCCGCTGCACGGCGTGCCGATTACGCTAAAGGACGGCCACGCCACCGCCGGCATGCGCACCACGATCGGCCTGAGGGCCTGGGCCGACCATGTACCGACGGTTGACAGCACCATTGCCGCGCGCCTGCGCAAGGCCGGCGCCATCATCATCGGCAAGACTAATGTGCCGCCGAGACTGCGCGACCTGCAGACCGTTAACCCGATCTTTGGCCGCACGGGCAATCCCTGGGATGTCACGCGCACGCCGGGTGGTTCCAGTGGCGGCGCGGCGGCAGCGGTAGCCGCGGGGCTCGCTCCGCTGGAGATCGGCAGCGACGCCGGCGGCTCGATCCGCGTGCCGGCGCATCTGTGCGGCGTCTATGGCTTCAAGCCGACGCAGGCAACTGTGCCGATCACCGGCAGCTATGCCGATCCCCCCGACATACCGCGCAGCTTCCGATTGCTGTTCGACATAGGGCCCCTTGCACGTGGCGTCGACGACCTCATCCTTGCCCACCGCGTTATCGCCGGCGCCGACGGCCTCGACACCGAAGTGCCGCCGGTGGCGACGGACGAGGAGCCGGAGCCGCCGCTCGACCGGCTGCGCATAGCCTTCGCGCCGGAATTCCCCGGCGTGCCGACCGCTCGCGATATCGCCGATGCGATTGCCGGTCTTGCCAGCGCGATCGACGCCAGCGGCGCACGGGTCGGTCAGGCCCTGCCGTCACATGATTTCGCCGCCGAGCGGGCGCTGTTTTCGGACTTCATCACCTGGTATTCGCAGGCCTTCCAGCCGCCGCTGGAAAACTCCCCCACGCTGTCGACCTATCTCGAGGCGCTCAATCAGAGGGACGAATTCATCTACGCATGGGAGCGCTTGTTCGGCGATTGGGACGTGCTCGTCTGTCCGGCGATGATGTGCACTGCTTTTCGCCACCGGGAGATGGGAATGCCGATTCCGGTCGATGGTGTCGAGACGCCCTATTGGAGCGCGCTCAGCCACGCCTGTCGCTTCAACCTGACAGGTCATCCGGCCGTCGTCATTCCGATTGGCCTCGACCGAGAAGGCCTGCCGATCGGCGCCCAGCTCGTCGGCCGCCGCCATTCGGACATGAAGCTGCTGGCGGCCGCCAAGGCGCTGTCGCGCCTGACCGACGGCTTTGTCAGGCCGCCGGGATTGTGATCGCGCGGCACGCTCCAGCAAGCATGGCTGAAGTCCTTGGCGCGCCACTGTTTCACACATGCACGTCGCCGAACGACAGCTCGCCGTCATCGGCGCGGACCAGGAATGCGGCGGCAAGCAGCGCGAGATAGCAGGCGGCCACCCCGCACACGACGACGACGCCAGGGATGGGGCCCAGTGTCGCTACCCGGAACGTGTCCACGAGCGAGGCACCGAAGCCGATCGGAGAGCCTTCGCGCGACAGGCTCGGCGTGGTGATCTTCAGGATCCAGGCTAGCAGCAGGATCGTGTACATGAAGATGTAGTTGCGGCGCAGCCGCCTGATCAGCGCCGCGCGCTGCGAGATCAGGAAACGCGGCGAGCGCAGGCCTTCGCCAAGGATCGCGAGCCAATTGGAGGCGTAGTCGGGCTGCGGCGAAAAGATCTGGGCGAAGTAATAGCGCTCGAACTGCCGCACGCGGGCGCGGTAGACGTCGAAGAAGCGATAGCGCCGCGCCTCGATCCACAAAAGCAGGGTGATCAAAAGCATGGCGAACAAAAGCACGCCGTGATGCGCGCTGGGCGTCGACAGCGACACCGACAGCATCGCCGCCACCACGGTGATCGCCCAGTTGCTGGTGCGGTCGAGCCGGTCGCGCCAGCCCGCCATGCGCGCGATCTCGGCGCGATGGAAATGCGACAGCGTCGTGGTGAATTCGGGAGAACTAAGCTTCAGCGCCAGCGTATCGGAAGCGCGCGGCGGCGCGGCCGCTTCGGTTGATTTTGCTGGCGCGGCCGCCTCTGTCGGCCAAGCCGCGTCGGTTGGTTTTGCGGCCCTTGTCTGGGACATCCCTCTGCCATGCGCCTCCCGCCGCCATGGCCGGCCGGCCCGAGATCGGCCGGCCATACCCAATCCTCATAACGTGCGGCTGGCCAGAATGTTCCCGCCTTTTCAGGCGGATAAGTCAGGATGCAAGCGGGGGAAGACCACCATTCGCGCGCCGCGGAAAGGGCAGCACATCGGCTATCGGCCTGGCATGCTGGGCTGCTGCCACCGCCTCGATCACAAGGTCGAGCGCCGCAAGCGCCGCGCGGCTCGTTTCATCGTCGCCACGCAGGTAATGGCAGGCCCGGTCGAGGTGCAGGTGGGCGGCGGCAAAGTCGCTTTTCATTAGCTTCTCCTTATTGCCCGCCACGGCGCGACCATCGCCGAGTCGCTTTACCGGGAAGCAAAGATCGGCGGCGGCATTTGAATAGAAATGTAAGGGATGCGGCGCTGGAACTGCTGATCTCCCCCCTTGTGGGGAAATTGGCAACTTCGACGCCCTGCAACCGAAGCACCGGCCAAACCGTTGTGACGCGAAATCGAGGGGAGACAGCTTGTCCAAAATACTCAATCGGCGTTGGTCGATCGCGCTTGGTGCTGCGGCGCTCGCCCTGATCCCCGCCGTCGCCTTCGCCGCCGAGAAGACAGGCATGTCCTCGGAAGGCATTTTCGTCGCCGAGCTGATCCTGCTGCTTGTCGTCGGCCGCGGCATCGGCGAGGTGCTGGAAATACTGGGCCAGCCGGCGGTGATGGGACAGCTGATCGGCGGCATCCTGCTCGGGCCCTCGCTGCTCGGCTGGGTCTGGCCGGCGGGCGAGCGGCTGATCTTCGCCGGCGACCCATCGCAAAAGTCGATGATCAACGCCATCGCCCAACTCGGCGTCTTGATGCTGCTCCTGCTCACCGGCATGGAGACGGATCTCAGGCTGGTGCGACGCGTCGGCCGCGCCTGCTTTTCCATCTCGGCCGCGGGCGTGGCCATGCCTTTCGCGCTCGGCTTCGTCGCCGCCCAGTTCATGCCGGCCACGCTGCTTGCCGCCGGCAGCGAGCGCATCGTCGCCGGGCTGTTCCTCGGCACCGCGCTCTCCATCTCCTCGGTCAAGATCGTCGCCATGGTGGTGCGCGACATGAACTTCATGCGCCGCGACCTCGGCCAGATCATCGTCTCATCGGCCATCATCGAGGACACGATCGGCTGGGTGATCATCGCCATCACCATCGGCATCGCCACCAAGGGGCGCATCGAGATCGGCAGCCTGGCCTTCACCATCGCCGGCGTCGCCGCCTTCATGGTGTTTTCCTTCACGCTAGGGCGCCGCATCGTCTTCGACGCCATCCGCTGGACAAACGATACTTTCCGCTCGGAATACGCAGTCGTCACCGTCATCCTCGCCATCATGGGCGCCATGGCTTTGATCACCGACCTGATCGGCGTGCACACCGTGCTCGGCGCCTTCGTCGCCGGCATTTTGGTGGGCGAGTCGCCCATCTTGTCGCGCCACATCGAAGGGCAGTTGCGCGGCATCATCACCGCGCTGTTCATGCCGGTCTTCTTCGGCGTCGCCGGCCTGTCGGCCGATCTCACCGTGCTTATCGATCCGCAGCTCGCGCTACTCACCGTGGCGCTGGTGGTGATCGCCTCGATCGGCAAGTTCGGCGGCGCCTTCATTGGCGCGGAAGTCGCCGGCATGAGCCGCGCCGAAGGCATCGCTGTCGGCTGCGGCATGAATGCGCGAGGTTCCACGGAGGTCATCGTCGCCTCGATCGGCCTGTCGATGGGCGTACTTTCGCATAACCTCTTCACCATGATCGTCACCATGGCGGTCATCACCACTTTGATCATGCCGCCGACCTTGCGCTGGGCGTTGCGCCGCCTGCCGATCGGCGAGAAGGAAAAGAAGCGGCTGGAGCGCGAGGAGGTCGACCAGCGCGGATTCGTCGCCGGTCTGGAGCGGCTTCTGGTGGTGGTCGACGAGGGCGTCGTCGGCCGCTTCGCCGCCTATCTTGCCGGCGTCATCGGCGCCGGCAAGCCGACGACGGTGCTGCATTCCAGCGGCGAGATCGACGCCGAGCCGACCGAGGGGCTGCATCTGGAGGAGATCGAGAAGGGTGCGGAGGACAGCCGCGAGGCGGCGAAAAAGGGCGACGAGACGCCGGCGCGCGAAGCGCCGGTCACCCGCCGCCAGCACGAGGTGCTTTCGGCCGAGGCGGTCGCCAAGGAGGCGCGCAAGGGTTACGGCATGCTGCTCGTCGGCCTCGGCCGGGCGGTCACCCCCAAGGGCGGCTTCTCGCATCGGCTGAATGAAGTCGCCGGCGCCTTTGACGGGCCGCTCTGCCTGGTGTTGAAGCCGGCGGCCGCTGGCCGCCAGATGCCCCGGCTCGGCCCGGGATCCGGCAAGATACTGGTGCCGGTCAACGGCACGGCGGTTGCGCGCCGAGGCGCCGAACTGGCTTTGGCCATCGCCGCCGTCACCGGCGCGCCGGTCAAGATGCTCTATGTCGCCAGGGTCGGCCGCGACGAGCCGCGCGACACGGTCTCGCATCGCCGCCGAGAAGCGGTGTTGAAGGACATCGTGGCCCTTGCCGACCGCTACGGCGTCGAGATCGAGACCGCCATCCGCTCGCGGGCCGCCGCCGCCGATGCCATCGCCCGCCAGGCCGGCCGCAGCGTGGCGTTGATCGTCATGGGCGTGGCGCGGCGTCAGGGCGAGGAGCTGATTTTCGGCGAGACGACGACGGCCGTCCTGCGCCGCGGCCCATGCCCGGTGGTGCTGATCTCCGACGAGCGGGTGAAACGCGACGAGAGCGACCGCGAGGCCGTACGCACGGGGACTGGGGCAGGGTGATTGGCCGATCTCCCCCGCAGGGAGGGGATTACCCGCTCCCTCGGCGTCGCCTTGTCCTCACTTGCCTTCGAAGAACGCGTGGATCGCCGCTTCCAGTTTCTCGATGAGCTCGCCGTTGCGGGTGCTGCCGGCCCAGATCAGGGCGTTGAGCCGCATGTCCTTGTTGAGGAAGTTTACCTTCCTGGACTCAAGCAGATAGTCAGCGACCGCAAAGTGCCGCCCCTTGATGGCTTCGATGAGGGCGCTGTTACGTCCAGTCTTGTCGGCCGCATTGACGTCCGCGCCGTGCTCGACCAGCAGCTTGACGGCATCGAGATGTCCGTTCCTTGCCGCTTCGATGAGCGCCGTCCTGCCGTAATAGTCGGCACGGGCATCGATATCGATACGGGGATGGGCCGCCAGCGCCTGGATGCAGGCGTAATGGCCCTTGGCCGCCGCCAGGCTCAAGGGCGTGCTCTTCCATTTGTTCCTGGAATTGACGTCGATTGCCGGATCCGCGATCAGCGTCATGAGCGCCGCGATGCGGGCATTATGGGCGGCAAGATGCAGCGCCGACCAGCCGTCTTCGTCGGCCTGGTTGATGTCGGCGCCTGCCGCGAGTTCCGCCCGAACGGCTTCGGTGTCGCCCTTCTCCGCCGCGATCAGCAGGTTGGACCACCCCCCTGGCGTCGTCGGCTTCCACGCTTGCGCTCACTGCGATGCTCTCCGGACCACGATCGCGCCGACACCCACTGGATATTCGTCGGCCGGCGCTCATCGATCGCGGCTTTTACGGAGCGTTTCACACTCACCGGCGTCCGGCAACGGATTTCGAGCCGGTGGAGCTGCCAATCTCCCCTACAAGGGCAGGGCTATCGCATATGAGTGATCGCATTGATGAGATAGTCGTCGTTCCAGGCGCATTTCTTGATGCGATGGCTG